>CAMDDX010000122.1 GCA_945893075.1 Planctomyces sp. SH-PL62 | reverse complement strand
ACCTGCTCCCGAACCGCTGGCATCAACAACCCTGATTTCACTTGTGGCACATCATCCATGATCGACTCCAGAAAGAGGTTCCGAACATTTCTAACCTCATTCTGACAGCTCCTTATTCATCGCGCCAGCCAAAATTGGCACACCCATCCCGGTGTGGCGAGCTGGGCGCGAAGCACAAGAAACTCAGGACCGACGTGACTTTGTCCTACTGCGCACGTTTCGTTTTCCGGCTCCCTCCTTGCGGTCCAGCCCAGCGGCGGGGTCGGGAGACCCGCGCCGAGCGCGAGTTCGGCCTGGCGAGCTTTGCGAATCTCGGTCTTCACCCATTCGCTGTTCCTGCTGTGCTCCGAGAGCAGCAGCAGCAGGAGGTCGTTGACCTGGATGGCCCGGTCGATTTGCTCGATGAGTTTTTGGCCCCCCTGCATGTCTTCCGGAGCGAACCAAACCCGCAGCTTTTCGCCACGCATCTTCTCGTGCAGCCGCCGAGCGAACTCAAATGGCATTACCTGGTGCCAACTCGTGTCGGCTGAATGCTGATGCTCGCACCAACCGCTTGAGCGAGTCGGTCGAGGACGTCGGAACGGAGTGTGCGTGCTCCTTCGAGGAACTCACAGAGCTGTTGCGACGGAATTCCTGCCTCGGCCGCGATCTCACGCACCAATCGGCGGCTGCCATGAATCGCCTGCCGGAGATGGCCGGAAAAAGTGTCTTCGGATTTCGCCTCGACCATGCGCTGGTGGCGTTCCTCCAGTTCTGGCAATTCGGCGGCGATCAGTTCGCGATCTCGGCGAACTTGCTCCAACAACTCAGGAGAAACGTTCTTGGTGGTCATGGTCGGCACCTCATTCGCCGCGGCGGCGAGTCTCGTAAGCCGTGATCGGCAGGATCGTCATTTCGTCAATCTTCTCAAACACGCACAACAGGTATCGGCCGTCCGACGTCTCGCCCCAGCAACAGGGCCGACCCGACGAACGGCTTTCACCCACTTCTTCGGGATCACTCACGACCTCTTGGAAGATTTAGCGACCAATTGCCGGTCGTCTGCAACTCGGCTCTCATTTCGACTCGGACGTCGTCGTTCATGGCAAGTAGTCTGGCCGTCGCTCGTCCGACGGGATTGAGTCCCACGATCACCGGCCCCTCCAGATCGAAGCACTCGTCCCACAGGTTGGTTCTCGGATTGAACAGTGGAACCAACTGCTGCGTGTCCGGATCGATGGACGACAGATTGGGGCCTTTGTGGCGATTGCAGTCCGGACAGGCGAGGGCCAGGTTGTCGAGTGAATCGTCCAGTCCATGCTGCGACGCGCGAATATGCTCGATATGAAAGCTCAGATAGGGCGCGGCGGACTGTGGCAGGCGGCCGTATTCACACCGCTGGTTCGCTCGCTGTCGCACGCGCTGACGAGTGGCCGCGTCCATTGTCAGGCCGCCGATTGGTCGAGCAGCCGACGCGCCCGAGCCTGCATGATCGTGACGAAGTGAAACGCGGCGAGATACCGGTCGTACTCGGCTCGTTCTTCGTCCGTCAGTTGTCCGTCATTCGCTTTGTCGGCCAGTTCATCGACGCGAGTCTGCATCTCGGCATCGGCACGCAGCGCCACGATCTTCCGGGCGGCGGCCGTCGCCAGACATTCGGCGAATGGTTCGATGACGCGATCGAGGAGAGTGGTGTTCATGGCAGGATTCTATCACAGGAACATTCCACGTCACGGCCACACTTCAGTCAATTTCTCTTCGCGCGTGGCGACGAACGCAGGGTCGGAATTCATGCCTGAGCGCGCTGATCACGCAGCAGGTCGGCGAAGGCGGACTCGAAGGCGCCGTGGTTGTTCCAGTTCGAGAAGTCGGGGATGTGGTATTCGCGGAGTGAGTGTAGCCCGCTCTCGCCGAGAGCGGAAAAGCGGCTCTCGGCGAGAGCCGTCTACACTTGCCGGTGTCGGCGTCGAAGCAGCTCCAGTCGCGGATGCGGTCGAGGCTCACCAGCCGGATGGGGAACAGTTTCTGGCGCGCTGTGCGCGGGTCTCCCGCCCCCGCACTCGGACGACCGCAGGTCTCCAACGATTCGGGGAGACCTGCGGTCCAGCCCAGCGGCGGGGTCGGGAGACCCGCGCCGAGCGCGGAGAGGCAAACGCGCCGGTGTTTATCAATCCGGACCCTTCCGGATTGGCAAACACCTCGGTTGGCGCTGGTCCGGACCCAAGGTTCATGGCAACCGGCTTGGGCTTACGTCATTTTGACCCTTCCGCCCCGGCGAGCACTTACGTCGATACCGGTCGTGAGTCTGTCGGGCAGGCGTGTTATGCGCGGGTCTCTGGTCCCGTACCGAGGTGGACCGAAGATACCCGGTCAATCTGCATCAACTCTTCTTAATTGGCAGCCTCTTCGAAGGAGACGTGAGGATCACCACATCCTTGTAGATGCGGCGTTCCCAGCCAATGACTTCGCCTCGCGAGTTCATCATTGGGAACACAATCACCGGCGTCAGTTCCGCCTGCCAGTCTCCCTTGGCGTTGGCGGCAACGTTGACTTCGAGGTGCCCGTAGTGTTTGCCGCCAGAGTCGAGTCGCTTTCCGTCCCAGACTTCCGGTGCGTCTTCATGAGCGAGGAACTTGCGGTAGGGATTGTCGTAGCCTGCCGATGGGCCTCGGAGTCCGTCGCCGCCGATTCCGACATCGTAGAAGTGGATCGCGTGCGGACGGGTCGTGCCGTCCGCGAGGGTTTCCGTCCCCGGCACCAGCGACCGTTCGAACATCTCATCGTGGCCTGAGAAAACGGCATCGACGCCGTAGCGAAACAGCAACGGCTGGATCACTCGCATGGCGATTCCGGACTGCCCGGAGAAATTCGGTTTTCCAAACGGAATGCTGTGCGGTCCCGAGCCGTACATCGTGTGGTGAAATTGCACGAAGGTGAAGCGGCTCTTCTGCTGGGCCTCGGCCAACTGCCGTTCGCACCAGCGGTATTGCTCGGAACCGGGGTTGAAATCGGGAGCCTGACTGGCGGTGAGTGAATGGTTGGTGTCGGAGGCCGATTTGTCCGGCAATCCGTCGCTCGAATCGAGCGTGATGAGTGTGATCGGTCCGTAGTCGATGCGGTAATAGCGCCCGCGATGTTTCGGATCCGTGGCCTGATTGTCGGGCACGTCAAAGTACATCAGGAATTTATCAGTGGCGAAGTTCGCTCCTTGAGCGGAATAGCCGCCGCCGGGACCAGCGTAGTTTTCATGATTCCCGAGCGCGGCGAAGAGGGGCACGCTGCTGGCGATCGTGCCGTAATCTCCCGCGTGATGCCGCCAGAATTCGTCCCAGTCGCGTTGCTCGCCACCGGTTTCAACAAGATCGCCAGCGACCACGAGGAAATCCGGTTGTCGCGCGACAATGAGCTTGCAATTCTCGCGGCAACCGGTGGTCTGATCGGCGAGGTATCGAGTCAGCCCCTCGGGCCGATTGCTGCCCGTCGGTGCCGGCCAATCGACGGGCGGGCTGGTCGTCGATTCGGGCTCGGTCTCGCAGTCGGAATAGACGATGAATCGGATCGACTGATCGTCTGCGGGTGCTGTTTTGAAAGTGCCGGCATATTGCTGCATTCCTTGACGGACGCGGTAGGCATACTTTGCTCCCGGTGTCAGATCGGTGACGCGAATACTGTGCAGCCAGGGAAGACCGGGGTGTGGACCTCCCGGTTCCGGCTGGAAGGGATTGAAGGCCAGTGCGCTCGCGAGCTTGGGCCGCGAGCGGAACTCGCGCGAGCCCTTCAGAGTTTCCACGATGAGGACTCCCGGTTCCTCGGTGGTCGAAAGCCAGCGGATCGTCATCGCGTCTGGTGCCGGATTCTGCACGTAGGGCAACACGCGAAACGAGTCCGCACGTTCCGCAGGAGCCGAGCCGAGATACAGCAGGCCGACGGCCAACAGCAAGTAACGGATGACATTCATGGCGACCGATGACTCAGGTCTCAATCCGCGACGCGATACGCAGCGGATTAGTAATCCAGGGTCGAGAATGGAGGAATGAAGCAGCTTGTCAGTGTCTTATTGAGATTCCTCGCGCCGCCGGCGGTGACCTGAGTCTCACCGACCTCCAGCACTTGGAGTTTGGTTAAGACGAGCATATGCACCAGATCGGCGTCGTCGATTTGCGTGCCCCTGAGATCCAACTCCTTGAGGACGGACATGCTCTTCAGATGTGCCAGTCCGTCGCCACGGACCTTGGTATGGTTCAGCCGCAGCCGCAACAGCGTGACGAGTCCTTCCAGATGCACTAGCCCGGCGTCGCTGATCTGCGTGCCGCCGAACAACAAGTCCTGGAGTTCCGACATCCCCTGAACATTCACCAGCCCAGCGTCGGTAATCGAAGTGTTGCCGAGGTCCAGGATTCGGAGTTTGGTGAATCTCTCCAAGTGCGACAGTCCCTCATCGCCGACCTTGGTATTGCTGAGCCACACCTCCTGGAGACCGGACATCCCTTCCAGGTGCGACAGACCGGGCCCAATGACCTTGGTCCCATGCAGGTTCAATGTTTGAAGTTCGATCATCCCCTTCAATTGCTCCAGCCCAGCATCGGTCACCTGGGTGTCGCTGAGGTTCAGAATCCGCAAGTCAGTCAATCCTTCCAGATGCGACAGCCCCGCGTCGGTGACCTGAGTATTGCTGAGATTCAGAATCCGCAGGTCGGTCAAATTCCGCACATGCGCCAGCCCTTGATCAGTGATCTTCGTCCCGAACAGGTGCAATTCCCGAAGCCCGGTCGCTCCTGCCAGGAACGCCATCTCGGAATCGGTCAGGGCAGTGCTGCCAAGGTTGACAGCCACCAGCTTGTCCGGGCTCTCGTCGTCAACGCTGACGAAACCCTTCAGGTTTTGAATCTTGGCGCGAAGTGCATTCGATGCCGGACTCGAACCGGCAGCGATCGGTCCCAACCCGGACCTTTCACCGCGACCCCAGACGAACACGCCCAACGCGGCGACGATCATGCCGAACGCAGCGACGAACAACGACCAGCGGATGCGATTTGTGGTGGGCATGATCATCGGCCTACTTCGATTGCAGTGCGAAGTCGAACGTATTGCTCCCCTTCTTGATCTCTTCTTTCAAGGTTGATGCCGAATTGTATTTCGGAAGAATCGTTTCCGATTGTCCTTCTCCCGGTTCGCCATCCGGCCAGAACGTGTTGATCTCGACCTTATTGGTCCCCACCTTGGTCCCTTTGACGCCGCCATCGTACATCAAGACATAGTTCCCATCCTTGTCGGTGACCGCCGACCCAGGCCGGCCCTCGGCCAGCGGATGGAATTGAACCATCGCGCCAGCCAGCGGCTTTCCATCCATGGTGACTTTGCCCTTCACCGTCCCCAATTCAGGCAAGTCACCTCCGCCACAACCAAAACTGCAGAGGGAGACTGCCATCAGCAGTGGCACCCAGGACCGCTTTACGATCGTCGTCATGTCGTCAACTCCTGTTTGTTCAAGTGTGTCGGCCATTCGCGCGTCGGACGACTTTGGAAACTGCCTCTAACAACGCCAGCCGCAATCCACATGCGACGGCCGCCGAAAAGAAACCGTTCATCACGGCGCACCGTGATGAACGGACAGACGCGTCCACCGGAACCTCGGGGATGCGTCCTAGAATTCACCCACAGGCTTGCCGTCATTGCGGCAAGCCAGCCGGCCTAAGGTGTGGGTCACGATGTCAGCGGGATAGGGAGCGATGCTGACGGTTCCTTTTCTTTGACTGATGTTGTCATTGATGAAGCGGACGGCTCCATCACACATCACGAAAAAGACCCCTCCCGTGTGAGGGCTGCTGAAAGCCCGGCCCGCGTGCCCTCGATTATTCGTATTCCAGTTGAGCCCATCGTAGGTAATCCCGATTACATTCGTCCCAGAGCTTTTGACGTTGTAACTGGTACTCTGATCGATATTCGCCAGAGGTGACGCACTGTGACCGTAAATGACTCCGGCACCCGCCAGCAAATCCTTGAACTGCCACGCTCGCTCACCGACGGCAAAGGTATTAGAGGAGCCATCCTTAATGTCTCCCATGCGAACACTCGAGTTCATCGCCCCGAGTCCCAGAGCCGGTCCGTATTGGCCGGCGAAAGCCGCGGGAGTCGTGCTGTCTCCGGCGTTCGCGCACATCACATAATTTGATGTGGCGATGGGAATCTTGCCCGCCCCATCCGTGATGAATCGGGAGTATTGGTTGCCGGCCATCGGATTGTTGCCAATGGTGTTATCGAAGTTGTTCAGAATCGGACCGGTATCGCTGGCGCATCGAAAACCCGCCAACGGCGTTTGAAGAGCGGCCCGGCCCCCGCCAGCCACGTCTGCTGCAACATTCTGCAGCAGTTTTTTCCCAGGCCCCAATTTGGCATACAACGCGGCTTGGTCCATGTACGGCAGGACCATCGTCCCCCAGGCCCACATGCCGACTTCCGAAGTATTGAGCGTCGCTGGCGAAGTGGGAACGATCGTGGCAACGTACGCGGGAGGAAAGACATTCAACGAACTGTGGTAGTTTTGCAGCGCGAGTCCGATTTGCTTCAGGTTGTTCCGGCACTGGCTCCGGCGTGCCGCCTCACGCGCCTGCTGGACTGCGGGAAGTAACAATGCGATCAAGACGGCGATGATGGCGATCACCACCAACAACTCAATCAGAGTGAATCCACGACGTTTCAGCGACATGACGAGACTCCTGTGACAATCGGGACGAACGGAATGAAACCAACACCAAACTCGAGATCGGCTCGAGTAAGAATCACCAGATTTCAAGGAAATCACTGACCGAGATTTCGGCCGCACGACAAATACTTCGGGCATTCTGCCCTGGTTTCCACGAAAATACTTTCGCTGGAATGCCCCAGGACGCGCCGCGCGGAGGCTGCTCGGCGAAACGTGAAGGCTAGATGAAGATACTCCCGAAATTGAAGGACTTTTGAGAGTTGACTGGAGTACCAAGCGAAGGATCAGGCACCGCAGAATACCGAGCTTTATTGTTTACGCCATGGAAATCAACTCGTAAGACGAAAACGATGGCCCCTCCCTCACGTCATGTCGCGAGATGCGAGACGTGGTTGCTCTGGGGGCCGTCGCCTTGGGAGTTGTGGCCGACGAGCCAGAACTCGTAGGTGACGCCGGTGGTCAGCGGGCCGAGGTCGGTGAGCGAGACGGTGGTGGTGGCCGAGGTGCCGGCCAGTTCGGCGGTCCCACCGGCGGGGCGGCGGAAGGCTCGCAGCGTCGTCGCATGGTCGGGCAGGGCCGACACGGTCAGGCTCAGAGCGACGGCATCCAACGTGGCCGGGCCGGGGGGCGGCGGGGAGCGGTTGCGCGGCGGCGGCTCCGGAGTCCCGACGCGGTTGGCGGCCGATCTTCACCAGTTCCGGCGTCTGGTCCAGATCGTCGCTCGCCGAGCAGTAGAAGAACCGCACCCGCGCATTGATCAGTAGCAGCAGCGCCAGCGCGGCGTCTCGCACGTCGGTCGCCCCCTGCGCCGAGCCGCCGGTGGCGATCGGCTGGTTCGTATTCACGCTCGCGAGCTGCGCGGTGATCAACGTCAGCAACGCCGCCGGATACCGATGCGTCGCGTCGGCAATCGTGGGCGTGACCGTGATCGCCTGATTCGCCAGCGACTCGATCCGCGCGTCGCTGAAGGCACCGACCAGTCCGCTCTCCCAACCATACGCCGTGAACAACCCGATCCGATCGGCGTCGGTGATGGCAAAGCTCCCCAAGCCCTGCACGAAGTTGTACCCGTCCCGCAGCAGCTTCTGGAGTTGTTCGAGAGCCACTCGCACATTGGCCGACGCGGTGGCGCGATCGCCTTCGCTCGTCAGCGTGGCGGCGTCCTTGGTCTTCAAGTCCGCCAGCAGGGTATCCAACAGCGTCCGGAACGCCGCCACCAACTTGAACGGATCAGTGGCGGCTCGGCCGTTATCCACGGACTGCGTCAGTTCCGCGAGTTCGATCTGTTCCAACGAGACTTGATTCGGCATGACTGGCTCCTGTGAGAGGGGAGGGAAGTGAGGCAGCACGATAAACACGACGTTTGCCAATTGCCAACCTTCGGTCTCTCGCTCGTGCTGTGGATGTGGCAGCAGGACATCACGTCGCCACATGCGCTGGGCGAAGTCGAGGCCATCCGCGCGATCGTCGCGTCCGGCTCCGACGGCCTGCTGGCCGAGCCTCACGACGGTCGCCGCTGGGAACTGTTCAACTCCGTCGAGCAAGGACAGGTCATTGCTCGGCTGGATGCTCGGCTGCTGTCGCTGCAACTCGTCACACAACATGCGGAACTGGAACGCCTGAAGGCGGAGGTCGATGCCGCCGCCGCGAAACTGACTTTGGACTTCTTCAACCAGCAGCGTGATCACTTGCACGAGACGATTCGACTGGCGTGGAAACGGGAGCAACGCCGAATTCTGGTGTTAGAGAAACAAGTGCAACTCGCCTCCGACCGAGTGCTGGTACAACGTCTGTCGGCAATCGCCGAGCGAACTGAAAAACTCTTTCGCCAATCCTCGCCGCAGTTGCGAGCGGCTTCTGAATTGGACGCGATTAGCACTCGACTCGCGCATGACGAGGTCGCTCAACGCATCGCCGCCAACGAAAAAACGCTGGCCGAAGAGCAGCGACAACTCGATCTCGCGGCCGGAGGATTCGACGATTACCCCGACCTGAAGATGCCGGAGATCGCTCCGTTGCTGGCCCCGTTGAAAGCCGCGATCACGACGCAAGCGTCGCGCATCGCCGAAGTGCAGCAGCAGATCGACGGACTCCAAATCCGCGCTCCGTTTGCCGGACAAGTCGCGGCAATTCATGCTTGGCCCGGACAGCGACTGCGCCTCGGCGACCCGGTGATGACGCTCGCGTCGGAAAGTCGCCGGTACATCGTCAGCTATCTACGATCCGATCAAGCGCTGCGGCCGCAAGCAGGCGATGAGGTCCGCGTCCGCTTGCGCAACTCGGCAACCGTTGCGGCCGACACGACCGTGGAACACGTTGGCCCGCAATTCGAGCCGATCCCGCCACAACAACTTCGCGATCCGCGTATCGCCGAATGGGGACTTCCGGTCCGCGTCTCGCTCCCCAAAAACCTACAACCCCGCCCCGGTGAACTCGTGGAACTCGTCTTTCGCCACGGCGATCGACAACGCGCCGACGGAATCCGGTGATTCCTCGCTGACACCTCGGGCTGGGAAGCCGGCGCAGTCCACGTAATCGGACAAATCGACAAGCCGTGTTGGTCCGTAAGTCATAGTCTTCCAAGGTACAGGCTCGAAAAGCCGCGTGAACCGTAGTAAAAGAATGTCATCGCTGCCGTGTGCCGACTCCGGGCATGACCATTGGCAGCAGAGGACGGTAGGTATGGCGGAAGCGAAGCGAGGCGTGGCGGAATTGGTTGTCAAAGGTCCGGCGGGCCAGGCATTTCGCCAGCAATTTGTCGAAGGCCAAGTCACGCGGCTGGGACGCGCTCCGGCCAGCGGTTGGGCGGTCAGTTGGGACCGGTCGATCTCACGCGAGCATGCCGATCTCTGCTGGAAAAATGGAAAGCTGACCGTCACTTGTCTGTCCACCGCCGCCAATCCCATCCGCCTGCGGGGCGCGCCGCTGCGTGAGATTGTGGTCAGCGGGTCGGAAGCCTTTGAGATCGGTCAATCGAGCTTCTTCGTCGATGTGACGTACGTCTCCGCCGCCAACGTGGTGAGCCCAACCCTGGAGGCGAATCCCCCGCCGACCATTCGGATGCCGCGGACAACGGCACAAGACCCACACTCCAAAAAACATGTGGATGCACCTCAGGAAGTGTTCGAGACCAAGGAGGTCGTCGACGTCATTGAGGAGAACTTTTTCAAAACCGCCGATCTGAGCAGCGTCGCGTTCGGCGATCCCGAGCGGCAATTGGAAGTGCTCTCCAAATTGCCGCGACTGATTACGGGGGCGCAAAGCGATGTCGAATTGGCCTACCTGCTGTGTGGAATCATTTTGGAGGCGATCCCTCCGGCAACCGCCGTGGCGGTGGCGATGTTCGAAGAATCCGACGTGCAACAGATGAAGCTCTCGCGCGGCGCACCGAACGACCCGATTCCCAACCCCAAGCTGATGCGCGTGCAAACACGGGACAACTACGAAGGCCGCTTCGTGCCCAGCCGGCGACTGCTTCGCAAAGCCCTCGTGAAGGGGGAAAGCGCGATGCACATCGTCGGCGACGTCGGGGGCAGCATTTTCACGATGGCCAGTTCGCTCGGTTGGGCGTTCTGCGTCCCAATTACGGCGGAGTCTTGTGTCGGCTGGTGCTTGTACGTCTCTGGGTCGGGCGGACGTGACGAGCAAAACTTAGTCACTGCGGACATGTTGAAAGGCGACCTTCGCTTTACGCAAATGGTGTCTCAGCTCATGGGCTCCATTCGGACGCTGCGGACGCTGCAAGAACATAAGACGCAGTTGTCCTCGTTCTTTTCTCCGAAGGTCATCGAAAACCTCACCAGGAAGGGTGGAGCCGGCGACATCTTGGCTCCTTCCGAGCGAGAGATCACGATCCTGTTCTGTGACGTGCGCGGGTTCTCGCGCAAAGCGGAAGAATTGACGGACGATTTGCACCGCCTGCTGGAAAGCGTGAAAGCCGCTCTCAGCGCGATGACGGGTGGCATTCTGGAGTTCGATGGGTCCATCGCGGATTTTCAAGGGGACGCGGCGCTCGGCTTCTGGGGTTGGCCCCATCCGCTGCCCGACGGACCGATGTCCGCCTGCCGCGCCGCATTTTCCATCATCGAGGCGTTTGACTTGCCGCCGGGAGAAAAGGGGCTGCTGGAAGGATTCTCGTGCGGCGTGGGCATCGCTCACGGCCGAGCGATTGCCGGACAGATTGGGACCACGCAGCAGGCCAAGATCGGTGTGTTCGGCCCGATCGTGAATCAGGGTTCGCGGATTGAAGGGCTGACGCGGCAGTTCGGCGTCAGCATCTGCATCGACGAAGCGACCGCCAACTTCGTCCGCGGCTTGATGCCAGAACACGAAGGCCGCTGCCGACGTTTGGCGCGCGTCCGTCCGAAAGGCATGGAGGCGCAGTTGCTCGTCCACGAATTGCTGCCCCCTGAAACGTTAGTTTCCAAGGTCGATAGCACGGCGATGCTCAATTACGAAGCCGCGCTCGACGGGGTCATTGCCGGGCGGTGGGATGAAGCCGTGGAACGACTCCACGCCGTCCCCGATGACGATGGCCCCAAGCAGTTCCTGCTGGCCCAGATGGCCAAGCTCAACAACACGCCGCCCGCCGACTGGGACGGTGCCTTCCGCTTGGACTCGAAATAAGTCCGCGGTCAACGGCCGGCGGCTGATGCTGACTCGCGCTCGCGTCTTGTCTTGGCTCGGAATGTGAAGCCGCGAGGACTATAAAGAAGGCCAGACTTGCGACGAGAAGTTTCGTCCTCGGCAATCGAATCGAACTTAAGGCGAGCTGGCATGGCGGAAGTGAAACAAGGCTTGGCGGAGTTGGTGATCCAAGGACCAGACGGACAAACGGTTCGGCACCAGTTCGTCGAAGGGCAAACCGTGCGGTTGGGGCGTGCTCCGGCAGTCGGCTGGGCAGTTGCCTGGGACCGGACCATCTCGCGCGAGCACGCGGACTTGCTCTGGCAGCGCGGACGCCTGACCGTCATCTGTCTGGTCGCGGCCATGAATCCGATCAAGCTGCGGGGCGAAGCACTGCGTTCGGTGGTGGTCGGTGGTTCGGAAGTGTTCGAGATTGGGCAGTCCAAGTTTTATGTCGATGGCGGATTTGTCCCGACGTCGAATGCCCTGAGCCAAGCCCCACCCAACGCTCGCGAAACAATGGTGGGTCGGGCGCTGTCGACCGCCGAGGACGAGTTTCAAACCAAGGACCACGAGGACGACGAGTTTCTCGAAGAGCACTCTTATCCGGCCATCGAACTCAAAAACGTGTCGTTCGGCGATGCGGAACGGCAGATGGAAGTGCTCTCGAACCTGCCGCAACTCATTTCCGGATCAACCGGTGATGAGGACTTGGCAGAGATGCTGTGCGGACTGCTGCTCGAGGCGATCCCACCGGCGATCGCGGTCGCGGCTGTGCTCTTTGAAGAATCCGATGTCCACGAAATGCAGCAGCGCGATGATCCGGACGCGGCAATTCCGAAGCCGAAGATGATGCGTGTGCAGACCCGCGACAGCTACGAGGGCCGTTTCTTGCCCAGTCGCCGTCTGCTTCGCAAGGCGCTCCGCCGTCGAGAAAACGTGATGTATATCGTGGGGGAGGGCGGAAGCAGCAAATTCACGATGTCCACTGCGCTCGGTTGGGCGTTCTGTGCTCCCCTCACGACGGAATCGTGCCTGGGTTGGTGCTTGTACGTCTCGGGATTGGGCGGCCGCGATAACAATAATTTGGTCACGGCGGATTCCCTGAAGGGCGACCTGCGTTTCACGCAATTGGTCGCCCAGTTCATCGGCTCGATCCGCACCGTCCGGACGCTGCAAGAACACAAGACGCAGTTGTCTGCTTTCTTCTCGCCGAAGGTGATGGAGAACCTCACCAAGAAGGGTGGAGCCGGCGACATTCTCGTCCCCTCCGAACGGGACATCACCGTTCTGTTTTGCGATGTGCGCGGGTTCTCGCGCCAGGCCGAGCTATTGAAGAATGACTTGCACAAATTGTTGGACTGCGTGAAGGCGGCACTGAGCGCAATGACGGGGGGCATGTTGGCGTTCGATGGATCGATCGCCGACTTTCAAGGGGACGCCGCACTCGGCTTTTGGGGTTGGCCGACTCCACTGCCCGACGGCCCGATGTCTGCCTGTCGCGCCGCACTGGCCATTATGCGTGCTTTCCACTTGCCGCCGGATCAACAAGGGCTGCTCAAGGGCTTCTCGTGCGGAGCCGGGATCGCTCACGGCCGAGCGATCGCCGGACAGATCGGCACTTCGCAGCAAGCGAAGATCGGCGTGTTCGGCCCGGTCGTGAATCAAGGCTCGCGCATTGAAGGACTGACGCGGCAGTTTGGCATCAGCATCTGCATCGACGAAGCCACGGCGGACTTTGTTCGCCGCTTGATGCCCCCGAAAGAGGGACGCTGCCGACGCCTGGCGCGCGTCCGGCCAAAGGGCATGGACACGTCATTGCTCCTCTACGAACTCCTCCCCCCCGAAGCCGATGGGAACTCGGTGGATAACCTGGCAATGCTCAATTACGGAGCCGCCGTCGATTTGATCATTTCTGGGAGGTGGGCTGAAGCGATCGAACGTCTCAACGCCGTGCCCGATGAAGATGGCCCCAAGCAGTTCTTGCTGGCCCACATGGCCAAGCTCAACAACACGCCGCCCGCCGACTGGGATGGTGCGTTCAGATTGGACTCGAAATGAGCCCGCGGACAGCAACCGGCTGGGTGAGCCTTGGACCGCGCGCGGAAATGAAACAGGCGAGCGGGGCGGCGTCAGCCCCCCGGTTCGGCGACAACTGCACCGGGGGGCTGACGCCGCCCCGCTCGCCAGAAGGTCTGACGGATGGCCGTGCGATATAACGTGCGTATCAATCTCCAGCCCAGGCTCGAAAAGTGGAGCCCAGAGGATTAAACAAGAGTGTCGCGACGGGGAGTTTCATCCCCGGCATTTGGATGGAGATCAAGGCAAAATAACATGGCGAAATCAACATCGAAACCGAAGATCGCCGTAGCGGAATTGGTCGCTCATGGTCCCACGGGCGAAACATTTCGCCAGCGGTTTGTCGAAGGCCAAGTCACGCGGCTGGGACGCGCTCCAGACATCGGTTGGGCGATCAGTTGGGACCGGGAAATCTCGCGTGAGCACGCCGATTTGTGTTGGAAAGACGGAAAGCTGACCGTCATCTGTCGCCCCACCGCCTCGAATCTAATCAGGCTAAGGGGCGTGCCATTGCGCGAGGTCGTCGTCGAAAAATCGGAAGCGTTTGAAATCGGGAAGACGAGCTTCTACGTCGCAGTGTCTTACGTCACCGCAGCCCAAGAGGAGCATCAATCTACCGATGAGCCCATTCCGCCTACGTCCGAACCAGTCCTTCCCTCCCAGAAACGCTCGGTCGCCCCTCGAGAATTCATGGAGACTATGGATTTCGCCGACGTCATTGAGGAGCACTCGTTTAAGGCCAGCGATCTGAACAGCGTCGCGTTCGGCGATCCCGACCAGCAGATGGAAGTGCTGTTGCACCTGCCGCTGTTGATTTCGGCGACACAAACCGATGCCGAACTGGCGCACTTGCTGTGTGGAATCATCTTGGAGGCGATTCCTCCGGCTACAGCCGTCGCGGTGGCCATGTTCGACGAGTCCGATGTGCAAATGATGCAGCGAACTCTCGGCGATCCAAGTGCAGCGATTCCCAAACCCAAACTGATGCGTGTGCAAACACGGGACGACAACGAAACACGCTTCATGCCCAGCCGGCGACTACTTCGCAATGCCCTCGTGAACGGGGAAAACGCGCTGCACATCGTCGGTGACGCCAGTGACGTCGAGGGGAGCGTCTTTACGATGGCCGGTTCGTTGGGTTGGGCGTTCTGCGTACCAGCAACGGCAGAGTCTTGCGTCGGTTGGTGCTTGTACATTTCGGGGGCGGGCGGACGCAACGATGACAACTTAGTCACAGCGGACATGTTAAAAGGCGATCTCCGCTTTACCCAAATGGTTTCTCAGCTCATGGGCTCGATTCGTACGGTCCGGACGCTGCAAGAACAGAAGACGCAGTTGTCCTCGTTCTTTTCGCCGAAGGTGATCGAAAACCTCACCAGGAAAGGGGGAGCCGGCGACATCCTGGCACCTTCCGAGCGAGAGATCACGATCTTGTTCTGTGACGTGCGCGGGTTCTCGCGCAAAGCGGAGAACTTGAAGGACGACTTGCACAAGCTGCTGGAGTCCGTGAAAGCCGCTCTGAGCGCGATGACCGGCGGCATTCTAAAGTTCGATGGGTCCATCGCGGATTTTCAAGGGGACGCCGCGCTCGGCTTCTGGGGTTGGCCAACCCCGTTACCCGACGGCCCGATCTCCGCCTGCCGCGCCGCATTTGCCATCATGCAGGCGTTCGACTTGCCGCCGGAGGAGAAAGGTCTGCTGGAAGGGTTCTCGTGCGGCGTGGGGATCGCTCACGGCCGAGCGATTGCCGGACAGATTGGGACCACGCAGCAGGCCAAGATCGGCGTATTCGGCCCGATCGTGAATCAAGGTTCGCGCATTGAAGGGCTGACCCGGCAGTTCGGCGTCAGCATCTGCATCGACGAAGCCACCGCCAACTTCGTCCACAGATTGATGCCACCGGAAGAAGGCCGCTTCCGGCGCTTGGCTCACGTCCGTCCGAAGGGCATGAACACGCCGCTGCTAATCCATGAACTGCTGCCCCCCGAAAAAGACGCGAGCAAGGTCAATAACATGGAGATGCTCAATTACGAAGCCGCGCTCGATGCCGTCATTGCCGGGAAGTGGAACGAAGCGATTGAACGGCTCAACGCCGTCTCCGACGAAGACGGTCCCAAGCAGTTCTTGCTGGCCCAGATGGCAAAGCTCAACAACACGCCACCCGCCGACTGGGACGGCGCGTTCAGCTTGGACGCGAAATGAGCCCACGGAATGCAACCGGCGGCTGATTTTTGAGGCTTTCCGCCATTCGTGTTGAAAACGAATTCGTGAGCCGCAAGGCGCTAGCCGCGGGTCAATGAAAACAACCCGCGGCTAGCGCCTTGCGGCTCACTGGACGCAGAAAACAACACGAATGACGGAGAACCATTTTTGACCTCGCACTCACAGAGTCGTCAGACTCGAAATGCCGAGTCCCGCAGATTAAAAGAGTCGTCGTCGTCACGACAGAAAGTTTCGTCCCGACAAATGTCCGGTATTCAAGGCGAATAACTATGGCAGAACCAAATCGAGGAGTGGTGGAACTGGTCATCCAAGGGCCGGTTGGGCAAATGCTGCGGCAGCAGTTGATCGAAGGCCAGACGATCCGGCTGGGCCGCGCTCCGTCAAACGGCTGGGCGATTGAATGGGACCGGTCCATCTCACGCGAGCACGCGGACCTGCTCTGGCAGAACGGACGGCTGTCAGTCACCTGCCTCGCCACGGCCCCGAACCCGATCCGGCTGCGGGGCGAGCCGCTGCGCGCGGTGGTGGTCGGTGGTTCGGAAGCCTTCGAGATCGGGCAGTCGAACTTTTTCGTCGATGTCAAATACATGCCAATGGCGAGTGCTGAGGCTCAGACCACGGATCTCGATTCGAATCCGCCGATCCAGATGCCCACACCGGTCGCCAAGGCAGAGCCCGAGGAAAAGTTCGAGACCGACGATGCCAGCGAGGCCATTGAAGAGCATTCCTATAAGGCCAGCGAACTCAAAGACGTGTCGTTCGGCGATACCGAACGGCAGATGGAAGTGCTCTCGGATCTGCCGCGACTGATTTCCGGATCGACCACCGATGTCGATTTGGCGTCGATGCTGTGCGGACTTCTGCTGGACGCGATTCCGCCGGCCGTCGCGATTGCGGTCGCGCTCTTCGATGAATCCGATGTCCAAGAAATGAAAAAGAACGACCAGCCGGACGCGGCCATCCCCAAGCCCAAAATGATGCGCGTGCAGACCCGCGACAACTTCGACGGCCGCTTCATGCCCAGCCGCCGCCTGCTCCGCAAGGCACTCCGCCGCGGAGAAAGCGTGATGCACATCGTGGGGGACGTCGACAGCAGCCAGTTCACGATGGCCACGGCGCTCGGTTGGGCGTTCTGCGCGCCGATCACTGCGGAATCGTGCGTGGGCTGGTGCTTGTACGTGTCGGGAATGGGTGGCCGCGAAGACAACAACTTCGTCACGGAAGATTCGCTGAAAGGCGACCTCCGTTTCACGCAACTGGTCGCGCAGCTCATCGGCTCGATCCGCACCGTCCGCTCGTTGCAGGATCAGAAGTCGCAGTTGTCCGCATTCTTCTCCCCCAAGGTGGTTGAGAGTCTGACCAAGAAGGGGGGCGCGGGCGACATCCTGGCACCATCCGAGCGAGACATCACCGTGCTGTTTTGCGATGTGCGCGGGTTCTCACGCAAATCCGAGCAATTGAAGGACGACTTGCACAAGCTGCTGAATTGTGTGAAGGCCGCGCTGGGCGCGATGACGGGTGGCATCCTGGCGTTCGACGGTTCGATCGCCGACTTTCAAGGAGACGCAGCACTCGGCTTCTGGGGTTGGCCCACTCCGTTGCCTGACGGACCAATGGCCGCCTGCCGCGCCGCGTTTTCCATCTTGCAAGCCTTCGCCTTGCCGCTGGAAGAACAAGGTTTGCTGGAAGGTTTCACCTGCGGTGTCGGCATCGCTCACGGCCGAGCGATTGCCGGACAGATCGGCACCACGCAGCAGGCCAAGATCGGCGTGTTCGGCCCGATCGTGAATCAAGGTTCGCGCATCGAAGGGCTGACGCGGCAATTCGGAGTGGGCATCTGCATCGACGAATCGACCGCCAACTTTGTCCGCCGCTTGATGCCACCGGACCAAGGCCGCTGCCGACGCCTGGCTCGCCTGCGTCCGAAGGGCATGGACACGACGCTGCTCGTCCACGAATTGCTCCCTCCCGAAGAGGAGGGGTGCTTGGTCACTGACACTTCGATGCTCAACTACGAAGCCGCTCTGGAGATGGTCATTGCAGGGAGGTGGAGCGAAGCCATCGAACGGCTCAACGCGGTCCCTGATGAAGATGGCCCCAAGCAATTCTTGTTGAAGCACATGGCCAAGTTTGACAACTCGCCACCCGACGGCTGGGACGGGGCTTTCAGCTTGGATTCGAAGTGACGAGCGTCGTATGAATCGCTTTGGTTTCTCGTTGGTCCTCGTCACGATCTGGTTGTCTTTCGCCGCGAGTTCGCGCGCGGAAGAACCAGTCGTGCCCCCCTCCTTCAATCGCGATGTGCTGCCGCTGCTCACCAAGCTCGGCTGCAACCAGGGCGCGTGCCACGGCAAGCTGGCCGGACAGAATGGATTTCGACTCTCGCTGCGCGGCTTCGCGCCGGAGTGGGATCACTTCTGGATCACGCGCGAGTTCTTCGGCCGACGCATCAGCGGCACTCGGCCGGAAGACAGCTTGCTGGTCTCGAAGCCGCTGGGCACGGTGCCTCATGCGGGTGGCCGATTGCTCAACGCCGGCAGCCGTGAATCTCAACTGCTGCTCAACTGGCTGAAGGCGGGGTCACCCGGACCGATCAAATACGAACCGACCGTCGCAAAACTCACGATCTCCCCCAGCGCCGCGACGTTGTCCGCCCACCAATCGCAGCCCGTGACCGTCGAAGCTGAATACACCGATGGTCGCAAACGAGACGTCACCTGGCTGACACGCTTCACCGCCAACGACACCGCCGTCGCCGAAGTCGATCGCGCCGGCAAGCTGACCGCGCTCCGTTCCGGAGAGACCGCCATCGTCGCCGCCTTCGACGGCGAAGTCGCGACCGCCATCGTCACGATTCCGTTTGGAGAGAGCGCTCGGCGCGGGTCTCCCGACCCCGCCGCTTCAAGTCTCGTGAGCGGGATTGATCCGCACGTCTTCGCCAAGCTCGCCGTCCTACACATCGAACCATCCGGTCTGGCCTCAGATGAAGAGTTTCTTCGCCGAGTGTTTCTCGATGCGATCGGCACACTGCCCACACCGTCCGAAGCGCGAGCCTTTCTGGCCGACACCGCCGCCGACAAACGAGCCAAATTGATCGACGAACTGCTGCAACGTCCGGAGTTCGCCGACTTCTGGACGCTGCAATTCGCCGACCTGTTCCAGAACCGCAAAGAACGCGACCACGACGTGCGCGGCACAAAAGGCGTGCGACAGTTTCACGCTTGGCTGCGAAAGCAAATCGCCGCCAACCGGCCGTGGGATCAACTCTGCCGAGACATCCTCACTGCGGAAGGGAACAACGCCGACAACCCGGCCATCGGCTATTTCATCGTGACAATCGGCGAACAGGGCGAGGCCGAGAAATCCGAAGTCGTCGCATCGGTCGCGCAGGCGTTTCTCGGAACGCGCATCGGTTGTGCTCAGTGCCACAATCATCCGTTGGAACGTTACACCCAGGACGACTACTACCACTTCGCCGGCTTCTTCAGCCGCGCCCGCTTCGATCGCAAGCCGCCCGAGCAAGGGACCACGCAACTGCTCACGACCACCGGCGAAGGCCACAACTTGCTGCGCGAACGAGAACGCTTGCAGAAAGAACTCGCGACCATTGAGGCCGCCATTCCAAACACGACCGATGAGAAACAACTGGCCGAACTCAAAAAGAAACAAGAAGAGTTCCCACGCCGCATCGCGGATGTCGAGAAACGCATCGCCGAACAACACGCTCGGCCAGTCGGCGTCGGCCAGCCGCGCACCGGACAGTTCTTGGCCGCGCGCCCGTTGGATCGCAGTTCGACGCCGATTGAGCCGGGACAGAATCCGCGCGTCGTGCTCGCTAATTGGATTACGTCGCCGTCGAACGAGTTCTTCTCCGGCGCGATCGTGAACCGGTTGTGGAAACATTTCTTCCGCACCGGTTTGGTCGAACCGGTCGATGATCTGCGAGCCACGAATCCCCCCTCGAACCCCGCGTTATTCAAGTCACTGCAAACGGAACTCGTCGCCAGCCGATTCGATCTGCGACAAGTCATGCGTCTGATCCTCAACTCGCACGCGTATCAACTCACATCAGCCACGACGCCAGCCAACGCGACCGACACACGCTTCTATTCGCACTACTACGCCCGCCGTCTGCCGGCCGAGGTCTTGCTCGATGCCGTCAGCGATGTGACCTCAGTTCCGGAATCGTTCGCCAGCTATCCACTCGGCGTGCGAGCGATCCAGCTTCCCGATCCCGGTTTGAGTTCGTACTTCCTCGCAACCTTCGGCCGCTCCGATCGAGTGACAGCCTGTGCCTGCGAACGCCAAGGAGAAATCACGCTGCCGCAACTTCTGCAAATGCAAAACGGCGACGCGATCCTCTCAAAGATCGCCGCTCCGCAAGGCCGACTGGCCGAACTGCTGAAATCTTCCACGGACGACAACGCGGTGATCGAAGAACTCTTCGTCTCTTGCCTCGCGCGTCGTCCGACTCCTGCCGAAGCCGATGCGATCCGCCAAACGCTCACCGGCGACGGCAGCCGCGACGAAAAGTTCCGAGATCTGTTCTGGGCCTTGCTCAACTCGAAAGAGTTCGCGTTCAATCATTGAAGCCGTGCCAACATCGCCAGGTAATCATTGAGGAGTCACCAGCCTTCCAGTTTTCAGCCCCAACAGGGGCGTGACTCGAAAGCCCAGGGCATCGCCCTGGGTGAGTCAATCGAGAGAACGTTTCCAGCCCTGAAGGGGCGTAACTTGCAGGTATGTCATGCGAGTTGCGCCCCGTTGGGGCTTAACCACGATTGGTGTTGTTTCAACCCAGGGCGTTGCCCTGGAGGTTGTCCCTGCCGTAGTTGAAAAGTTGGTGGCGCGGTGAAGTGGGTTAGGCAGACATCTTTCGTGGGTGAGTAGAGGGTTTGAGTGTTAGGGCTTCAAGAGCAGCGATGAGTTTGGGGATGTCGCGGTAGCCCTTGATGCGGCG
>CAMDDX010000121.1 GCA_945893075.1 Planctomyces sp. SH-PL62 | reverse complement strand
CGACACCTCCTGGTCTGGTTTCCTGCGCTCCGGTCCGCAGTCACACGACCAGCAAACTCACGCAGACGAATTCCAGGAGAGGAATACCATACAAACAGCAATCGCGCCAGCTCGCCCACACTACCCAGCTATGCGCGCTGGCCGTGGGGCAATTGGTGGGGTTGCAATTACTTCGATTGTTGAATGCTGCAGGCGGTTTTTCTTCAAAAAAGACGGATCGTAGTCACCTCAGATTGCATAACGAACCGGTACAAGATCAGCAGCCCCGGACGCGCTGCTGGAATACCTGCATCGCACCGGAGTCCTGTTCTATCGCCACGGATTATTCGCGAACGAAATCATCCTGGACCAGAACTGGGCGCTGGAAGCGATCTACACGCTGTTCGATCGGCAACGGACCTTGCCGGTGCTCAATCGGCACGGCCGATTCACCCGCCGCGAATTGGAACTGCTCGTCTGGCAGAAGTTCTCCGTCGCCGAACAGGAACTGTTCCTGAGCATGATGGAAAGTTGCGGCATCTGCTTCCGCGTTCGCGACGTGTCCAATGATCGGCAGGAATCTGAGTGGGAATATCTCGCTCCCGAACTGTTGCCGGAATGGTCGGTCGCTCAGGATTGGTTGCTCGGCCGAATGCAGGGAGACGGCGACGAGACGCGCGTTGAGGTTCGCTATCGGTTTCTGCATGAAGGGATTCTGCGCGGCTTCCTGTCGCGGTTGGGCCAGCAAGCGGGAGATGCCGCGCTGTATTGGAAGTACGGCTGCTGGTTCTTTGAAAAGACCACCGACAGCCAAGCTCTGATCCGCAGCGAAGTCGATCCAAAATCCGGCCACGGAACCGTCACGTTCCGCGCCGTCGGCGGACGGCCGAGAGAGTTGCTCGAAACCGTGCTGAAGGAACTGCTCAGCCTGCCGATCGGTCAGCCGCCGGAAGTCAGCCGCTCGTGGGAGGAATTTTCGGAGACGGAACTGCTCAGCAATGTCCGCACCCGGAAGCCGCCTCGTCGAATGACGGCAACGGACATCGACGATGCGTTGGCGTACTCACCGGAACGAGCTGAGAACGACGGCCTGCATTCACTGGTCATGTCCGACGGCTCCGATCTGCCAGCGTCGGGCAAGCCAGCGATCTACGTCTCGTATGCCTGGGGCGACGACCAATCGGACGCCGGTCGAAAACGTGAAGCGGCTGTCGAGGGTCTGTGTGGAATGCTGGACCGCGACGGCTATCAAGTTCTCAAAGATGACCGCACGCTACGTCCCGGCAGCTTGATTTCAACATTCATGAAAGCAATCGGACGAGGTGGCACCGTCTTGGTGATCCTTAGCGAGAAGTATCTGCTCTCTCCGTACTGCATGACCGAGTTGTTCTACGTCCACAGCCGTTCGCTGGGAGAGAAGGAAGACTTCCTCAAACGCGTAATCCCAGCCAACGTTGGTGACACTGGCAAAATTGATGAGCCGCGTATCGTTCGGAAGTACGTTGAGTATTGGGAATCCAAAGTCGCGGAATGGGAACGGGACCGGAAGGGGCTTAGCCTGGAGAAAATGCAACTTTGCAATCGCATCAGACAATGGTGCTTAGTGATTGGCAACATTCTGGGTTTCATCGCCGACACAGTGCATCCCCGCGACTTTGACGCGATCGTGAAAGACGACTTCGCCGCCGTTCGGGAAATGCTCAAACGCATCGCCGGCAAGCCGTGATCGTCAAACGCCGACGGCGGACTGCCTTGTATGAAACTTTGAATCGAGACGAACCGCTTGTGATTCTCCCGTTGCTTGCAAACGAAAAAGCCCCGGAGTGTCCGGGGCTTTCAGGTCAAATCACGTCGATGACCGGCTCGCACGATTTCAGGAGCCATTTCTCAGTGCCCAGGAGAGGACTCGAACCTCCATGACCGGTAAAGGTCGCTAGGTCCTGAACCTAGTGCGTCTGCCAATTCCGCCACCTGGGCTGGTGCGCGAGGGCGGGAGAATATGTAGTTGAGTGAGTGTCAGCAAGCGACGGTTGCGAAGTGTTGGTGATTACTTGCAGTTGCAGATCGCGACTCAGAATTTGTGGCCTTCTTGGGGGCCGTGCTTCGTGAGCGTGAGAACTTCGGGGCCTCGTTCGGTCATCAAGATGGTGTGCTCGAACTGCGCGGAGAGGCGGCGGTCTTGAGTGCGGACGGTCCAGCCGTCGGATTTGTCGATCTCGGTTTTCCAATTGCCTTCGTTGAGCATCGGCTCGATCGTCAAGGAGGTGCCGGGGCGGACGACGGCCTTGCCGGATTGCAGATCGGGGAAGTGCGGGACGCCGGGCTCTTGATGGAAACTGCGGCCGACTCCGTGGCCTTGGAACTCGCGGACGATCTCGTAGCCCTGATCTTTCGAGAAGCGATAGATCGCGCGGCCGATGTCGATGACTCGGCCGAAGGGCTTGATGGCGTGGATGCCGATCCACATCGCGTCGAACGCGGCTTGCACGAGACGTTTTACGTGCGGTGCAACTTCGCCGATCAGAAATGTTTCGGAGGAGTCGCCGTGCCAGCCATTGACGATGCTCGTTAGGTCGATGTTGACGATGTCGCCGTCTCGCAGAACGTAGTCGTCGGGGATGCCGTGGCAGACGACTTCGTTGACGCTGGTGCAAACGGTGTTGGGGTAGCCGTTGTAGCCCAGGCAGGCCGGAGTGTGGCCGTGCTGGATGGTGTAATCGTAAGCCAGTTGGTCGATCGCGCCAGTGGAGATGCCGGGCCGGACGTGCGGGCGCAGAAAGTCCATGACTTCGGCGTTGAAACGGCAAGCGGCTCGCAGGGAGTCGCGGTCCGCATGAGTGGCATAGATCGGAATTTTGGCAAGCGGCCCGGTGGTCGGACGCAGCATTGGGCCTCGGAAGGAAGTCACACCTGCTCCTCGGGGAGATGAGAGATTTTTGGGGGGCTCATTGTTGTGGCGTGTCCCTCGCTTCGCAACCTTACCATTTCAGCTTGGCCCCTGGACGTGTTCGCCGCGGAAAACGAGCGTGACTACACTGGGCGCGATCACTAACAGCGGGCAGGATTGGTCGAGGAGGTTTCCGCGATGTCTCTCAATCGTCGAAGGTTTTTGTGTTTGTCTCTGGGAAGCGGTGCCGCAGCCGTGGCCGGTGGATTCGCTTGGAGTGGGGCGAAGAGATCACCTTCCCAAGACGCCGTGACACGACGGGCGTGGGCGCTCGGTTCCGACGTGTCGATGACGGTGATGGGATTGCCGACCGACCAAGCGGAGCGTGCGCTCGACGCTGCCTTCGAGGAACTCGAACTCGTCGAGCAGTTGCTGAGTCTGTATCGGCCGAACAGTCAGCTCTGCCGCTTGAATCGCGATCGAGTCCTCCACCAGCCGCATCCGTATTTCTCGGCGGTGCTGGCGATGGCCGAGCAGACATCGCGGCAATCGGACGGAGCGTTCGACATCACCGTGCAGCCGCTGTGGGAGTTGTTCGCGGCCTGTCAGAAGCAAGGCCGGTTGCCGACCGACTCGCAGATCGCTGCTGCCCGCGCCTGCGTCGATTGGCGAGCGGTCGAAGTCTCGCACGACCACATCTATCTCCGAGCACCGGCAACGGCGATCACGCTCAACGGCATCGCTCAAGGCTTCGCGGCGGATCGCGCGATCGCGGCGCTGTGCGATCACGGCGTCGAGCACGCGCTCGTGAACTCTGGCGAGATCGGCTGCCTCGGCCGCAAACCGGACGGGCGCGATTGGACCGTCGGTATTCAACATCCGCGCGAGCCGGACGCTTTTGTCGCACTCCCCGCGCTGCGAGGCCGCTCGCTGGCAACCTCCGGCGATTACGAAACCACCTTCTCGGCAGACTTTTCCAAGAATCACATCTTCGATCCGCACACCGGGCAATCGCCGAGCGAACTCGCCAGCGTCAGCATTGCCGCACCGACCGCGATGCAGGCCGATGCGCTCAGTACGGCCGCAATGGTGCTGGGCGCAGATCGCACACTGGCACTGATTGAGACGTTGGCGGACATCGATGCGCTGTTGGTGCTCAAGCAGGGCCGCATGATCCGCACGCCAGGTTTTCTCCCAGTTAAAAAACGGTATGACGGCTGACGGCCATCGGCTCTCGGCGTTCGGCCGAAAGCCGTCAGCCGATGGCCGTCAGCCGTTATACCGTTTTCATTTTTTCAGGCTCACCATGAAAACATGCCTCCTCACATTGCTGATCCTGGTCACGTTCGTCACCACTGCCACGCCGCAGGTCAAATCGTCGCGAGCGGAACTCGACGCGCTGATCGACCGCGAGGGGAAAACTTCGCCGCCGTGGTTCAAAGAGACGCGGCTCGATTATCCGCAGACGCTCGACCTGTCGTGGCCCAAGGGGCCGCCGCCGGGGGGCTGGAATAATCAGAAAAACGTTGGCCAGTACGTGTGGGACATCATCAATCCCAATCCCAGCCGTTGGCGCGAGGGGACGCGGTTGATGCACCATTTGCTGACGCTGCACAAGGACGATCCGGAAAAGCGTGAGCGGATCATGCTCACGTTGTGTCACATGTACCACGACTTGCTGGAGGACTACGCCCGCGCGGCCTTCTGGTATCGAGCCGTCGGCGTCGAGAAAGACCCGGAGGAGTTTGCTCAGTCGGCCGTGATTCTCGCCGAGTGTTATTGGCGGTTGGGTCATCGTGACGAAGCGTTGAAGCTGCTCGCCAAGGTGCCCCCCAGTGTTTCGCAGGCGAAACTTCTCGGTGACATGGGTGAAACCGACAAGGCGATTCGCATGGCATTGGCGGACGAGGACACTCAGGGTTACGACTTTCTCGCCGCTGGCGACGCCTGCCGCCAGGCGGGACGCTATCAAGACGCGCTCGGTTACTACCAGAAAGTTTTAGACATCGAAGTTCCCGCGAAGAATCCGCCTGGCCGATTGTTGAAAAATCGCAATCGCGCCGGAGCCAACGTCGCTGCGATCAAAGCCTTTGAGTTGTTTGATCCGCAGAGCGTCTCCGACGGCAAGTACGTCGCCGCCAGTCAGGGCTATGAAGGAGCTGTCGAAGTCACCGTCGCGATGAAGTCTGGCCGCATCACGGATGTCGCAGTCACCAAGCACCGTGAGAAGCAGTTCTATTCGGCGATCACCGACACGACCGCGAAGATCATCGCCAAGCAAAGTGTGAAGGGGGTCGATACCACCAGCAACGCGACCATCACTTCCGAAGCGATCATCAACGCGACCGCCAAGGCGCTGGCCCGATAACCTTGGAGTGCGGTGTGTCAGCACCGCTTTGGATCGCGTCGAAGCCGCTTACTTTTGCCAGCGACGAAATCGTCAATCAAAAAGCGGCTTCGCCGCGAAAGGAAAGCGGTGCTGACACACCGCACTCCAAAGATGCGACTCGACCTTTTTCTGCCGTTCGTGAAGAAGAGCAAAGCCGGCAAGTTGCGGCAGTGGCTGAGTCGTCTCGGTCCGACGTGGCTCTCGTCGCCGGTGCGGCGAGCGGTGCAGGGGATTTGCTTCATCGCGTTTCTCGTTTTGTTCTTCTACGTCTGCTGGCCGTACTCCGCGCGGCCTTCCTCCAATGCCGAGACTTGGCCGTCGCACTATGCCGATGATTTGGGCCGCAAAGAGAAGGTCGCCGCCGAGTTCTTTCTGATCATCGACCCGCTCGTCAGCCTTTCGACCGCGCTGGCTTCGCGAGCATGGGTGTGGTCACTCACGAGCGCTGGGATCATTCTGCTGGTCTGTGTCTTCATCCCGCGCGGGTTCTGTGGATATCTCTGCCCGCTGGGGACGCTGATCGACTTGTTTGATTGGGCCATCAGCTCGCGCGTGAAACGGTTTCGAGTTGGCGACAACGGCTGGTGGGTTCACATCAAGTATTACCTGCTGCTGGCGACGCTGGTGGCTGCCGCGTGCGGGGTGCTTGTCTCCGGATTTGTCGCGGCGATTCCGGTGATCACCCGCGGCTTGCTGTTCTCGATCTCGCCATGGCAAACCGGTTTCGAGCGCGGCTGGCATCAGGTGCCGCCGTTGCATCTGGGGCACTTCGTGTCGCTCGCGCTATTCGCGGCCGTGCTGGGATTGGGATTGCTCAAGCCGCGGTTCTGGTGCCGGTATGTCTGCCCCAGCGGTGCAGTGTTTTCGTTGGGCAACTTGTTTCGAGTCACCGAACGCAAGGTCGAGAACACCTGCATCAACTGCAACAAGTGTGTCGAGATTTGCCCGTTCGATGCGATCAAGCCGGACTTCCTCACGCGCACGACCGACTGCACGCTCTGTCAAACTTGCGGCGGAGTCTGTCCGACTCAGGCAATCAAATTCGTCGAGCGTTGGAATTTCGTGCAACTCAAATTGCCGAACGATCCGCCGACGGGTGACACGCCGATTGGACGGCGCGGATTCCTCGCGGCCGGGGCGGGACTCGCTTCGGGAGTGCTCGGCGGTCTGGGCCTTGCCATCGCGGGGAAAGTTTCGGGAGCGAACCTGGATGACCCGCATGCGTGGCGACCGGTGCGTCCGCCGGGCAGTGTTCCGGAAGAACAATTCCTGCAAATGTGCATCCGCTGTGGCGAGTGTTTCAAAGCCTGTCCGAACGACGTGCTGCAACCGTTGCGGTTTCAACAAGGGCTGGATGGCTTGTGGACTCCGTACGTTGTCGCCGACTGGGCCGGCTGCGAATCAAGCTGCAACGCCTGCGGCCAAGTCTGCCCGACCGGGGCGATTCGTGCGTTGCCTTTGGAAGAGAAGAAGGTCTGCCATATCGGGCTGGCCGAATTGAATCTGCAAACGTGTCTGCCGCACGCCGGCCGCGAGGCGTGTCAGCTTTGCGTCGATGAGTGCCATCACGCGGGTTATCACGCGATCGAGTTCACTCGCGTGCGTACCGAAGTCGATGCCGCTGGAAACCCGATCGAGGATTCGGGATTCCTGGCTCCCGTGGTGCTGCCCGACAAATGCGTCGGCTGCGGTTTGTGTCAGACTCGCTGCTACGGCATCAATGTCGCCGACAAAGGTTTGCTCGCCGAATCCGCGATCGTGATCTCGGCCGGAGCGGGCAAAGAGGACCGCCTGATGAGCGGCTCGTACATCGCGCTGCGAGACGCCGAGCAAACTCAACGCGCGGCAGATCAGCAACGACGGTCGCAGCCAGTTGGAGACGGGGACGGCTATCTGCCAGATTTCTTGAAATGACTTGGCTGGCGGTCATACCGCCAATCGAACGTTCTGGACGGTTGAGTTAGTCTCAGTACAATCTCGGCCGTCGCAATGCCGAGCCATCTGCTCGGTGATCGTGGCCGCCCATTCGATCCTGTCTCGCGGCCGTCCGAACCAGTCCTCTCTTTTCCGGAGCCTCTCTCATGCGATGGTCGCGTCGATCGTGCGGAGCGTTGACGGTGCTCTTGAGTTTTCTGACTGCGGCAGTTGCGCTGGCCGATGACAGCTCATCGGAATTGCAGACCTTTGGGACGGCGATCCCCTGGACGAAGGATGTTGACGGAGCCTTTCAGGCTGCGGCCAGTCAATCAAAGCCGGTGATGTTGCTCAATCTGTCCGGCAACTTTGCCAAAAACACCTTCACCTGAAACAACGCCGAAACATACAGAGCAGGTGCTCTGTCAGACCCCAAGCTTGGCGAGTTGATCAAAGCCAATTTCGTGTCGTGTTACGAGCAGGTCGGACAGTTCTCCGTTTCGACGTCCATTTCGAAACGCCAGGAGAAAGTTCACGAACAACTTGGCAAGAGCGGCGGCAACGTCGTGACCTATTTCTGCACGCCGGAGAAAGAAGTGTTGCTGTATCTGGTCGGCCCTGTCTCAGCTCAGGAGGTGCTGCAAGGGGCTGAGTTTTCGGACAAGTTGAATCAAAAACTGCGCGGCTTGGACAAGGTTCAGCGCGGCCGGAAGATTCGCGAGGGACATCAAGAGGTTTTGCCGTTGGGACTCAAGTCGCGTTTCGACCGTTGGTGTGAAAACCAAGACGAGTCTGACCGGCGAACCGTGGCTCAGAGTTTGAACGCCGCCGTTCAGTTCGTCGATCAGTTGCAACGAGAAACGAATGCCGGCTTTGGATTCGGGCCTCGAAGGGGCACTCTCACCAAATTGCAAATGGAACAAAACGCCCAACGCTATCGGCTGAACGCAGAACTTGATCGCAACGAATCGCATGTGGTCCTGGCCGGCATCTCTCCAGTGACCATCCGCGAGATTCAAGCTCCGGTCTTCGAGCGGTTGGCGCGGCAAAAGTTCGTCGAGCGAACGCAACGCAACGAAGACCTGCTGGTCACGGTCCAAGCCAACGCCAAGGCCGCTCGGCCGACGGTGCTGGTGGTCACCGACCACCACAAAGCGATTCCATCCGACGCCAAGAAGCTGCCCAAACACCGCGACTTGGAAGAGCGAGACGATTTCCAGGTTGTCGCACTGACGAAGCTAGAACTCGTGCGGTTGATGGACGAGGCCAATCACGATCCGGTCGAGCACATCGTCGGTTTTGAAGCCCGATACATTGTGCTGGACGTGACTGGGCAACCGATCTCGACGATCGGCCAGTCGACCGATGGAAAGTTCCGTGCTCGTCATCAGGGTCGCAAGATTTCGCCAACCCACGACGGCGGAGGCACTCTGCTGCTGCAAGCCCTCGAACTCGCCAAGCGCAGCGAGTGAGTTTGGTCTCACGTTGATCAGCCGGAACGCGCTTGCGTCCGGATTATTCATTAGCCGCGCGGCGCTAGCCCCGGTTGCCGAGAAAACCGGACGCTAGGGCGTTCCGGCTGATCAAGATCACTCGCTCAACGCGGCGGCGACGTCGGTGCGATATGCGGCGAGGCCCGGCAGGAAGCCGATCAGCGAGCCGACGACCAGCAGCACGGGGAAGAGAACCAACTCCATCGGTTCAAACGCCAGCGGGTTGATCAGGATTCCGCTGCGTGACTCGATGATCGGGCTGGCTACCGCGACCAAGCCGTGGCCGAGCAGTAATCCGATCGCGCCGCCGCCGAGGCACAGCAACGCGGACTCGGCCAGGATGATCGTGAAGACAGTTTCGCGCCGAGCACCCAGCGCTCGCATGATCCCGATCTCGCGGCGGCGGTCGGACATCGAGTTGTAGATGCTCACGAAGATGCTGACCGCCGAGACCGCGATGATGACGCTGGTGAGCACCAGCAACATCAAGCGGATGTTGCCGACAATAAGGCTCATCAGTCGGCCCATGACCGGGACCGGATTGATCGCCATCGCGCGGACATCTTCGTTGATCTCGCCGGCGAGTATTGCTCCCGCAAACCCAGTGTCTCCTTTGGTGAGGAGGAAGATCGCGGTGACTTCCTTCTGCTCGTCGAGCAACTCGGCGTGGTCGGCATGATCGTGCCCGTGTCCGTCCGCCTTCTTGGGTTCTTTCTGCTTCATCGCCTGGTCGCGGAGCGATTGCGGCACGGTGTAGCGGAATTTCTCCAGTCGGTTGATCGCCTCTTGCAGTGGCTTCTCGTGTTCCGAGATTCCCCAAAAGCCCGCGATGCTGACGAACGCCGTGCGGTCGTTCGGAGTGCCGGTCGGTGCGAGCACGCCGACCACGCGAAACTTTTCTTCGTGAACGTGATCCTTGACCCCGCCATGAGTCAGCTTGAACTCGCTACCGATGTCCCAGCCGTTCTTGGCCGCGACGCGCGAACCGATCACGGCATCCCAGGGCGTCTTCAAGAACGAGCCACGCACACGGAACGGCTTCTTGTACGCATAATCCAGCTCAAAGAATTCCGAAACCGTGCCGACGATGGGGAACTCGCCTTGCTCGGTCAAATCGCCAATCGTGATCGGCACGGCCTTTTCGACCGCCGGATGCTCTTGCAACTCTTTGTAAAAGAGGTACGGAAGCGGTTCGCCGGATCGTTCGAGACGATAGATCGAACTCAACGCGAGGCTCATATCGCTCCCCTTCGGACCGACAACGAGGTTGAAGCCGAAGCTCTGCGGGCTGAACAGATCGGTAACGACGCCGTTGATCACCAGCACGGCGACCATCAGCATCACGCCGAGCGAAACGCTGAGCGCGGTCAGGCTCGACGAAAGGAACCGCTGCTTGATGCTTTTGAGAGCAATGGTGACAAGGTTCATGCGGGGCTCGTTTATGAGGAGAAGACCAGGTTGTGGCCGGTCTCCTGACCGAGCCACCGGTTGCTGACCGTAGGTCTCCCAGTTTCGGAGGAGACCTGCGGTCAACGGTGTGTGGCTCGGTCAGGAGACCGGCCACAACGGAGCGTCAGGTAACAGGACGATTGAAATCGCTGAGTTGTTCGATGCGACCGAAGCGAGCGGCGATATCGGGGGCGTGCGTCACCAGCAACAGCGAGACGTTGTTCTCTTTGCAGGTGTCGCGGATCAGATCGAGGATCGTATTTTGGTTGGCGATATCGACGCTGGCGGTCGGCTCGTCGGCCAGCAGCAGCGAGGGGTGATTGGCGAGCGCTCGCGCGACGGCGACACGCTGTTGCTCACCGACGGAGAGTTGTGGCGGGCGATGATGCAATCGGTGACCGAGGCCGACGCGAGTCAGCAGATCGGTTGCGCGATGCGAATCGGTTCCTTTGCCGGCGAAGCACATGCCCAACAAGACGTTCTCCAGCGCGGTGAAAGCCGGCAGCAGATTGAACGTCTGAAAGACGAAGCCGATCTTCAATGCTCGGAAGCGATCTCGGCTGGGTTCGTTGAGTCCGGTGACATCGATGTTGTCGATGACGACTCGGCCGCTGTCGGGCGTGGTGATGCCGGCGATCACGTTGAGCAGCGTCGTCTTGCCTCCGCCGCTGGAGCCGACCAATGCGACTTGCTCGGCGGTTTTCAGCTCGAAGCGAGTGACGTTCAGGACCGGAATGGTTCCGCCGCCCGGCTCGCGATAGCTCTTCTTGAGGTTGTCGAGCACCAAAGACATGCCGCCTCCGTGAGATTGGTCGACGTAGACCGGACGCCCACGTCCGGTCACAAGGATTGAAGCGATTTCGTCCGGACGTAGGCGTCCGGACTACGCCGACGGGGCGGGATTGTGGTTGGGTCGTCAGTACGCCGCAAGCAGGCCGCGCGTGAGGCGACTTCGTGGAGTTGGCGAAATCTCGCCGATACACTGCCCCGCCCGTGGCCGACGCAGCTTGCGTCGGCAGGCTGGACGCTGGCAGCGTCCGCCACGAACAGACGATTCTGAGCGACAACAACAAGGTGACACGATGACGGTTCCGGTGATTGCTCCGGGCAAGACGAAGATTGGTTGGATTGGCACCGGTGTGATGGGCAACAGCATGGCCGGGCACCTGCTCGCCGCCGGCTTTGCCGTGTCGGTCTACTCGCGGACGAAGGCCAAGGCCGAGCCGCTGATCGGCAATGGAGCCGGCTGGGCCGAGTCTCCGAAAGCACTCGCTCAGCAGAGCGACGTGATCTTCGCGATCGTCGGATTTCCGAGCGATGTCCGCGAAGTGATGCTCGGCGCGAACGGAGCGCTGGCCGGATCGAAAGCCGGCAATGTGCTCGTGGACATGACGACCAGCGAGCCATCACTGGCGGTCGAGATCGCCGAGGCCGCGAAAGCGAAAGGCGTATTCAGCGTCGATGCTCCGGTCTCTGGCGGTGATATCGGAGCCAAGAACGCGGCGCTGTCGATCATGGTCGGCGGCGACAAAGAAGTCGTCGAAGCGTTGCAGCCCTGCTTCTCCGTCATGGGCAAAACGATCATCCATCAAGGGGGCCCCGGAGCCGGGCAGCACACCAAGATGGTCAATCAGGTTTTGATTGCCAGCAACATGGTCGGAGTCTGCGAGGCGTTGCTGTACGGCTACAAGTCGGGTCTCGATTTGGAGACGGTGATGAAGTCGGTGTCGGTCGGGGCGGCGGGGAGCTGGTCGTTGTCGAATCTCGGCCCGCGGATTATGGCCAACAACTTCGATCCGGGCTTCTTCGTCGAGCACTTCATCAAAGACATGGGGATCGCGCTCGACGAGGCGAAGCGGATGAATCTGGCTCTGCCCGGCTTGGCGTTGTCGAATCAGTTGTATCTGTCGCTGAAGGCTCAGGGAGGCGGACGGCTCGGCACGCACGCGCTGCAGTTGGCGCTGTCGCGACTGTCGAACGTCGATTGGAAGGCAAGATAGGGCTGCAATTCGTAGGGTGGGTCGAGTCATCGAGACCCACCACCGTCTGTCATTCGTCGTCTGGTGGGTCTCGATGACTCGACCCACCCTACGGTTTTTGGGGACTCCTTTTGGAAGGCATCATGACAACTAAGGGTGAGAAGTTTGCAGGGCTGACCGTTGCGATGGTCACTCCGTTTCGGAATGGGTTGCTCGATGAGTCGGCCTTGCGAAAGCTGGTCGATTGGCACGTCGAGCAAGGAACTGACACGGTCTGTCCGGTGGGCACGACGGGCGAGAGTCCGACACTCTCCCACGACGAGCATCACCGCGTGATTGATGTCGTGTGCGAGCAAGCTCGCGGGCGAATCAAAGTCGTCGCGGGCACCGGTTCGAACAGCACGGCCGAGGCGATTGAGCTGACGATCGCGGCGCAGAAGTCCGGAGCGGACGGAGCGCTCGTCGTCGGACCGTACTACAACAAGCCGACGATGGAAGGTTTTTATCAGCACTTCAAAGCGATCAACGATGCCTGCGATCTACCGATCATCCTTTACAACATCCCCGGCCGGACGGCCAAGAACATCGAACCCGAAACGATCGCACGCATCGGCGAGTTGCCGCACATCGTGGCGGTGAAGGAATCGACTGGCTCGATGGATGCGGCCTCGCAAATCATCGCGCTGAGCAACCTCACGGTCTTGTCCGGCGACGACAGTTTGACGCTGCCGCTGCTGTCGCTTGGCGGACGGGGAGTCGTTTCGGTCGTCGGCAACATCGTGCCGAAGGACGTGAAGTCGCTGCTGGCCGCCTGGGACAAAGGAGACATCGCGACCGCTCAGAGTTGGCACCGCAAGCTGTTCCCGTTGTGCCGCGACATGCTGGGACTGTCGACCAATCCGATTCCGGTCAAAGCGGCGATGCAGATGCTCGGCCGCGACACCGGCGAGGTGCGGTTGCCGCTCACGCCACTGGATGCCCAGCAACGCGAGAGCTTGGCAATCACGTTGAAGAAATACGGACTGCTGTAGTTTTTTGAGATTTGAGATTTCAAATCTGAAATTTGAGATTTTGATTCCTGAGGGAGATTGCATCGTGGGAATGTTCAGTCGGCGTGCAGAGGAAGATGATGACGACGAAGACGAAGAGGAAATCGAACTGGTCCTCTTCCAGGGCGCGCTCAACGGCAAAGAGCCGAACATGAAGGAGAACCAGCGGCTGGTTCAGGCAGGCTTGAACCCGGCGAAAGAACTGGTCACGGACGGCCTCGCACGCCGCGCGGAGACCATCCGCGTCGAGCCGAAAGGGGAACGCTCGCAAGTCGCGTTTCTCGTCGATGGCATGCCCTATGCCGGCGGCAAGCTCACCAAGCCGCAAGGGCTGGCGATCACACAGATGCTGAAACTGCTGGCCGGGCTGGACATCAAAGTCCGCACTCAACCACAGATGGGCGGGATCAAGGCCGAGTTCAATGAGTTGAAATATGAATTGGTCGTGCAAACCAAACCGCAGCCGGACGGCAGTGAGTTGCTCACGATCAAGTGCCGCGCGCTCAAGGGAGCCATCGTCACGCCGGACGAACTGGGCATGTCCGCCGATCTCAAAAAGAAAATCCGGGAATGGACCAGCCACCACAAAGGACTGAGCTTGTCCGTCGGCGCTCCGAACACGGGCGTCACTACGACCGCGTTCGGCATGTTGCGCGGCGTCGACTGCTACATGTTCCAGGTTCATACGGTGCGTGATCTCGGAACGCGTGAAGTCGTCAATGTCTCGGTGTTCGAGGCCAACAAAGAGGACTCTCTGGAACAAACTCTGACGCGACTCGTGCGCATCGAATCGGACGTTGTGTTTAATGAGCCGGTCACGTCCGCCGAGGCCGCGAAGACGCTGTTCTCGATGCAGGACAAGATCACGCTGCTGTCGGAAATGCCCGCCAAGGACTGCGCCAGCGCGATCGTGCAACTGGTGCAATGGGTCGGCGATCCCAGCGTGGTGGCGAACGGTCTCATGGGAGTCATCAATACCAAGCTGCTCCGCAAGATTTGTCCCGATTGCAAGCAAGCCTATCGGCCGAATCCGAAGCTCATCGCCAAGGTCGGTCTGCCGTCCGACACCAAGACGCTGTATCGCAAGCCGGTCGCCACCGAAAACGAAGAAGGGGAAGTCGAGGAACCGCCGCCATGTGAAAAGTGCGGCGACACCGGTTACTTCGGCCGCACCGGCATCTTCGAGTACATCGAAATGTCGGACGCGATTAAGGAGTGTGTCATCCAAGGAGGCGACGCCAACGCGATCCGCACGCTGGCCCGCAAAGAGGGCATGTCGACGTTCTCCAAGGATGCCCTGCGACACGTCGCCAAGGGGGTCACGTCCCTCGAAGAGTTGCAGCGTGTCTTCAAGCCCGTGGCCTAAATCGTTGTAGGACGGGCACTCTTGCCCGTCGTTCGGTCGGGCAAGAATGCCCAACCTACACCTCACCGGAGAGACATCATGCGAGCGATGATCTTGGCGTCCGTCAGTTGTCTGGTTGGGTTCTTCGCGATGGCCTCGCATCCGACGATTGCTCAAGACGCAACCGCACGCTGTGGCCACACGTCGTGCCTCTTCAACGGCAAGACGCTCGACGGCTGGACGGTCGAGAACGGCGCGAAGGTCGAAATCCAAGACGGCAACTTGCTGCTCAAGGACGGCGACGGCTGGCTCCGGTCGCATCACGTCTATGCCGACTTCCAATTGCACGTCGAATGGAAAGCCTTGAAGGCTGAGACCTACGACGCCGGCATCTACCTGCGCGCACAACCCGGCGGAGCACCGTTCCCGAAGAAGGCTTATCAAGCCAATCTGCTGCAAGGCAAAGAAGGCAACATCGGCAGCCTGCCCGGTGCCGAAAGCAAAGGGCTCGTGAAACCGGGCGAGTGGAATGCGTTCGACATCACCGTCGTCGGCGACCGCGTCACGATGGTCATCAACGGCTGCCAGGCGTATTCGGTCGCCGGCATCAAAGAGCCAGTCGGCCACGTCGGCATTCAAGTCGAGGTTCCCAAGGGAGGTCAGTTCCTGTTGCGTAATCTCTGCATCACCGAACTGGGTTTCTCGTCGATGTTCAACGGCCAGAACTTCGCCGGCTGGGAAGGGGCGGGCCAACCGGCCGAGACTTGCTGGAAGATCGAAAACGGTTTGCTCGTCTGCACCGGCCAGAAAGGCCCGTGGCTGCGAACCTGCCGTGAGTACGACAACTTCTCGATGCGATTCGATTACCTGCTGGCGGTCGGCGGCAACAGCGGCGTTTATGTCCGAGTCCCGCAGGACGGCAACCATCATCGTGAGAACGACACGAAGCCCCCCGCCGGCTTCGAGGTGCAAGTTCTCGACGATGCGGCCAAGGAACACGCGAAGCTCAAGGACTATCAATACTCGGCGTCGATCTACGACATCGCCGGAGCCAACCCGCGCAACACACGCCCGCCCGGCGAATGGAACACGCTCGAAATCGTCTGCGACGGCGACCGAGTCATCACGCGGCACAACGGCGTGACCGTCACCGACATCAACGCCGAATCGCACCCGCTCATCAAGCTGCGGCAACTCAATGGCTATCTCGGCCTGCAAAACCACAGCACCGAAGTGAAGTTCCGCAACCTGCGAGTTGGTCCGCCAATCAGGTAGATCGAAGTTCGTAGCCTGACTCTCCGAGTCGGGCACTGCTAGTGAAAACACCCGACTCGGAGAGTCAGGCTACGATTCGCAACAGCCCATTTCGATAATTCATTCTGCGTCGTCGAGAAGCGTCCTTGAAACGGGGAGGTTCTCATTCGTCTGCGTTGTTTGTCGTTGGTGTGTGTTGCCCTGCTGGCGATGGCTTCGTCGGCCTCAGTCAGCCGAGGTCTTGCAGGTGGTCGTTGTTGGCGGCCAGGAATCTGAGCTCACGAAGCGGGTCATCGAAAAGCTGGAGCTGCAGTTCGCCCAGGTGTCGGAGCTGCAATTGATCGTGCCGACACCGATGAAGCCCACCGAGAAACCGGCGACGACGAAAGCGGCCGATCTCGTGCTGCAACTGGAGATGCTCGGTGCGAAGGCGGATCTGGTCGGCTGCACGATTCAAGAGCCGTCGGGAGCGCTGCTCTTCGACAGCACATTGGACGAAGGCTCGGCCAACGCGATCGCGGGGCAACTGTCGGACTTCGTCAAAGTCGCGCGCCAGAAGCGGTCGGCCGACTGGAAAGGGAAGCGGCTTCAAGTTCTGGGAGCCTCCGCCGAGTGGGCGTCGTCAGCTCAAGCGGCGATGCTCGATACGCTGGCGAATGTCGTGGCCCTCCACCAGGCTGCGGTTTCAACATACGAGCGAGTGGTGTTTCGCGAGTCACCACTCGCTCGCGCGTCGTGCTGGTGTCGGCACATGAATCATCCGGGCGAGAACTCAGTGCGACGCGAACAACCGCCGTTCAAGTTCAAACTCCCGCAGACCAAGCTGAGCTTTCAAGCGTTCGTAGCGTTCTTTCGCTTCCGGAGCAGGACGATCACATCGAACCGCTCGCAGCAACAAATTCTTCGGCGTGTGTTCCAGGTCGATGAACTCAATCACCTGAGTCCGATAACCAACCGCCTCCAACAGCGCGGCTCGCAGGGCATCGGTGGCCAGCGCGGCGAAGCGTTCCTTCAAGATGCCGTGCCGCAACAAGCCCGGCAACGAATCATCGGTCAGCAAACCAAAGACCTCATGCTGACAGCACGGCACCGCCAGGATCACCTGCGCTTGCCACCGCACCGCCTGAGCCAGCGCGGCATCGGTCGCGGTATCGCAAGCGTGCAGCGAAACCGACAAGTCCACCGCGCCCGCCGTCACGTAGCCCGCGATGTCGCCGACTTCGAATCGCAAGCCGCGACAACCAAGCTTCTCGGCGATCCGCTGACAATCGGCAACGACCTCCCCCTTCAAATCGAGACCGATGATCTCGACCTCTCGCCCGCGGAGTTCGGTCAGCAAGTAATGCAGCGCGAACGTCAGGTAACTCTTGCCACAACCGAAGTCGATGATGCGGAGGACTCCCGTCGGCGGCAGTTCCGGCAACACGTCGTCCACGAATTCCAGAAACCGATTCACCTGCCGAAACTTCGCCTGCTTCGCCGCTTTGACCTGCCCCGCCGGAGTCATCACGCCGATCTCCGCCAAGAACGGACACGGCCGGCCTTCCGGAATCAAGTATTGCTTGCCCCGATCATGCGTCAGCGCCGGAGCCGACTTCGACGGCTTGCGTTTGGTGAGCCGCGCGGCGTCCTTGCGAATAATTCGCGCCGAGTAGTCGGCGTCCGGAGTGAAGAGATCCGCTTGCTCAAACCGTTCGCCAAAATCGGACGTGATCCGAGTCAACAACTCATCGGCCGTGAGGTTGAGATGAAACTCTTGCTTCCCACGCCGCTCAGCCAGTTGATATCGCCGCTCGCCCGACAACTCGACCGGTCGAGCGGTCAGCTTGTGGTGCGGGCGGCTCGCCTGCACGAGTTCTGATTCTGTCGTTGCAGGCGAGCCGCCCGCACCACGACACGGCTGACTCAGCACGACGCCCCAACAAGCATCACCGGCCAGCGACTCGCGCAGCAGATCGAGGAATTCCGTCAGCGAACATTCACGGGGAGCGGACACGCTGTTGTCTCCAACCAGGTTTGCAGAGCACGATCGCCATCACGATCGTGCATCGAAATCCGCTCCGGCCACGAGCAGGTGTTCGGACGAATGAACTCCCACTGACCTCGCTGCCGACGCCACGCCGCGATTGCGCCGCGAGACCAAAACAAAACACCGGGATCGCTACGCAGTAACTCCGCCAGTGCGATGCGGTCACTGGCCGCGAACGCGCTTGCTCGATGCTCGCAAGCGAATCGAGACGCGGACCTGTGTCCGCTCAACCGTGACCACCACTGTCCAATCCATCGGCCGAGTCCGTTTTGTCGCGTCGCCTCTTTCGCGCGATCGCTGTTCGCGAACACGATCACTCGCGACTCGCACGGCACGAACAGCAAACCGTTAGTCGTCGCCCACAGCCAACCCCGCTGCGGCAAGTCGCCGCGCGGAACGTCCGCCTCGCCGAGCAATCCTTGAAGATCGCCAATCTCCTCCGCGATCGTCTCCAACGACGGATCGGGAATGGCAAGATCGAGCGACCCGGCACACACGGAGCAGCGACCCTCAACCGGCTCGCGCCACTGGCAACATTCAGGACACAACAACAACGTCATCGAACACACTCCGAACCGCGCCGCTTGCGAACACTCGGCGGACCCACTCTATTGCCGCCCAATTCCCCCAGCAACAACCGCCTCGCTTCGCGAGGCCCCCTTTGGAGTGCGGAGTGTCAGCTCCGCTTTGGATCTTTTGGATCGAGCCATCCAAAGCGGAGCTGACACTCCGCACTCCAAAGCAGACTCTCGTGCCGAACTATCCCCCCACGATCATCGTCGTCCATCGCCGCGAGAACCGCAGCAAATGCTCGGTTGAACCGCTGCGTGAGCGCAACGAATTCGTCTTCTGGACCTATCCCGACGACGGTCTCGAGTCGCTGGAAGGTTACGTCCGGCTCGGCATCGGCGGCCCGCTGCTCAGTGAAGCGGATCGAAACAGCGGACTGCTCGTCATCGACGGTACTTGGCGACTCGCCGAACGCATGGAAAAGAAATACGCGCACCTACCCATCCGCAGCCTTCCGTCGTGCCAAACCGCGTACCCGCGAGTGTCCAAGATCTTCGATGACCCAGCCGCCGGACTCGCGACGATCGAAGCCATTTACCTGGCGTATCACCTTCTCGGCCGAGACACCGCAACCTTGCTCGACCAATACCGCTGGTGCGACGAGTTTCTGCAAAAGAACGCTGAACTCCTCCAACCAGATTCCATTGTTCCCATTAGCGAAGATTAGCGTCGATTAGTGTTCCCAACTTGTTCGAGAAGAACGCACAGGAACGCTAATCTCCGCTAATCATCGCTAATGAAACAGGGCTTTCGCATGACATCCTCCGCTCCGTCTTCTTCGTTCCGTTCGCCCAAGTTGGATCGGCCGATTCGGTTGGGAGTGTTGATTTCCGGCGGTGGGACGACGCTGGTCAACTTCTTGAAGAAGATCAAAGCCGGCGAATTGAATGCCGAGGTCGCTGTCGTCATCGCCAGTCGCGAGGGCATTGGCGGGATCGAGCGTGCTCGTGAGGCGGGGTTGGCGTGTGAGATGATTGCTCGCAAGCAGTTTGATTCGGTCGAGAGTTTTTCAAACGCGATCTTCGACCGTTGCCGAGCGGCTCAGGTCGATCTGGTCACGCTGGCCGGGTTCCTGTCGCTGATCCACATCCCGCCGGACTTCGAGCGGCGAGTGCTCAACATTCACCCGGCGCTGATTCCGGCGTTCTGTGGCCAGGGCTTTCACGGGCATCACGTTCACGAGGCGGTGTTGGCTCGCGGCGTGAAGCTCAGCGGCTGCACGGTCCACTTCGCCGACAACGAATACGACCACGGCCCGATCATCGTCCAACGCGCCGTCCCGGTGCTCGAAGGCGACACCCCCGACACCCTCGCCGCTCGCGTCTTCGAGGCCGAGTGCGATGCCTATCCCGAAGCGATACGATTGTTTGCCGATGGTCGATTAGAAATTGAGAACGGACGATTGCAAATCAGGTGATCGAAGTTCTTCGGATCGTTCAACTGATGGGAGCCAATTCATGCCGGCACACAATTGGCAAAGAGTTCGAGCGGGAACATTTCACGCCTTCCACACTGCCTGGATTGGCGAACTGCAAAAGGCTCTCAACGGCGGACTGCTGCCGAAGGACTATTACGTCCTCGCCGAGCAGTTGGCCGGAGAGGCTGGTCCCGATGTCTTGGCTCTGCATTCGTCTAACGGTGATTCCGACTGGTCGCCGGAATCCGGCTCGCCCACCGGTGGCTTAGCGATTGCCGATGCTCCGCCGAAGGTCGCTCTGCGGAGCGAAGCTGACGAATCGTTGCAGTACACGTTCAAACGCAAAACGCTGGTCATTCGCCATGCCAGCGGTGATGAGGTCGTGGCCATGATCGAGATCGTTTCGCCGGGAAACAAATTCAGCCGCGCCGCGGTCGATGACTTCGTTCACAAGGCGATGTCGGCTCTGCGGCAAGGGATTCACTTGTTGGTCCTCGACCTGTTTCCGCCGAGCAAGACGAATCCCCAAGGAATTCATTGGGAGCTATGGCAACATTTCAATCTCGAAGAATTCCACCAGCCCGCCGACAAGCCGCTGACCTTGGCTTCGTACTCGGCAGGCGTGAACCCGGTGGCTTATGTGGAACCGATCGCGGTTGGCCAAGACCTGCCAGAGATGCCGCTGTTCCTCAATCTCGACCACTACATCAACGTCCCGCTAGAGCCAACCTATCGAGCCGCCTACGAAGGCGTCCCCGAACGCTGGCGTCGAGTCATCGAAGGCCGAGCGGACGCATGAGCAATTACCCTGGAGTGCGGTGGCTCGACACCGCCCTCCATTCATTTGAAATAGCGACACTCAAAGTTCCAAAACCGTGACCACGTCACCCGACTGACCAACAACCG
>CAMDDX010000120.1 GCA_945893075.1 Planctomyces sp. SH-PL62 | reverse complement strand
ATTTTTCGCCCTTCATTTTTCGCCAGCTCCGTCTTCTTCCCAAAACCGATGTCCCGTCTTCGCAATAAATACGTCTTCCAAAGACGGTTTCCCCAACGACACTGACGTGATCTCGTTGGGAAAGGCTTCGACCAAATCACGCAACAGTTCATGTCCACGAGCTTGTTCAATTCGCAGCGACTGGCCAAACAACTTCGGCTCGATGCCAAACCGTTCCGCGATCCGCTGCGACAATCGAGCCGGCTCCTCCGCCAAGATCGTCAAACAATCTCCTCCGATCTCTGCACGCAATTCTGCCGGCGTGCCCAGCGCGACCAACTTCCCGCGATCCAATAAGCCGAGCCGATCGCACTTCTCCGCTTCCTCCATCAGATGCGTCGTCACGACGACGGTCACGCCACTCTCATCACGAAGTTGCAACAAGTAGCGCCACAGATCGTGCCGCGCACCGGGATCGAGTCCCGTGCTCGGCTCGTCGAGCAACAGCAACTCCGGATCGTGCAGCATCCCTTTGGCAATCTCCGCGCGGCGCTGCAATCCACCGGACAACGAATTGACCAACGCATGCTGGCGGTCGCTCAATCCCAATCGCGCCAGCCGATCCTCAATCCGAGCCGCCAGCGTTCGTCCGCTCAGTCCGTAAAGATGCCCTTGATGGACCAGGTTTTCACGAACCGTCAGCCGCCGATCGAGACTCGGAGCTTGAAACGTGACACCGATGCGCCGCCGAACGTCCGCGGAGCTTGTCGCCACATCAAATCCCAAGACGGCCACTCGTCCAGACTGAATCGGCAGCAGCGTCGAGAGCACTCGGAACAGAGTCGTCTTGCCGCCCCCATTCGGGCCGAGCACTCCGAAGATCTCGCCGCGACGAATCTCGAATGTGATACCGTCGAGCGCTTGCCGTTCGCCGTAGGCATGAGTCAGTTCGTCAACGCGGATCGCGGTCATGATTTCCTTGGAGGGCGGTCTCCAGCCACCGCAATCCAGGTTTAATGCTCCGGCTTTGCCTCGCCGTGATTCGCACCCGCATGCTTCTGGTGCTCCAGATGCTCCGCGTAGTCGTTCAGTTGCGGGACTTCCTGTGTGTAGTAGTGCTCGCCGACGTCGGGCATCAGAGCCAACGGCAGACCCAGCGCCAGAATCGTGGTCGGAGCGAGCAGCACGTATTTCCAAGCCCGCTCGAACTTCAGGTGCATGAACCACGCCATCACGCACAACGCCTTGCACGTCGCCACCGAGAGCACGGCGACCACTTTGACGGCATAAGGTAGATGGATCACGTCCGCCATGATCGAGATGAGTGTGAAGACGCACAACGCTCCGAAAATGAGGGCGTACTTCGGATGTTCGTGATGGGAATGATCGTCGTGCATGAATTATGTCCTTGAAACCCCACTGGGCTTGCCCCAGTGGCACGCGGGCTTTTGCACTACTCTCAAGAAGAGATCGGATGAGTAGTGCAGAAGCCTGAATCCACCGAGACAAGCTCGGTGGGGGGGAAGTTTTGGGTTGTCTCAAACGATGTAGAGCAACGGGAACAAGAAGATCCACACCAAATCCACGAAGTGCCAATACAGACCGCTGTTTTCGACGAAGTCATGCCAACCTTCCAAATTCGGTTGCTTCAGCACGATGGCAAACAGCAGCATTCCGATGACGACGTGCAGCGCGTGAAAGCCGGTCATCAGAAAATAGCACGACGCGAAAATGTTGCCGTACAGAATCGGATGCGGGTCATGCACCGACTTGAAGACAAAGCCCCACTTTTCATTCGATTTCAATCCGTCGAGTTGTTTCTGAATTTCATCGAGCGGCACATTCTCAGATTGAATGTCTTTCTTCATCGCTTTGAACCGGCTGAACATGGTCGTCTTCGTCGGATCCTTGGCATCCGGTTCATCGAACTCTTTGAATTCCTCGGCCGCTGCAGCTTCCGCCGGCTTGCTGGACCCCATCAATTTGCCGGACGCATCCACCAACAGCTTTCGGAGCTTGCTGGGATCGTTCGCGGGTTCCGGGATCTTTTCCACAGCCTTGATGGATTTGGCTTTGCTGACCAACTGATCCAGCCGCCAAGCGACCGCCTTTTCCGATTCCTTCAAGACTTTGTACTTCGCCTGTTGATCGTTCTCCGCCACATGTCCCGGCAGAATGTCATGGTCGATCTTGCCGTAATACTCGAACGACTTGATCCCCAAGAACACGAAGGCCAACGCAAAAGTCCACTGCAAGAACTTGCGAGCTTTCGCGAAGTCTTTCGCACCCATTGCTTCGTGAGCGACCACCACAAAGTAGCTCGACAGAATCAGCACGAACGTATTGATGCCTCCGGCCGCGACGCGAATGTGCGTCACATCCGGATCGGTCGGCCAGCCCTTAGAGCCGAGCCGCAGCACGATGTACGTGCCGATGAAGGCCGTGAAGAACATGATCTCGGTGCCGAGGAACAGCCACATGCACAGCTTGGAGTTGGGAATGGCCAACCCCATCTTGATGGGCGGAACCGCGTGTGAAGGTGCGTGCGACATTTTGACTTCTCGTAGAGCAGGCGGCTCGCCTGCTGGCTTTCCAAGTACGCAAACACAGGCGAGCCGCCTGTGCTACGACAACAATCTCCAATGATCCCAAGTCAGAGCCAGCAACAGCGCCGGCAAGTACACCAACGAGAACCACAACAACTGGCGAGCCGTCTTGACCGACTCGGCCAGCAGAAAGCGAACAGAAAACGCGACGTAGCCCAAGCCGAGCACCACCGCGATCAACGCAAACCAATCACCCGCCAGCGCCGCGTCTTTCAACAACAAACTGACCGGAATCAGCGCCAACGCATAGCCGACGCACAACCAACCGATGACTCGCGGCGCCGGTCGCGATTGCGGCAACATCCGCAAACCCGCCGCCGAATACTGCTCGCGGTACAGCCAAGCGATTGCCAGGAAATGCGGGAACTGCCAGACGAACAACGTTGCGAACAGCGCGAACGCACCGGCATTCAACTCACCCCCTGCAGCGACCCAACCGAGCACCGGCGGCATCGCGCCGGGGATTGCGCCAATCGTCGTGCAGAGCGACGTGTGCCGTTTGAGCGGCGTGTAGACCACGACATACAGCAGCAGCGTGACGGCTGACAGCAGCGCGGTCAGGCCATTCACAAACCAAACCAAGTCGACGAGACCAATCGTCCCCAACAGCAGACCGAAGGAAAGGACTTCGCTGGGCAGCAAGCGGCCACTCGGCAATGCCCGATTCGCCGTGCGAATCATCAACCGATCCGAGTCCCGTTCCCACCATTGATTGAGCGCACTGCAACTCGCCGCGACCAGGCCGATGCCGAACAAGGCGTGGCCCAACTGCGCGACAGACCATTCGGCCGTCGTGGCCAACATGAACCCCAGTGCGACCGTCACCAAACCCATCACCGCGATGCGCGGTTTCGTCAGCGAGAAATACTCGCGCCAGCGCGGCGTGGCGTGCGTTCGCGACGCCAGTGTCGCGCTGAGTTCCATTGTGCCTTGTGGATCGAGAACAACACTCATCGCACGGCCCCTCCCACGTAGCCGGCACACTCCGTGTGCCGAAGGCCGACGGCACACGGAGTGTGCCGGCTACTATTGAGCCAACTCAATCGCAACACGCGAACCGCCAACTGCACCGACATCATCAACACGAACATCGCCGCCACCGCGTGCGCCGTGCGGAACAGAATCTGTTCCGGAGCCTGTTGCACCGCGACGTATCCGGCCGGGGGATATCCAAACCGAGTCACCCAGGCACCGGCACCCAAAACCAATTGAACCAGCAAGACGATCGACAACCCGATCGCCGCCGAACGGAGCCAAGCGGCACCGGATCGCCAACTCGCAACGATCACGGCCACGGTCAACACGGTCGCCAGGATCGCACCCGCCAAGTGTTCGTGCAGGGCGAAGCCAAGATGCCGCACGAAACCGCCGAGCATCGACTGGCCAAACACCACCAACGGTGTCGCGATGGCTAGGAATCTCAAACTGGTAGAAGTCTCAATTGCCGGACGCGAGAAATGATCGCCACTCATCCACTTCGATCCGGTCGCGAGTGCAAACACAGTGATCGTCACAAAGATCAGCGAAGCGAACAGACCATGCACGAGTGCGGCGACCCGCGCGTCAGCGATCACTCGAAAGCCGCCCAGCAGTCCTTGGAGTACGACCGCAGTCAGAATGCCGATCGCCAAGCCGCGCACCCAGGTGCGTGATTCGCGCTTGAGCGTGAAGACGACAAGGCCAATCGAAATCAAACCGATCAAACTGCCGGCCAAGCGATGTCCGTGCTCGACGAACTTGTCACGGTTCGCATGAAAGTCCTTCAGCCACGGATACAGAAACATGTTCTGCCCGTCGGACGTCGGCCAATCCATAAAGGCCATGCCGGCATCCAGCGTCGTGACGAGCGCTCCCATCCCGATCGGCAACAACGCGACCGCCGCCGTCAAGACGGCGTAACGATGCAGCCAGCGATCAGAGGAAGAGGTCGTCATGATTTGTAGGATGGGCACTCTTGCCCGTCCCTGGTTTGTGAAAACGGACGAGCAAGAGTGCCCATCCTCCGAAAATTAAGAATGTGCGCCCGCGTCGCCTTCGGGTTTCTTCTTTCCCTTTGGCGGGTCGGTCTGCATCCAGTGATCTTCGTCCGGGTGATTGGGATTCGAATACTCATACGGACCGCGATAGCACACGGGCGGTATGTCAAAATTGCCGTGACCCGGAGGCGACGGAGCAAACCATTCCAGGCCATTCGCTCCCCAGGGATTGCGGCCGACCTTTTCGCCCCGGAACCAGCTCGTGCCGAAGTTGTAGAGCAAGAAGAACTGGCCGAAGCCCATGATGATGGCCGAGACCGTGATGAACTGATTCAGCGGCATTAAGTGTTCGAGGTACGGGTGGATGTACGGGTCGGCATAGCGTCGCGGGAAGCCGGCGATGCCCAGCATGTGCATCGGGAAGAAGGCTCCGTTGAAGCCGACGAATGACAGCAAGAAGTGCCACTTGCCGAGCGTCTCGTCCATCTTCCGGCCGAACATTTTCGGATACCAAAATTGAATCGCTCCGAAGACGCCGAACAGCGTCGTGCCGAACACGATGTAGTGGAAGTGGGCCACGATCATGTAGGTGTCGTGGAAGTAGATGTCGACCGGCACGGCCGCCATGAAGATGCCGCTCAGACCGCCGACGATGAACATCGAAATGAACGCCGCGCAGTTCAGCGTGACCGTGTTGAACTGCAATCGGCCGCCCCAGATCGTGCCAATCCAGTTGAAGACTTTCACGGCGGACGGCAACGCGATCATGATCGTGGAAAGCATGAACGTCATGCCGAGCGCGGGATTCATGCCGCTGATAAACATGTGGTGGCCCCACACGATGAAGCCCAGCCCCGCGATCGCGGACATCGAGAACACCATCGGCTTGTAACCAAACACCGGCTTGCGGCACATGCAGGCCAGCATGTCGCTGACCATGCCCATCGCCGGCAGCAGCATGATGTAAACGGCCGGGTGCGAGTAGAACCAAAATAAGTGCTGCCACAACAGCGGCTGTCCGCCGCCAACCGTTGGGTCGGCGTTGTTGACGACCAATCCCGATGGAATGAAGAAGACAGTGTGAATCCCTTCCAGCGGTCCGCCAAAGTCGAGCCGGTCGAAGAGCTGCATGAAGCCCGCCGCCGTCAGCACCGGCAGAGCGAACGCTTGCAGGATCGCGGTGATCAACATGGCCCAAATCGTCAGCGGCATGCGGAACAGCGTCATGCCGGGAGCGCGCATGTTGATGATCGTCGTCATGTAATTGACCGAGCCCATCATCGACGACACACCGACGAACGTGACTCCCATCAGCCAGAATGTCTGGGCCGAACCAGATGACGGCGCGGCGGCTCGCAAGTCAGCCAGCAGCGGGTACGCGGTCCAACCCGCCGCGGCTCCGCCGAAGTAGAAGCTCAAGGCGAAACAACCGATCGCCGGGATCATGAACCAGTAGCTCAGCATGTTGAGCACCGGGAAGGCCATGTCGTCGGCCCCGATCATCAGCGGAATCAGAAAGTTTCCGAAAGCTCCGGCCAGTACCGGGATGATGACCAAGAAGATCATCACGGTGGCGTGCATCGTGAAAAGCATCGTGTAGAACTCGGGCGAGATTTGCCCGCCCGACTCGGCGAACAACGGCCCGAACAATGGCATCGACGTCCACGGAAACGCCACCTGCCAGCGCACTCCCAACGCCAACGTGCCGCCAACCATCATCATCAGCAGCGTCGTGAACAGGAACTGCATGCCGATCATCTTGTGGTCGGTCGAGAACACATATTTTTTGATGAACGACAACTCGTGATGCCCGGGGGCACCGTGAGCGTGTTCATGATCGTGCCCGTGTTCCAGGGCGACTCCCGAGGCACTCATGTTATTCATCCTTCTTGGCCACGGCGCTGGGCGTCGCATGGCCATCGTAGTTTTGATCGGCTCGCAGTTTCTGGAGATAGGCTTGGAACTCGACTTCGCGTTCCACGATCAATTGAGCGCGCATCTTGTAATGCCCCCAACCGCAGAGTTCGGCACAGGCGAGGTCGAAGTTGCCTGGCCTCTCCGGCTTGAACCAGATCGGGATGATTTGGCCGGGGATCGCATCTTGTTTGATTCGCAAGTGCGGCAGGAAGAAGGAATGCTGCACGTCGTCGCTGCGCAGGTTGATCATCACCGGGCGGCCGATCGGCACATGCAAATCATTGACCGTGTAAAGATCATCAGGCTGCGGCTTGAGGTGCAACTTTTTCGGAACTCCATGCTCGTCCAATCCGGGATAGCGAATCCGCCACTCAAACTGCCGAGCGGTCACTTCCGCGACGGGAGCCTCCCGCGCTTCCTTGGGGAAGAAGGACTGCACGCGATACAGCGCCCACACATCCATTTGATACAGCGCGAGGAACAGCAGGATCACCGACGGCACGACCGACCAAATCACTTCCAGGTTATGGCTGCCGTGAGTGAACCAAGCTCGCTCCTCTTTATTGTGGGAAGCCCGCCACAGGCAGTAGCCCAAGGCGACCTGCGTTCCGATAAACACCGCCGTGACGATGATCAAGATCAGATAAAACAGGTTGTCAATCCGCTGCCCCAGTTCGGTGACTGAAGGCCCCGGAAACCACCAATTAAACTGTGGCGAGACCGCAGAATAGATGATCGCGGCGATCGGCCAGAAGATGAAGAAGCCACACCAAAACTTGCGCACGGTTGAAACTCCAGTGCTTTCGTATTCTCGGTCCCAGGCTCGACGTGAGAACGTCAGACCCGACTCTCCGCGTCAGCAGCGGCGTTTAATCGTCGCTGCCTTTCTCCACCAACGACGCGGAGCGTCAGTGTTCTCGTTCCTACGTGGGCGTGAGAACGAGGCCATGCTCGTTAGTTCGCGTGTCCCTTTTCACCCGACTGCCCCGCGATGCTGTGAGCGGAGGCGGTCTTCGGAGCGGGTGACTCGAACGGAATCGACAACACGAAGTTGACCAAATCCCAAATCTCATCGGACTTGATCGTCTTGGGGGCACCTGGCATGGGCGTCCCTTTGATCCCTTGCGTGATCCGGCGATAGATGTCGATGGGCCGGCGGCCACCCCGATATATTCCGCGCGTCAAATCGCGCGGCTTGACCGGTTGATCCCAATCATCAAACAAACCCGGAGTCGGGTACAACTCGCCGGTTCGCAGGTTCTTCGCGACGTCCTCTGTTTGAGCGCCGTTCCCCTTCGCGGCCAAGCCGTGACAGTTCACACAGTTCGCCACCTTCCCGTAGAAGAGATCCTTGCCTCGCTTCCGGGATTCAGGTGAGTCCGCCACGCGGGCCAACTCAGGAATGATCGCCGCGCCCTCTTCTTCGGCCGCAATCCATTTGTCTGCCAGATCGCCCGCAACTTCTTGCACGAGCGCCGACAATCCCGACTTCACGAATTCCTTCAATTGCGAGTCGATCTGCTTTTCGATCTCGCTTTCCTTGCCGCCGGATTCCTTGGCTTCCTTCTTGGCGCGGTCGGAGGCGTACTCATCCTTGAATTGTCCGAGCAACTGCCACTCGACCTCTCCGCGCATGGCCAACCAGCGCACGTATTCGATGATCGCCGTCAGCTCGCCATCCTTGAGCATCGGCACAAACGCCGGCATGTAAGTGCCAGGAATCCCTTGGCCGAGGATCCGCCGCAGGTCATCACGGGTCGCTTTGCCTGCCGGGCCGGCTGTTGATGTGAACTTGAACTTACCCTGCCGGTAATCACGCGGCCGAGGATTCAGATACTTCGCGGTCGGCCCATCGCCGTCGCCGCTGACGCCGTGACAGTGCTGGCAATGCCGAGCATACAGCTTGCGGCCATGCTTCAAGACGTTGCCACCCGCGACGAATTGATCGCCGACCGCCGGCACGACGGCCAGTGATGACATTTCAAAAGTCTTCGTCTTGCCATCGAAGGAGGCTAGTGGAATCGCCTTCTCCTGATTCGTTCCCGATGTCAGCAGCAATTCGGTTCCAGCAAACTCAGCGGCATCGAAGCCGGTCAGGTCCATCGTTTCCGCGTTGAATTCCACCGACAAGGTCTGATCGTCAATCGCCGTGATCTTGCCTTCGGCCCGACCGTACTTCACCGGCAGCTCCAACCAGGCCACGCTATTGAGCGGCGCTCCAAAATGTTCTTCCAACGTCGTCTTAACGACGGCGCGGGCTTTCCGATGAACCGGCTTGGCGAGCGTGGAGTTTTCGACGAATCGCATTTGCGATCCGTCACCGCCACATCCCGCCAACGCGCAGGCCAGCCCGACGATCAACGATTGCCAACGCACGCTCACGAAAACATCCTCCGGTTCAACGTAGGTTGGGCATTCCTGCCCGACCCACCCACGACGGGCAGGAGTGCCCGTCCTACAAAACTACAACCCAAACTTCGCGGCATCCTCGGGGATGTCCACAGGCTTCATGTCGGCTTTCACGGAGACCTTGTATTTGGCTTCCAGGAACCCACCCTTGCCGCCATCCGCCTTCTCATGCCAAATCTTAAACAGGTAGTCGCCAGCCGGCAGGTTTTCGATCTTGAAGTTACCGTCCTTGTCTGTGACTGCTCCGAACGGATGAGCGATCGGCAAATGGTAGGCACTCATCCAAGCATGGAAGTCGCACTTCACACCGACCGGCTTGTTCTCTGCTTTTTTGTAGATCACGGTCACGCCGACTTTATCCTTCTTGCCGACCGTCGGATTGATCTGATCGTTCTTGAGCGGGAAATTCTTGGTGTTATGCGGCACATCGTCGGCGTTCGTGATTTGCACCGGTTGCCCCACCTGACAAATCAGTGCGTGCGTCAAGAACGTACAATTCATCTGGTCAAACACAATCGGCTCGGTCGGCGGAGTCGCCTTGAACCCGGCCGGAGCCTTATCGAGATAGATGAAGACATTGGCGATGCCGTTGTCGGCTCCAATCAATAAGTCTTCGACCATGATCGCCGCATCCTTCGAACAGACATCCGCTTCCTTGGGGGCTTTACCCTTGTCGTACATCACCTTGGTTGATGGTGCCGCACCCTTGAAGACGACTCGACCAGAGAATGTTCCCGGCGCGCCGGAGGCGACCACCGTGGTGTCAGTCGATCCGCCGGATTCCTTGACCGCTCCCGGAACGTCGGCCAGTTTGATTCGCACGGACGGTTCGGCGAAAGCACCCGTGTCGAGTTTTCCGCAACCAGACAGCCCGCAGAGACTGAGGCCAGCCAGAAGCAAACCACACAGGATTCCAGAGAGCACCGTTCTCGTGCGACTGAATTGCGTCTTCATTATTTGTCACCTCCGTCGCCGGACTTGGCTTCGTCGGGCTTCGCGTCGGCAGCCGGAGCCGCCGCCTGCGCTTCGGGCAGCTTGCCCTCGCGTTCCATCAACCGAGCGTAGTTAAACAAGGCATCGCGAACCGCGATCGTTTGATCCGTCGCGTTGCCACCCAGGATGGGTTCAAACTGTTTTTGATTGGGCGGGAAGTTCACCGGCATCGACGTGTGCGGCGTGAGGAAGCTCGGCTTGAGCAACCACAGCGTCGCCCAATCGGGACGCAGACGATTTTGAACGTGTTCCAAATTCGGGCCACGAATGTCCTTCTTCGGATCGAGCGACTTGTAATCCCGGCCGCCGAATTCATGGCACCCGGCACACAATCGAACGCCCGCGACACGCCACGATTCCTGCAAATAAGTCCCCGGACGATCGGGGTACTTCTCGTGATACTGTGCGTTCATGTCCGACACATAGGCCGGCTGACGCTGCGGAATGTCTTGATACGGGAATGGAGCACCGTCATACGCCGCAAAGTAATTGGCCAACGTCTGAGCTTCCGCATCAGTCATGTTGAACTTCGGCATTCGCAAGACCGTGGTGTGCCGAATCTGGTACGGGTTCTTCAGGAACGAATACAGCCAAGGGGTCTGCACCTTGATGCCTTCGAGATACAGCGGCGGAGGAGCGTCCTGCCACGCGCGGTCGCGACTCTCTTCCTGTTTGATTCGCAACAGATCTTCAGACAACCATTCCGCGAACGCACCGCCTCGTGACGGTTTCCTGTTGACGATTTGAGTCTCGTTAATGGACATGGTCGAGCCGGGGAACTTCACCTTGCCATCGACACTCAAGGTTTCCCAGAGCTTGTAGCCGTAGTCTCGTTCTTCGATGTCGGCCTTCGGATCTGGCAGCGAATTGATGAGTCCGCGGAACGTCACCACCGGCAAATGTTCTTGAACATCCCCACGCTTCACGGTGTGAGTCATCTTCGTCAGCCCGTTGCGAGCCGGCTTCAGCTTCAACAACCATTCGACCGCTTCGGGATGATCCGTCGGAGCCAACTCCGTGGCATCAAAGTCCGGCCGTGGCGGGGAAGTCTCATTGTCCTTGACGAGGTTGATGCCATAAGAAATCTCCGGCAGGTCGATCAGATGGCAACCGGTGCAATTGAATTTCTGCAGCAGCTTCTCCCCTTCGACCTTCGCAAGTTCCGCTCCCTTTGGCCGGTACAGATACTTCTCGGTAGGGGGTCGAGCCTGGAGGCCCAGCACGAACGTCGAGATCGCTTCGATCTCCTGCTCTTTGAGCGGGAACTTCGGCATCCTCAGTCGTTCGTCATAAAACTTAGTCTCGGTTTTTTCGTAGTCATAACTACGCGGGTCGCGAAGCTTCTGCCAGATAAATCCAGGCCGGCCGTGGTGCAGCAAACTCTCATAGAAGAAGGCTGCGCTGAGTTCCTGCTCTTCCTGCTCGTGACTGTCGTAATCACCGGTCGCGGCATTCCTGATCGCGTTCGCCACGCGTGTTTTCGTCGAACTGCCATCCGGTTCGCCGTGATGATGCAGGTATTCCTCGATGTGCTCGGGAGCCAATCGGGACGGGTCTTTGAGACCCCAATCCTGTAACGCAGTGCCGATCGGGCGAGCGGTCTCGAAGTTCGCGATATCGTGGCAGCCGTAGCAGCCATACCGTGAGATCGTCACGCGGCCGAGATAGTTCATCTTCCGTTTGCGCCAATCGTCGTCGGACATCTCCGCGTTGGTTTTCTCCGGCACGAGTTCAATCTCATCGCCCTTCACGGTCTCACGAGCGTACGGGTACTGGCGGGACGACATGACTTGCTTCGCCTGCGCTGGCGTCACGGTTTTGCGACGCCACAGCAGCATTTCGACGAGCTCATCCAATTCCTCGTCAAGCACGACGATGGTCTTGTACTCCTCCGTTTTACCGCTGAGCAGGTACGCCGCGATGTCGGCCGCCGGATCAATCAGCACATCACCTTGCTTGACCGGCTTGACCGGTTCAATAAACAAATTGGGCATCTTGGTCCGTGGATGATGCCGTTCCGGATCGCGAATCCAGGTGTAGAGCCAATTGAAACCATCGGCTCCCGGCTTGAGTTTCGCGGCCACCTTTGTGAGGTTCGGACCGAACTCGGCCTTCGAGCCTTTGAACCGATCCGCGTCGTGGCTGTGGCACGCCAAGCAACCTTTCTGCGCGAAGAACGTTTCGCCGCGCTTGGCGTTCGGCTCATAGCCAGCCGGTGGAGCGTCGTACTTCAGTGCCTGCGAGTTGTCGAACAGGTACTGTGCAAGCGCGGCGAGTTCGAGTTGCGAATACTTCTTTCCTTCAGCGTCATCGTTGTTCGACAGGTGGAAGAACTGCGGCATGCTAGTCGTGGGCCGAAAGCGTTTCGGCTCTTCGGTCCAATGCGTCAGCCATGCGGGTGTCGTCTTGCTGGCGATGTGCCGCAAGCTGGGACCGACCTTTCGTTCTGTTCCGGCAACCGCCTTTGGGTCGTCGGCAATCTTCCTTTTTTCCTCGACGACAATCTTCCTTATTTTCTCATCGGCAATCTCATTGATTTGCTCGTCGGACATCGGTTCTACGCGTAGGTCCGGACCGACCGGTTTTCCGGCGTCGAAGCCGTTGATGTCGTGGCAGCCGAAGCAGCCGTACTTCTTGATGAGCTGCCAGCCTTGATAAGCCTTGGGAGCGGTCGCTCCGAATTTCGTGTTCTGTCCCAGTTCGACGACCGAGTGATGGCACTTCAAGCACGCCGAATCACGCAGCCGAGCCGGCTGCATCGGATATTCCCAGAAGTGGTTGTTGAACCAAGCGAACCCGTGCTCCCATTCGTGAGCCTGATGCGGATCGTTCGGAGTGTGCGACGCGTTCTGAAAACTGGTTCCCGAACCTTGCCCGTCGTGGCAGGACGTGCAACCAAATTCGTTGAGCGGATGCGGGCTTCCAGCGGTCACATAAAGGTCCGGCCGCGGATGCGTTGAGAACGGATGCTTGTAACTTCCATTCTTGCCGTCGCCGTGGGGATAGTCGGGAACGTCACCCGGTCCGACCATGTCGATCGCCAGGTGGCAGGTGCGGCAACGGTCAAACCGCGCGGTCTTGGCCATGCCGAGCGTAATCTTCATATCCGGCAGCCAGTCCTGCTTGATCTTAATGTGCGAGTTGAAGCCGTCGATGATCGGCCACTCCATGATGGCCCGCTTGATGTGCTTAACGTAGTGATCCCAGCCCGGATCAATCTTGTCCTTTGCGGCCGCCAATCGCAGGATGTCCGACTCGTAAGTCTTGATCGCGGCAGCGGCCGCATCACGATCCTTGGTCTTCACTTTCAAACTCGCGGCAGCTTCGTTGCGAGCGGCGTCGCGGCGGTCGAGTTCGTCTTCCAGATCCTGGACCGTCTTCTTCCAGTCATCGAACTTCTGCTGGAGAGCGTCTTGCTGTTCCTGCGGGACTTGATCGCGGATCCCCAAGTCAAAGTTCGCTTGGGCGACGCCCCGGTACGCTCGCTTTTCGCGGACCGTTCGCATCTGCATGGCGTAGTGGTTGTCGAGCTTCTTGAGTTCCTCTTCCTGCTCGGCGAGGTTGGTGATCGATTTCTGCAATTGATCTTTGTGCGTCTTCAATTCCTGGAGCTTTTCGGCGTAAGCCTGCTCCAACTTGGCCGCCGACTTGGCTCCGTTGGCCACGCCGGTCAATTCCGCCTTTTTGGCGTTCTCCGCGGCGACAATCTTGTCGGATTGCAGCTTGAAGAATTGATGCTGATACGCGCGCCACTCGTCGTGGTGGTCGAAGTACATCATCAGCAGCGTCGCCAGAAACAGCACGATCATGCTGACGGCAAACCACCGGTGCATCTTGGGAAGCGGACGTAGATAGTCTTCGGTCGCTGGCATGTTTGTGGCGCACGCGGCTCGCGTGCGATTCATCCTCGAAAATCGGCGCACGCGAACCGCGTGCGCCACGGGTCAGACGTTAAAAAACCACTCCGGGATCGCGATGAAGTATTTCAAATTGACGGCCCAGCGGAACACCATTTTCAAAGGCAGAGCCGCCATCATCAGCACCAAGTTCGAGAACACCATGTACCGCACGAAGCCCATGCGGACGAAAAACTTTTTGAAGATCGTTCCCGCCATCAGGCCGGGCAGAGCCACGAGGTAGAACCCGATCGCCAGAAATCCCGGTGCTTCGCGCAGCAAGATGTACGGAGCCTGTGTCCAAAACTCCGAACCTGCGGGAGCCATCGGCAGCGGCTGTCCTAAGCCGTACCAGAAGTACTCGGAGAGGTTGACGTTGTTCAGAGCCTCCAGCTTATGGACGTCCCAGAATTCATAGATGCCGAAGACGTTCCAGTTCGGGCCACGCAAGAACGTGCCCAGGACGATCATCCCGATCCACAACGGCATGAAGCCGAACATGAACGTCGTGATCGCGAACTTCCGGTCGTTGAACGTGTAGTAACCGTTGCCGAGCTTATTAAAGTCGATGTACGGGATCGCCATCATGCCGCCGAGGATAACGCTGGGAAACACGACGCCGGCCAGCCACGGATCGTAATAGACCAGCATTTCCTGCAAGCCCAGGAAGTACCACGGAGCCTTCGACGGATTCGGCGTCTTCACGGCCGAGGCAGGTTCTTCCAGCGGAGCCTGCAACGCGATGCCCCACAGAATGAGCAGTGCCGTCACCGCGATCATGCAGATCATCTCGGTGTAAACGAGGTCCGGCCACGTCAGCACTTTTTCATTGTTCTCGGCTTCGACCGGCGGCCGGCCTTGAGCAGATCGGCGATCGTTCTCGTTGGCTCGGTAGAAGAACACCCAGGTGAAGAAGCCGACAATGAAAAGCATCGCCACGATTGGCACGTTATCTGGCTTGCCGACGATCTGCCGGAAATCCCAGTCGGTCAGGCTGATGGTCAGGAACAACAGCGACAGATTGAGCAACGCCCAACCAATGTTCGGTTGAGCCAGCCAATTGCGGAACAGCAGCATCAGCACGAACCCAACCGTCGTGACCGCAAAGTAATACCGAGCATCCGCCACCACCGCATCGACCGCCGTCTTGGCGAAGTCGGGCATGATGAACCAAAACGAATCAGGGCTGCTCGCGCAACTGAAGTGAATCAGGCTGACCAGCATCAAGACCGTCGAGTAAGTGGCCCAGATCGCCGCCGTCGGGATGTGTCCGCCACGCGCGAACGCCGGCAGGTCGATGTGGTGTCCCTTGTGAAACGACCGCCAAGTCCAAGCCACATTCATGCAAAACAGAATGAGATACAACCAACCCAAACCAAAGATCACGCTCGGCGTGACATTAGGATGTGGCTCCAGCGATCCCAGGCTCAACCAGGAAGTGATCAGCGGCAGAGAGTTCATCGAAATTCCCGTGCTCCGAAGTCCTACAGCGGCTGACTAATCCCGCCGTCTTTGCGCACGCGCCAGAAGTGAATGGCAATCAAGCCAGCCGCCGCCAACGGGATTGCGACACAGTGCAGGATGTAGAAGCGGTTCAGCGTTTCCTCACCCACGAAGCGGCTACCCAGCAACAAGAAGCGAGCATCGCTGGCGTTCGTGATGAGGTCGTAACCACCCAAATTCAAGAATTGAAAACCAGGGCCTTCATGCCCCAGCACCGGCGTCGCACGCGCCATATTGGAACCGACCGTGATGGCCCAGATCGCCAACTGGTCCCACGGCAGCAAGTAGCCGGTGAACGACAGCAGCAACGTCAGCTTCAGCAAGATCACGCCGACGACCCAATTGAATTCGCGCGGCGGCTTGTAACTGCCGGTTAAGAAGACGCGGTACATGTGCAACCAGACGGTGATCACCATCGCGTGCGCACCCCAGCGGTGAATCTCACGCATGATCCCCAGCGTCGTCACGTCGCGAAGAGCCAAGATGTCGTTGAAGGCCCATTCCAGAGTTGGCCGGTAATAGAACATCAACAGCACGCCGGTGATGGTCTCAACCAGAAACAGGAAGAACGTGATCCCGCCCATGCACCATGTGTAGGACAGGGCGATGCCCTGCTGCTTGATCGACACCGGATGCAGGTGCAGAAAGAAGTTCGTCAGCATCACGACCACGCGATTGCGGCGGTCGTATGGAGCCGGATGCCGGAAGACGCTCTTCCAGATTTGCGAATCACGAATGTAATCACCGACCGACATGGATGCTGACTTTCTCAGGTGGGGCAGGTTTTCAACCTGCCATGTCTTCAACGGTGCAACAAATCAAGCCATCCGGGCAGGTTGAAAACCTGCCCCACGAACTACGCCAACGAACCATCCACAAACGAGTTCGAGTCTTCCCACTGACCCATTTCTTCTTGGAACTTCACGCTCTTATCCACTTCCAATTGCCCATCTGCGGCGAGCTTCAGACCAACTCGTTCGAGCGGTCGCGGGGCCGGACCTTCAAAGTTGATGCCGTTGACGTAGAAACCCGAACCATGACACGGGCATTTGTATTTTTGCTCGCCTTCGAGCCAGTTCGGCGTACAGCCGAGATGCGTGCAGACCGACGCCAAGGCATAAATCAAATTCCGGCCTTTGTACTGGTCGGTATGCACGATCCACACACCGCGAGCCGCCAGCCACTTCGTGCTGACGCCACCCAACGGATAATCGCTGGCGGGACCAATTTTGAAAGCCGTCGGAGGTTCGACGAGCACATTCGGAAACATGAATCGCGCGAGAGCCAGCACCCAAACTTGTGACGTAACCGCCATAAAACCAAAGGCGAGCACAAGCGGATCAAAGCAGAGAGCAACAAAGCTGCGTCGATCAACACCAGCCGCCGCCTTCTTGTCTTTCGCAGCAGGCGGCTTCAGCGGCATGGGCGGCAATGCAGGCTTCACGGGAGCCGCCGGTGCCGCGACCACGGTTTCCGAACTTGCAGCCACGCTTTTGCCGCGGACTGCGTTGAGCATTTCCTCAACGGACGGTTTCGGTGCGCCACTGGCAACGGCCACGACAGACTTTGCCGCCGGAGCAGCCTTGGCTGCGGGAACTCCAGCAGCCGGAGCAGCCGCGCCTCCTTTGGCTGCGCGAATGGCCGCGAGAATATCGCTGGTTGATCCAGGCTTCGCAGCTAGAGTCGCCTTGGGCTTAGCGACCGGTGCGGCCGGCGGTGCAACAGATGCCGGAGCTTCCACAGACGAAACCTCTGGCGCGGGCGTCACCGCAACAGGCTCGGAGGCAGCTTTGCTGCCTGCGCCGGTTTTTTGAGCTCGGATCTTGGCCAGAATGTCGGCCGTTGACGGTTTTGGTTCAGACATGTCTCTTCGCGCACTCAAAACAGACCACGCACGCTGGGCGCGGTCATGGGGTGAGGTTAAGAGGTGTAGATTCTTGCGACCTCCTCTCGCGCCGGCAACCATCGTGAATCGCCATCGCGACAGATTTCCCAAAGTCAGGACCGGCTCCAAACGATGGCTCTCAGACGCGAGAAGCTCGATGACAAACAGGCCGACAGCGATGACGAATGATTCTCAACAAAGTACACACGACCCTGCGATCGCGCGAGTCGAGTCAGAGTTATCTGCCGAGCACGTTGCGTTGCTCAACGAGTTCGAGCGATTCATTCACCGCGACCCCGCTCGGCGAGGACTGTGTGCGACCGAGCATGACGAGACCGAACAAGCCACTGTGTCTCGTCTGGGGGCCGGCCAGCTCGCTGCTGCCGCAATGAACCTCGCCCTTCACGCGCGAAAAGTGGCCATCGTCACCGGCTTCTTTATCCCTCACGCGCAGCCGCCAGCGGCTGAGACGGACGGCCCGCCTGGGAGCCTGCTCCTCGCACACTGCCTGCAAGCGTTGGGAATCGAAGCGGCCGTGATTACCGACGCCCCATGTGCTCCCGCAGTCCGGGCCGCTGCCGATGGCATTGGTTTTCCAAGCAATCGAGTGCTCGTGTCACCACTCCAAGCGGCGTCCTGGTGTGACGATTTTTGGAACTCGGAGTTCGCCAACGGATTGACGCATTTGATCTCGATCGAGCGAGTCGGGCCGAGTCACACACCGGAGTCGGTGACGAATCAAAGAGCGGAAGACGCCCCAGGGTTCCTCGGTGATGTCGCGGCCGAGCACCATAATCGCTGCCACAACATGCGTGGCGTTTGTATTGATGGGCACACAGCGCCGCTGCATTTGCTGTTTGAGCGGTTTTCGAGAATTCATCCGACGGCCCGAACGATCGGCATCGGCGACGGCGGCAATGAGATCGGTATGGGGGCGATTCCGTGGGCCGAGTTACGCCGTCGATTGTCCGGCGAGCAGGCGGGGCGAGTCCCATGCCGGATCGCGTGCGACTTCAACATCGTCGCCGGCACCAGCAATTGGGGAGCAATGGCGCTCGCCGCGGGAGTTTGTTTGCTGCGAGACCGGCTCGATGTATTGCAGCCGTGGACTCGCGAACGGCATCGCGAATTGCTGGAGTATCTCGTGACTAACGGGCCGGCGGTCGATGGCGTCACCGGCCGTCGCGAGGCGACCGTCGATGGCTTGCCGTTCCTGACGTACATTCAGCCGTGGGAAGGAATCCTGCGTCGCTGCGGGGCACCGACGTAGCCGCATTCGCCAGAATGCGGGCCGAGTCGCGCCGCCCGCGTTCTGGCGAAACGCGGCTACAAAATCTCCAGCGACGGCATGGGTGCATCGACGAGCACTCGGCGAGTGATCTGCATCGCGACGTTTTGGACCATGCGCAGCAAATGCGGCTTCACCGGATTGTCGTCCTCGAATAGCGAGCCAATCAACCCGTCGTCGCCGCGCACGCGGATCGTTGCGTCGATCGGAATCTCACCCAAGAACGGCAGACGGAGTTCCTCGGCTTTCGCTCGCGCACCGCCGCGGCCAAAGATCTCGCCGGACATGTTCTCGACGATGCCGAGCACCGGGATTTTGACTTGATCGAACATGCTGATCGCTTTGATGGCGTCCAGCAGCGCAACCTTCTGCGGCGTGCAAACCACGACCGCGCCGGCCAAGCCCAGCAACTGCGACAGGGTCAGCGAGACGTCACCCGTGCCGGGCGGCAAGTCGATGATGAGGTAGTCGAGCTCACCCCAATCGGTCTCTTGCAGAAATTGCGTCAGCAGCTTGTGCAACATCGGGCCGCGCCAGATGACCGCTTGGTTATCGCGAATCAAGAAGCCGATCGAGAGCACCTTCATACCGTCCGCGTCGATCGGTTCCAGGCGCTGAATCTTCTGGCCGTTGGGGAGTTCGATATCGCGAACGACCGGCGTCCCCTTCGCGCCGGTGAGCAGCGGAATGCTCGGCCCGTAGACGTCGGCGTCGAGCAGTCCGACCTTCGCTCCGAAATGTTTCAAGCCATACGCCAGTGAGGCGGCCGTTGTGCTCTTGCCGACCCCTCCCTTACCGCTGCCGACCGCGACGACGTTCTTAATTCGCAGTCCGATCTTCCCACCCGTCTCGCGGCCGAGCACCTGCCACGTATATGTCACGTCAATTTTGCGTCCGTCGGCGGAACTGCTCAGCGCGGAGCCAATCGCTTCACCAATCCGCTCGCGGCCGGGATACGCGGGGGTCGGAAGTTGCACGCCAATTTTGATGGCGTCGGAGGTGGTTTGAACGGATCCGATCAAACCGAGCCGGTCGTAAGTCAGTCCCAATTCCGGGTCGATCAAGGAACGAAGTTTCGCGCGAATGTCTGCGTCGGTCATGGCGTCTTTGCTGGCAAGTGACGGGGTGAATGAAAATCGGGCCGAGTTGTATGAGGGAGCTAAGACGATGACCAGAGTCGCCGACAACTCCGCGCGAGGCGTTCGCCATCCAACTCACCGACGATCACTTCGCGAACGCCCGCGTCTCGTAACGGCCACTCCAAGTCAGCCGCGTCCGTCGGGCAGATCACAAGGACCGGCGTCATCCGCGGCCGTGTCATGAACGTTCCCAACCATTGAAGACAGCTCGCCGCGTCGCTCGGCAGTTCGATCACGATCGCGTCTGCCGACTGCGAGGAGAGTTCGCTCCACTTGCGGCAGCCGCGCACACGGACCGGCTCATCGAGAAACTGACACTGCAACTCCGGCTCCCAGCGGGACCGAGACTCGAAGACCACAATCGTCCGAGCAGAGTTGGACACAGCCGGCTCACAAGATGGGGCTTCGCTTGTAGTGCCCCTATTCATGGGGTCGAACGTGCGAGACCTCGACCCGATGAATCGGGTCACTACGAGCGATCGTCCGCAGAAATGCTATTTGCCCTTGAATGCACCCTGCTGGCGGATCAATTCGACGGTTGAAAGCTTCTTGCCATCAGCAGCCGGAGCGACAGCCTTCGGAGCTTCGGCCACCACGGGAGCTTCGACAGCAACTTGAGCCACCACGGGAGCTTCGACAGCAACTTGAGCCACCACTGGTGCCGGAGCCGCTTCTGGGACCACGGCCGCAGGTGCCGCAGGTGCGCCGGCCTTGGCGCTTTGCTGTTGGCGAATCATCTCGATCGGCGAAAGCTTCTTCCCTTCACCGCTCGCGGCGGGTGCTGGTGCCGGAGTCGTCGGAGCGCTCTCCGCACTGCCCGCTTTCGCCGCGCCTTGTTTGCGAACCATGTCGAGTGGACTGAGTTTCGCGCCACCTGTCGCCGGAGCGGCCGCTGCTGGTGCCGCCGCCGCAGGAGTCGCCGGCTTCGCGCCCCCCGCACCTTGCTTGCGAATCATGTCCAGCGGACTCGCCTTCTTCTCGCCCGCGGCCGGAGCCGCTTTCGCCGCAGGGGCAGACTTCGCGGCGGGAGATTCTTTCGCGGGCTTGGCTTCGCTGACCACCTTCTTCGGCAACGGCGCATCGACCACCATCAGAAACGCCGGATCGATGTCGTACCAGCCGATGTCTGCGGCTCCGTCGAAGAGCACTAATGCTCGGCAACTCATGTTGACCGTCTTCACGAC
>CAMDDX010000119.1 GCA_945893075.1 Planctomyces sp. SH-PL62 | reverse complement strand
CCGAGTCCGCCTCCCACCACTGGCGAACCCTCGACGCTGCAATGCACCTCATCGAAGTCGCCAAAGACACCAAGTTCCAAGACGGCATTATCCTCCCCAAAGTCGCCGCCTGACTCACGACCTCGTCCACAACATTTGACAATAACTCGATGCAGTTCGGCGGTTTGGAGCAGGTCTTCGTTTTTGTCGGCGTAACGCAAAGCCTCGGCGACTGTGCTGAAGGCTTCCTCCAATAGACCGGACTGCTGCAGAGCCTCGACCAGTAGCGAGTAATAAAACGGCAATGACAGTTCGGCACCGGAGGCTTTGTAAGCGACGATGCCTTGGCGAATGTCGGGCAGAGCCTCATTGACTCGGCCCTGTTGCAAGAGACCCGCGGCGCGGTACAGCGTGCCGGTGGCGTGCCACAGCGCGAAGCAGTGCTCGCTGGCGATCTGAATTTCTTCCGCGCCGGCGGCCTCGCCTTCGGTGCCCAGGCGGCAATGGTCGAACAGCCAGCCAACGTGGTGCAGCGCGTAGCAAAGACTGAAGGGGTGATGAACTTCACGAGCGCGAGTGATCGCTTCGCGGCTCATCGCCAGGGCTTGATCGGGAAAGCCGAGATGCCACAGCGCGAGTGCCAGGTAGCAGCGATGGGTGACTCCAGAATTTTGGCCTGTGTATGCAGTCCTGAGGGCGCACTGTTCGCGGTTGTCGAACTCGGTGACGGCTCGCTCGCAGTGTTCGCGAGTGCCGACGAAGTCGCCGCGGTAGAGCATCGTCAAGCCCGGCATGAACAGCGCTTCCATCGTGATGCCGTGGTCGTTGAGTTGTTCAGCAAGCTGCATCGCTTCGGCGGCGAGTTCCATGCACAGCCGAAAATCACCGCGCACGACGTGCCACGCCCAGTTGCCCCACATGACGGCAAAGAGTTGCGGCTTCTCGCCGATACGTTCGGCGAGTTCGCGTGCGCGAGCGAAGACTGGTCCACCTTCCGGCGCGGCATAGCCTTTCGCCGACAGGTACGCAGTGCCCAGCGGCAATTGCAGTCGTAGTTCTTGCTTGTCTTTGTCCGGCGAGTCGTCGAAACCATCCAGCAGTTGCAGTCCGCGTGTGAAGTGCCCGATTGCTTCAGAGTTGGCTGAGCGTTCGCGGCACAGCAGCCCGGCCTGCTCCCAATAGGGGACGGCTCGGTCTGGGAGATTCGCTTCGGTGAAATGCTGCGCGAGCAATTCCGGAGTGGTGGCCGCGGTTTCGGGGAATTGCGATTCGAGCACTTCCGCGATGCACTGGTGATGTTGCTGGCGTTTGCTCTTGAGCAGCGAGCTGTACGCGGCGTCTTGAATGAGTGCGTGTTTGAAGAGGTAGCTGACTTGTGGCGGGCGGCCTTTCTTGAAGATCAACTCGGCGTCGAGCAGCTTGTTGAGTTCTTCATCCAGCGTTGGCGGATCGAGCGTTGCGACCGCTTGCAGTAGCTCGTGGGTGAACTCGCGGCCGAGCGTTGCTCCCAACTGCGCGACTTCTTTCGCATCGTCCTGCCGGTCGAGCCGTGTCATCAGCAAGTCTTGCAGCGTTGCCGGAATCGCATCGCGCGGGAGCTTGCCGGTCAGTATGTATTGGCCGGCCTCCTCTTTGAGCAGTCCGGATTCCAGCAGCATGTTGGTGCATTCTTCGATGAACAGCGGCACGCCGTCGGTGCGAGCGGCCACTTGCTCGGCAACTTCTGGCGGGAGTGCCTTTGCGGACGTGCGCTTCTGCAACATCTCGCTGATTTGCCGCTTATTGAGCCGTTGCAACGGCACCTGCGTCAGTCGCGAATCGTTCCACGGCGGCTTGAACTCCGGTCGGAATGTGAGCACCAAAAACAGCCGGTTGGCCGAAGATTCGGCAATCAATAATCGCAGCAATTCCAGCGTCGTCGCGTCGATCCAGTGCAAGTCCTCGACGATGAACAACACGGGCGCCGCGTCCGCGCAGCGCCGCAACCAATCGGAGAGGGCGTCGAGCGTGTTTTGCTTTAGCTTCTCCGGTGTCAGTTGCAGTGCGGGATATCGTGCTGGCAGAGGCAGCGCGACGAGCGCTGCGAACAACGGCACGGACTCGTCGAGCGGCATGCCGGCCTGCGTCAGCCATTGTTCCAGTCGAGTCAGCTTCGCGTCTGCCGATTCATCGCGGCGGAAGTGAAGATGCCGTTCCAAGAATTCGGTGGCTGGGTTGAGGCTGCTGTTCTGATGCTGCGACGAGCAACGCCATTCGATGATCGTGCGCGGCTCACCGGTGTCATGTTCCTGTTGCACTTGCTGCTTGACGACAAACGTCAGTCGCGACTTACCGATCCCCGGCTCGCCGATCAGCATCGCGACTTGAGCTTGTTGCTCTTTGACTTGTTCCCACCGATCGAGGAGCAGGCCGACTTCGCGATCGCGTCCGACGAGCGGTGTTAGTCCGCCGACTCCCGCTCCGGCGATTTCGAGGCGGCTGCGGACCTCTCGCTCGCGCAGCACGCGATGCACCTCGACTTGTTTCGTCACTCCTTTGATCGCGCGGCTGCCGAGCGGTTCGCAATCGAAGAAGCCTTGCGTGAGATGGTGCGTCGCTCCGCTGATGACCACCGAGTTTGGTTCGGCCGCTGTCTGCAATTCGATGGCGACGTTGCGTGCTTCACCGACGATCGAAAGGGGTTCGCTGGCTTTGCTCGTGCCGCCAGATAAATCTCCGGCGACTGCCAGGCCGGTGTGTATGCCGACTCGCAATGACAATGTCACGCCGCACGTCTTCTTAACTCGCTTGGTCAGCGCCGCGACGTCGTCGAGCAGTGCCAGTCCGGTGCGGATCGCTCGTTGAGCGGCGTCTTCGTAGGCGACCGGATAACCGAAGCAGACCAACAGTCCGTCGCCGACCGACTGCACTAACTCGCCGCCGAATCGGTGGACGGTCTCGGTGCAAACCTGCTGGTAATCCCGCAGGATTTGATGCAGATCTTCCGGGTCGAGCGTTTCGGCCAGTGTCGCGGAATCGGCCAAGTCGCAGAACATCACAGTCAGTTGCCGCCGTTCGGCATCGCGAGCACGTCGCATTGACGACGTGGAACGGGGTATCGAACCGGACCCAGTCAACGTCGAATCTGCGGCTGTGATCGGAGGTGTCGAGCGCGACGAAGCCGATGTCGGTTGAACTTCGATGCTGGCCGGACTCGGTGCTGCAACGACGGCCGACGTTGATGAGTCCGCGATGGCGAGCACTCGCTGCAAGTCCTCAGCGAAGTCGGTTGCGGTCGTGTACCGATCCTTCTGCCGTTTGGCGAACGCCTTCAAGCAGATTCGTTCCAGCTCGCGCGGCACATCGGTCGCGATCTGCCGCGGCGGTTGCGGTTCGTCGTCACGAATCTGCCGTAGTAACTCGGAAGCATCGGTCGCTCGAAACGGAGTGCGACCGCAAAGCATCTCGTACAGGACGATCCCCAGACTGTAGATGTCGGTACGGCCGTCGATGCGGTGAGCGACTCCCGTGACTTGTTCGGGCGACATGTACGCTGGCGAACCCATCACGGCACCGAGATCACTACCGGCGATCGCCGAGTCGTCCAGTCCCAAACCGAAATCGACCAGCACCGGCTGCCGCGTGCGAGTCATCAAGATGTTCGCCGGCTTCACGTCGCGATGCACCGTGAGCTGCGCGTGAGCATGAGCGAGCGCCTCGGCCAACGCGGCGACGATTCGCGCCGAGTCTTGCCAGGACGGACGATTGGTGCTGAGCCATTCCTTCAGACTGGTTCCGTCGATGAAGTCCGAGACGATGAAAAGTTCGGTCCCCTCGGAGCCGACGTCATAAACGGTGACGATCGCCGGATGTTTCAACCGCGCCAGTCGCCGAGCCTCCTGCAAGAATCGCTCGACGTCATCCTGAGACACTCCCGCAGCGCGGCGCAACACTTTGATCGCCACGGGGCGATCCAGTTGTGTGTCGTGGCCGAGATAAACGATGCCGAACCCGCCACGCCCCAGAACGCTTCGCACGGCGTAACGTCCGAACGCCGCCGGCAGCGACGGATTCAAGATGATGTCTACATCGTTCGCGGCGAGGTCTTTGCCCGTGTACAGCGCCGTCTCGTCCAAGCCATCCGGTCGTTGCGAACGGCCCGATGTGTCACACGCCTGAGCGGCGCGTGGATCAAGCTCCGGCCCCGATGGGGAAACTGACGGGCGATGATTCATGGTGCGATCCACTTCAAGGCTGACGTCGTAGTGCTCGGCCCGGTCGTGCTCCCGTGTGTCGGTCGTGGTCGAGCACGACTTGACCGTTGACGATCACGGACTCGATGCCGATGTTGTTTTGGAACGGCTCGGTGTACGTGGCTTTGTCGAGGACTCGGTCGGGGTCGAAGAGCGTGATGTCGGCAAACGCACCGGCTTGCAGTCGGCCGCGATCTTTCAGTCCGAGTTTGGCCGCGTTGAGTGAAGTCATCTTCCGCACGGCGTCTTCGAGCGTCAGCAGTTTCAACTCGCGAACGTAAACTCCAAGCACGCGCGGAAACGTGCCGAAGTTGCGCGGGTGCGGGTTGCCTCGGCGCAGAGGGCCAGTCGTGGAGAAAGCCGAGCCATCGGAACCGACCGAGCACCACGGTTGCTTGAGTGCGAGGTTCATGTCCTCTTCGGTGTGATGCGCGTAGACCGTGCTGACCGAGCCGCGTTCTTCGATCAGGATGTCGAACAGCACGTCGAGCGGATCAGGTTTCGGATCGCGGCCCTTGCTCCGTTCAGCAATCACGCGATCCATCGTCAGCCCGCGAAAGCTGTTGTTCGCGCTGACCAGCATCCGGCTCCAATCTTTGCCGACGGCGGTGTAATGGTTGTACCAGCCGTCGATGTCCCCCTCGATGTCGCGCTTCAACTTGGCTCGCTGCGCCGGGTCTTTGAGTCGCTCGATCAGCTTTTGCGAGCCCCCCTCGTGCGCCCACGGCGGGATGATGCTGGCGAGGTCGTTGTTGCCGCGCGTGTATGGGTACACGTTGGCCTGCACGTTGACGCCGCGCTGGCGAGCGTCCTCGATCAGCGCGACGACTTCGGACATCCGGTTCCAATACTTCTGGTCGGCGATCTTGAGATGGATGATGTCCACGGAGACGCCGGCCCGCTCGCCAATCGAAATCGTTTCCTTTACCGAATCGAATACTCCTAAGCCTTCATTGCGGATGTGCGACGAGAACAACCCGCCATGCTCGCGCACCACGCGGCAGAGTTCGACGACATCGTCAGTCGTGGAGAGCGAACCGGGCGGCATCATCTGCATGCTCGACAGGCCGAACGCTCCGTCGGTCATCGCCTGAGCGATCAGCGTTTTCATCTCCGCGAATTCATCGGCGGTCGGGCGTCGATGTGACCGCCCCATGACACATTCCCAGATTTGGCTCAAGCCGACATACGATGCGATGTTGATCGACACGCCGGCGCGGTCAATCGCGTTGAAGTAATCGTCCATCGTCTTCAACCCGACCGCTTCGCCTTTGATCGTGATGGTGCGCGGCGATAGCTGCTTGAGAAACGGTCCGGGCGAGCCCCCTTCGCCGAGCACGTCGGTGGTCACACCTTGCCGAATCTTGCTCTGCGCGTCGCCGTCCTCGAACAGCACGAAGTCGGAATGCGAGTGCATATCGATGAAGCCGGGCGCGACGATCAGCCCCTTCGCATCAATCTCACGTTTCGCCGGCGCGGCAGGCACACGTCCCACGGCGACGATCCGGTCTCCGCGCACAGCGACATCGCCGTGGAACCACGGATTGCCGGTGCCATCGACAATCCGGCCGTGGCGGATGATGAGATCGTAAGGCTCCGCGACCGGATCGGCTCCGAGAGGCAACAGGCACAGCAGCATCAGGAGTCGTCGTGTCATGGTGGAGGCTTCGGTCAAGCGATGAGCTGGCTGACCACATTCCCGCCGACATCGGTGAGTCGGTAGTCGCGGCCTTGGAAGCGGAAGGTGAGCCGTTTGTGGTCCAGGCCGAGCAGATGCAGGATGGTTGCCTGCAAGTCGTGGACGTGGACTTGGTCTTCGGTCACGTAGTAGCCGATGTCGTCGGTCTTGCCGATGGATTGGCCGGGCTTCACGCCGCCGCCCGCCATCCACATGGTGAAGGCTTCGAGGTGATGATCTCGGCCGAGCGAATCGCGCGGCTCACCTTGCGGAGTGCGGCCGAACTCACCGCCCCAGAGAACCAGCGTGTCGTTGAGCAACCCGCGCTGCTTGAGGTCTTTGACCAGCGCGGCCGATGCTTGATCGGTTTCCGCACAACGTTCATCGAGCGCCTTGCCGAGATCGGTGCCGGGGTTGCCGTGATGATCCCAGTCGGTGTGGTAAAGCTGCACGAAGCGCACGCCCCGCTCGATGAGGCGGCGCGCGAGCAAGCAGTTCCGTGCGAAGCTCGGCTTTGACGGGTCTTTGAGACCGTACATCTCCAGCGTCTCTTTCGACTCACTGCCGAGGTTGATGAGTTCGGGAGCGCTCGTCTGCATCCGATACGCCATCTCGTAAGCCGCAATGCGCGTCGAGATCTCCGGGTCGCCGACGAGTTTCAGTCGCTCACCGTTGAGGTCTTTGACTGCCGAGACGAAATCGCCTTGCCGCTCGTCGCTGACATCCTTCGGGTTCGACAGATTCAAAATCGGCTCGGCCCCGTTGAGCAGCGGCACGCCTTGATAGGTCGTCGGCAAGAAACCGCTGGCCCACAGCGGAGTGCCTCCGCGCGGACCGCGCGGGCCGCTGTGCATGACGATGAAGCCCGGCAGGCTGTCCGCCTGGTTGCCGATGCCGTACGTCACCCACGCACCCATCGCCGGCCGGCCGCTGAAGCGATCGAAGCCGGTGTTCATGTAGAGCTTTGCGGGGCCGTGATTGAAGACTTCAGTCTTCATGCTTTTGATGAACGCCACGTCGTCCGCGATGCCCCCCAGATGCGGCAACAGTTCGCTGATCGTCGCACCGCACTCGCCCCATTGCCGGAACTTGCGCCGTGTTCCGAGCAGCTTCGCATCCTTCTTGATGAACGCGAAACGTTTCCCCGCGACGAACGATTCCGGAATGACTTGCCCGTCCATTTCGCGGAGCTTGGGCTTTTCATCGAACAGCTCCAATGAGCTAGGCCCGCCGGCCATAAACAAGTGGATGACCTGCTTGGCCCGCGCCGGGAAATGTCCTTCGCGCGGAGCCATCGGATTTGTCACACGCGCCGCATTGCTGGACGAACTCACCGCCGGTGCCGCGAGCAGACTGTCCTTGGCCAGCAGCGACGCCAACCCGACAGAGCCGAGGCCGACTCCGCTGTTGGCGAAGAAATGCCGACGTGTGATTTCTCGGAGATGCAGTTGTTCGAGGTTCATGAGTTTCACTCCAACCAATTCTCGACCCGCAGGCCGGGCACCTTTTCAAAGTCTTTCAGATTGGCCGACAACAGCAACGCGTTGTTGGACAGCGCAATCGAGGCGATCTTCAAGTCCTGTGTGCCGATGTTGATCTTTTGACGTTTCAGGTTCTTGAACTCGCCGACGATCAGGCCGTCGTACGGCTGAATGCGCCATTGCGAATAAAAGCCGATGAGGTATTCGAGCCGCTCATACGGATGAATCTGCTCTTCGGGCAACTTGGCTTGATTGATTTTCGCCAGCCAACCTCGGAGTTGTTCTTCGACAGTGATGACCGACAGAACCACATCTTCCCGCGCATTGTCCAACCGATCCACGAGCGCTTCGCAGCGCGGGTTCTTTGGGAATTGCAGTACGGTGACATGGTCCGTGTCGAGAATGATCACGATGCCCCCTGCTCGGACTCAGCCGTGGCTTGTCGAGCTTTCGCACGGTCTTCCTCACGATATCTCAACGCCTCGTCTGCAATTTCCTGGAGGATCGGATCATCGCCGAACATGCCCACCGTCGAACGCCAGGCATGCTTGTCAGGTTTCACTGGGAAGAACTTTTTTTGGTCCATCTGCTGTAACGACCGTTCGCGATCCTGCTCGCGAAACTCTCGAAGAAACTCGTCGTGTTCCTGCTGTAGTTCGTCATCGGGAGCGACGGTCGGAATCCAGTCACGCCAATCGCGCTTCTTGGGCAAGTCTTCCAGTCGAGCTAACACGGCCGAGAGTTGCTCTTCGACTTTTGCGAGACGCTGTTCGAGTATCGAGTCAGACATGATTCATTCTCCTCAATGAGCGGATCGCGTTCGTGGAGCTTACTCGCGGGTGATGAATTCATCCAAATTCAACAGCACGCGGGCGACGGCGGTCCAGGCGGATTTCGTGGGGTCTTTGTCTTTCGGGTCGGCGGCGAAGGCGGTGCGCTGGGCGTTCAAGAACTCACGCAGCTTTCGCAATTCAAGATCGGTGGGCGGGCGCGAGTAACACAACTCGACCGCTTGCCGCAGTCGCGCGTCGTCGCTGTCGGCGACTGACAGCGGCGGAGTCGGCGGCAGCGGGCCGAACGACATGATGCGCTCGGAGAGGCCCACGGCGAACTCGTGGAAGGAACGGTCGTTGGCGAGCGTCAGCGCTTGCAGTGGCGTGTTCGATCGACTGCGGCGCGTGCAGGTGCCGTTCGCATCGGGAGCGTCGAACGTTGGCAGCATCGGATACGGACTGGTTCGCCAATAATACGTGTACATGCCGCGGCGATAACGATCGAGTCCGGTGCTCTCGGCCCACGGCTTCTTTTGCTGAGTGACGATGTAGATCCCTTCCGGCTGAGGCGGATTGACTCCCGGCCCGCCGAGATGCCGCGTCATTAAGCCACTGGCCGACAGGCACACGTCGCGAATGAGTTCCGCTTCCAACCGCAGTCGCGATTGCCGAGCCAGTAGCTTGTTGGACGGATCACGTTCGCGCAGTTCCGGTCTCAGATGTGAGGCTTGGCGGTACGTGGCGGAGGTGACGATCAAGCGATGCAGACGTTTGACGGACCAAGCAGGATTTGAGATTTGAGATTTCAAATTTGAAATTTCAGATTGCCCCATGAACTCGCTGGCGAGCCAATCCAGTAACTCCGGATGCGTGGGCGGATCGCCTTGCGTGCCGAAGTCGTTTTCCGTGTTGACGAGTCCCGCTCCGAAGAACGCTTGCCAGGCGCGGTTGACGGTGACGCGCGCGGTCAGTGGGTTGTCGGGTGAGCAGAGCCATTTGGCGAATTCGAGCCGCGCGGAGGCGGAGCGTTTCTTGGCATCGAGGTCCTGTGACAGATGAATTGCTGGCAGCACGTCTGGGACTCCGGGTTCGACGGCGGCTCCTTTGCGCAGGAAGTCGCCGCGAATCATGATGTGCGTCTGACGCGGTTCCGCTTTGGCTTTCATCACGAGCGTGGTCGGGATCGCCTTGTTCAACGCGTCGAGTTGTTTCTTTAAGCCGTCCAACTTGTTGGCCAGCGGCTTGCGGCGCGAGTCGGTGTTCTTAAACGCGGTTTGCAGTTGCTCGACCTGCTGCTTCGAGCGTTTATCGGCCGGAGTTCCAACGATCTTCTTGATGCTCGCGGGAACCGAGAGCACGTCGGCGGAGGCTCCGCTGACGGAAATGCGGAAGCAGCCGACGAGATAGTTCGGCACCGAATGCAGTTGGTGCATCTTGACGATCAACTTGGTGCCCGGCTTCGCGGTGATGGGTTCCTTCGGAAAGAAGACCGCTTCGCGCGGGACGTTCAACATCTCGCCGGAGTTCGGCTTCACGTTGATCGCCCAGCCGGTCTTCGGCTTGCCATCAATTGCGTCGGAGACCGGATAGCCGTCCTGCGAGTGATCGGCAATCGCCTTGGCCAGCGGGATCACTGTCTCATCGGTCAACACTTCGAACTCATTGAGCACAAAGTTTCCGTCGGCTCGGCCCGGACCCATCATCGGCAGGCTGGCATGATTCAGCGTTTCGAGGCGGATCGCGGTGATCGGTGTGTCGGCTGGCGGATCGAACGTGATCGTGTAAACGTCGTTTGCCGGCGTGCTGAAATCGACGAGCAGCGTCGTGCCGTCGATCTTCGTCAGTGTCGCGCCTTTGTCGGTTTTCCAGACGGTTGGGTCGAGGATCGTCCAGCCCCCTTCGGTTTGCGACGCGACGGAGCGTTCCCAATCGGGCAGTCCTTTGAGCAGTTCGGCATCGAATTCCTTGAGCGGCTTCTCGGCTTCGGCGACTTCGGCATCGAGCCGTTTTTGTTCGGCGAGTTGATCGGTGGATGGGACCGGAATGCTCGGTTCGTCGCAGTGATTGAAGACGGCGAAGACTTTGTAGAAGTCGCGCTGCGTGATCGGGTCGAACTTGTGTGAGTGACATTGAGCACAGCCAATCGTCAGACCGAGCCACGCTGCGCCGGTCGTGCTGACGCGATCGACAACCGCTTCGACGCGGAACTGTTCCTGATCGGTGCCCCCTTCTTCGTTGACCAGCGTGTTGCGATGAAATCCGGTCGCGACAAGTTGCTCGGTCGTCGCGTTCGGCAGCAAGTCACCGGCCAGTTGTTCGACGGTGAATTGATCGAACGGCATGTCGGCGTTGATCGCGTGGATGACCCACTCGCGGTACTTCCAAATCTGCCGAGCCGAATCAATCGTGAACCCGTTCGAGTCCGCGTACCGCGCGATGTCGAGCCAGTGCCGCCCATGTCGCTCGCCGTAAGCCGGAGACGCGAGCAGTCGATCGGCAAGCCGCTCGTAAGCGTCGGGTTCTTTGTCATTCACGAAGTCATGCACATCGTCCGCGTTCGGCAGCAATCCGAGCAGATCGAGGCTCAGCCTGCGGATGAGCGTCGGACGATCTGCGTCCGGCGACGGTGCGAGTCCTTCGCGTTCGAGACGCGCTCGCACAAAGGCGTCGATGGGATTTTGAGATTTCAAATTTGAGATTTGAGATTTGAGATTTGGTACTACCGGCCGGCGGATTGGTTGGAACGACCAGTGATTGCTTTTGACGACTTCGGTGGTGGCGTCGGACGCCGGTACCTTCGCGCCGCTGTCGATCCACTTCTTGATGAGTTCAATGTCAGCGGCCGGGAGTCGCGGCTTCTCATACGGCATCGCGGTCGCGTCTCCTTTGCCGATCAACGCCTGGTACAAGATGCTCTCGTTGCTCTTGCCGGGGACGATGGCCGCGCCGCGGTCGCCCCCTTTGATCGCCAGATGTCCGAGGTCCAGCCGAAAGCCTGACTCGTCTTTGTCGGCTTTGTGACAGTCGACGCAGTGCTTGGTGAAGAGTGGTTTGATCTGTTTCTCGAAGTCGATCACACCCGCGTCCGCCGCCTGCGCTCGGCGTGGGTCTCCTGACCCCGCCGCCGGTTGATCGTCGGCATCCGCGTGCGGCAGGCCGAGAAGGTGCGACGGAGAAAACTCGCTCATCCCGCAACTGGCCAGCCACCAGGCCAGAGGCAACAGCATGAGCAACTTGAGCCAGCAGGATTTCATAGACAACTCCAGAGGAGGTGAATCGCGGTGGGATGGCCAGGCAGGATCGGCACCAGTGGTCGCAGAGGGCCGACATGCTACCATCGACCGGAAAACACAGGCAACGACCGAGTTCTCTTGTCTCGAAAATCACCGAGCCGCCCCGTGGCCCCATCATCGCTGGAATCCTCGCTGAAAGAGAGAGCTTGCGAGCTTGGTTTCGATCTTTGCGGCATCTCTGCGGCCGTGCGTCCGGACGGATTTGATTGGCTGCAACGCTGGCTGGATCAGGGCTTCGCGGGCGAGATGCATTACCTCCCGCGTCGCGAAGCGGCTTACGAACATCCCTCCGGAGTGCTGCCCGTGGTTCGCAGCGTGGTGATGTTGGGGATGAATTACTCGGTCTCGTCAGCCGTAGCTCGGACGCCTACGTCCGAGCAGAATCGAACGGACGTAGGCGTCCGTTCTACGGCGGGTCGAGTCGCCAGCTATGCCTGGGGCACGGGCGACTATCACGATCTGTTGCGCGAGCGATTGAAATCGCTGGCCGATCTTTTGCACGAGCAGCGGCCGGGATGCCGCACTCGAGTTTGCGTGGATACGGCTCCGTTGTTGGAGCGGGACTTCGGCAAGCTCGCCGGGCTGGGTTGGTTCGGCAAGAACACGATGCTCATCAACAAGCGGATTGGGAGTTGGTTCTTTCTCGCCGCGCTATTGACGGATCTCGAACTGCAACCGGACGAGCCGCATCACACGTCGCATTGCGGCACTTGTACGCGCTGTCTTGATGCGTGTCCGACCGACGCCTTTGTCGAGCCGTATGTGCTCGACGCGCGGAAGTGCATCTCGTACCTCACGATTGAACTGCGCGACCAACCGATCCCGATGGAGCTCCGATCGCCGATGGGTGATTGGATCTTCGGCTGCGATGTCTGTCAGGACGTCTGTCCGTGGAATCGCAAAGCGCCGTCGTCTGCGGAGCCGGCGTTCGCGCCGCGCGAGCAGCTTCATCCTGCGAATTTGGAATGGCTTTTGTCGCTCGACAAGGCTGGCTTCGAGGCGGCCTTCGCGGGGACTCCCATGCACCGCACTGGCCGCGCGGCATTGCTGCGTAACGCCGCGATCGCGCTGGGGAACTCGCGCGATCCGCACGCTCGGCCGGTGCTGGAGCGTGCGTTGCAGGATGACGAACCGCTCGTGCGCGAAGCGGCCGAGTGGGCGATTGAGCAAGTTCAGGCAAAGTAGACGAGTCACTCCGTGACTCGAACATTCCGGTCACGGAGTGCCCGGTCTACTTTGCCCGATCGGAGCGACCGTTCTTTCCGCTTCGTGTGGAGCAACCGGCATAACCCGACCGATAAAGCCGAGGAGAGTGTCCTCGCGTCGCGCGGAGGGTCGAGTTTTGTCTCGGCTTCGGGCGGATTTAGGCGAAATCCGCCGGTCGTGACGCAGGACGTGGACACAGGCGTCCCGCCTGTGCCAGAGGAGCGAGACCGGCAACCCGCTGGTCTCCACGTTGGGGGGGATCGAACATGTTTCTGCGTTCAACGCGCTGGGCCGCGAGCGTTCTGGCATTGGGAATGTCGGCGGCGACCGTAGTCGCTCAGCCACCGGCCGCGCCGGCGAAGGCTCCGCCCGTATCCGATGCGCTGATCGCTCCACCCTCGGCGTATCCGCAAGAGGGAGTCAACTACTCGTTCGAGGACGGCGACAATTTCTACAACGAATTGGACCTCAGCCCGCAGTTTCGTTTTCAGGCCGACTATCTCTTTTACACGCGACAGAACCGAGCCAAGGCGCTGCCGGTCATCAGCGGTGACGAGTCCTTCACCACGAAGGGTGCGGACTTCAATTACAACTCCGGCTATCGGCTGACGCTGGGGTTCATGAACGATGATTTCGAGTTCGAAGGTTCGTACTTCGCACTGGATGGCTTGGGGTCGTCGAACTCGGGAACGCTAACGAATGCGGTGGTGTTCGACGGTCAATCGGGATTCCTCGCCGCCAGCGGTGCGACTCAGGCGACGTTCGGAGCCGTTCCGAATTTTCTCGAATCCAACACCCTCTTCGCTCCGATCAACGCCGCGTCGAATTTCGCGGTCGCCCCCAACCGAGAAGACACCGAGCTGGAGTTCCTCGATTCAGGAGCCCAGTACGTTGTGAAATATGACACGTCGTTGCAGGACTTCGATTTCAACTTGAAAGGCCGGCGTCAGCCGGGACGACTGTTGCGCTTCGGCGTCGGCTATCGCAACATTCAATTCAACGAATCGGGATTGGTGGCTCTGCGCGGCGCGTTTAACACAATCGACAATGACCCCATCGTCCCGGATGCCAGCGATGGCTTGTCGGACACCGCGTTGCGAGACACCGTGACTGGAGGCGGCTTAACGCTTGCCAGCGTCGCGACTGGGTTTCAGCAGACCAACCAATTGCTCTTCACGTCGGCGACGCGGGCCAACAATCAATTGAACGGCGTGCAAGCGACAATGGATGCCTCATTCCTTGAGTCCGAATACTTCCAGATCGGCGGCTATGCAAAGGCGGGTGTCTATCACAACCGCGCGCGTGGCTCGGTCTCGGAGGTCTATCAGAATTTTGAAAACAACCAGTCGCTCTACACACGCAGCTTCAGCGATTCCCAAAACCGCGTCGCGTTCGCCGGAAATCTGGGGATCACCGGGACGGTCTTCCTGCGCGACAACCTGCGTCTGTTCGGCGGCTATGAGTTGATGTACCTCAGCGGCGTGGCGTTGGCCCCCGATCAAAACGGCGGCATCAGTACCAGCATTGCCAATGTGACTTCGCTGAACCTGCAATCGTACGGCCAAGCGTTGTTCCACGGCGGCCGGATTGGCTTCGAGATTCTGTTCCCGTAATCAGACTTTGGCCCATCAGCCGGAACGCGCTAGCGTCCGGTTTCCCGATCCTTGCGAGAACCGGACGCTAGCGCGTTCCGGCTAATTTGCTCCAAACTTACGCTGCGGGCGAATAGAAAATCGGTAGGAGTGCATCATGCGAATGCGTCGAACGAGTCTCGCGGCCAGCTTGCTGAGCCTGGCGTTGTCAGCCGCGGCGCTGGCTCAAGACCCGCTGCCGAATCCGTTCAAGCAACCGAGTCTGTTCACGCAACCCGACAGCGTCGCGGCCGAAGACTCCTCGTTGCTCAACGGCTCCTGTCCCGATGGCTGGAATCAGGATTGGCAATGGCGATTCCAAGCGGACGCGCTCTACTTGAAACGGGACCGGCAGTGGCATGACATCCCGGTCATCTCCGGGCCAGAATCGTTTCGCCCCTCCAACCTGGACTTCGACTACAAGTCGGGGACGCGGCTCTCGCTGGGCATCATGCACGAAGACTTCGAGATGGATTTCGTCTTCACGACGATCAACGATTGGACGGCATCACAAAGCGGCATCTTGAGCAACGCCGTCGATTTCGATGGCCCAGTCGCGTTCGGCGGGGCGGTCCCTGCCGCGCAGTCGAATGTTGATCCGGGTCTGCCTCCGAATCCGAACTTCATCACTTCCGGCACTTTTTTTGCGCCGATCAACACGGCCGCGTTGACCGCTGCGGAAGCGAACGAACTCGAATTCCTGAAGCCCGGAGCCAAATTCTCGCAGGTTTACAACTCCAACTATCAAGACTTTGAAGTCAACTATAAGCGCCGAGCACAACCGGGACGCTTCGCTCGTTTCGGTTTCGGTTATCGCAACGTGCAGTTCGGCGAGAGTGGTCTGACTGCGTTGTCGGGAACCTTCGACACCGTCGATAGCGCGACGGGGGCCGAGGTGGCAGCCAACAACGGATTATCGAACGGTTCGCTGGTCAGTGGCGGGCTGACCGCACCAACCCTCCCGCAAAACGCTGTAGGTTTCTCCGAAAACTCCACCGTGGTCCCCGCCATTCCTCCGGACGAATTGCTCTTCACCACAACCTTGCGCGCGGCGAACCAATTGAACGGCGTGCAAGCGACCTCCGATTTTCTGCTCTTCGAATCGGATTACTTTGAACTCGGAGCGTTTGGCAAAGCGGGTGTGTTCCACAATTTCGCCAGCGGCAGCATCACCGAACGCTACAGCGACACTCTGAACGACCCCAACGCCGTCTACACGCGAATCCTCAACAGCAAGAAAGAAGTGGCGTCGTTCATGGGCCAGGCGGGCCTGACCGGTCGCATCTTCCTGCGCGAGAACGTCCGCCTCTTCGGTTCGTATGAGGCGCTCTATCTGTCGGGCCTCGCGCTGGCTCCCGACCAATTGCGCGGCATCACCACGACCGTGACCCCCGCCGCAGTGCTCGATCTGCGCACGCAAGGCTCCGTCTTCATCCACGGCGGCCGCATCGGCGTGGAGATTCTGTGGCCGTGACAGTGCGGAGATTAGCCGTCTGGTGGAGCCGCAAAGCGGCGCGACTCGAAAGCCCAGGGCGATAAGCCCTGGGGACAAGCTTAGAAGGCCCAACGGGCCGTAACGAGTCACGGCCCGTTGGGCCTTACGATCGTCGGGTATGACCGTTTCCCAGGGCTATCGCCCTGGGCTTTCGAGTTCGGCTCCGTTGGAGCTAAGGCAACACAGGACAAGTCTTTGCCCGGCGCATTGTCTCACGGACGCCAATTCCAACGACATCTGGATTTCGCTCGTGTTAAGACCGTCCAGCGAATACAGCAGGATGTTGGTATCAACGGCGTTCATTGAGTTGCGACCGGCTCAAGCGATTCCCCCGAACCGCGACGGTCATCGAAGTCTTTCTTGCAGGACTTCTTGGAGACTGTCCTTGTCCGAATCAGTCGGCTTCAGCCGACTCCCCATTTGCCACCAGCTTGAGCTGGTGGAGAGCAGACCACCGAATAGGAAAGAGCCGGCTTCAGCCGGCTTGAATGTCTTGGCTTCAGCCAGACTTGGAGCGAGGTCTAAAGACCAGCTCACACAAGCCGGCTGAAGCCGGCTCAAACTCTGTTGTCGAACTTGCCTCCACCGGCTGAAGCCGGTGGCAAATGGGGAGTCGGCTGAAGCCGACTGATCTCAGACACCCGCTCAGAAAGAGTGAGCCGCGCGATCACTCGAACGCGAACAGCGTTCTTGAAAGCTTCGTTGATGAATTCGACTCGTGTGAAGACGTATCGTCCAAGCCGACGGCGATGAAGTCAGGATATCCGTGCCGAGCCGGAGAACGGATTGACGATCCGCACTCCGCCGATCTCGGTCCCGTCGCCCATGTCCTCGGAATAGAGTTGGGTGACACCCACGTCGGAACAAGCCGCGAGCAACAGACTGTCCCAATGCGACAAGCTGAACTGCTCGAAGAGTTCCAAGGCATAGTCAAACACGACCGCACGGGGTGTCCGGATGGGGAAGATGCTGCGAAAGGTCTGGATGTAATTTGTCGCTGTCTCTTTGGAGATCTTCCGCTTGGTCGTCCAAAACCGGAGCTGCGCGGTGGCTTCACACAGCACCTGCCACGGCAGGATTGTGCGCTGAGAAGAGGTCCGCAATTCGCGCAGCAGGTCTTGAGCGATCACACGCTTGGCGGGTTCCGAAGCATCCAGTGAATACAGCAGGATGTTGGTATCAACGGCGTTCATTGAGTTGTGATCGGCTTAAGCGATCCCCCCGAACCGCGACAGTCGTCGTTTCCCAAAGCCGCTCCAATTGCTCCCATGCCTGCGAGCGATTCAGTCGAGCAGGCGGGCTGGTTTTCTTGCCGGACTTCTTGGATTTCGTGGGAGTCTTCCGCATCTCGAGCCTCGTCGTTCTCAAACTCATCCTTCGATGGAACAGTTCACGAGTCGATTGTGCCACAACCGGAGGAAGTTCGTCGAGCGGAAAGTTTCTCGCGCGAATTACTCGAACGCGAACAGCTTCTTGAACGCTTCGTTGATGTGCTCTGCAACGACCATATCGACCATGCCAGGACCGTCATCGTCTCTCGCGCTGTTGCCGTTTCGAGCCGAGCCACCCTGACCACCGAGCGCTGTGTCGTTTCCGTCGTCGCCGTTGATCATGTCGATACCAAAGCCGCCGATCAGCAAATCATTCCCGGTGCCGCCTCGCAGCATGTCATCCCCTTCGCCACCGCTGATGGTGTCGTTCCCCGCGCCGCCCACGAGCACATCGTCGCCGTCTTGACCGGAGATCGCATCGTTCTTGCTGCCACCGAGAAGCTGATCTTGCCCGTCGCCGCCGATCAGCGTGACGCTGCCCAGCGTGAAGGCACTGGCATCGAACATGTTGCCGCCGGCTCCGCCAGTCAGCGAGGCGTTTTCCACACCGGTCAACCGATCCGTCCCCAATTCACCCGTCAGTGAGGTGTTCGTCAGCGTGAGATTCAAGTCCCCCGACTGGATCAGCAAGTCGGTGCCTGCACCGCCATTGAGGCTGTCGTCACCGACTCCACCGGACAGCGTATCGTTGCCGGCATCGCCGTTGATCGTCTGAGTGACTGGAATGGTCAGAACAATGTCGCTTCCGATGAGCGAGTCATTTCCCGCGCCCCCTTTGATCACGACTTTCGTCAGCTTCGAGTAAAGAACAGGGGACAGCCCCGTGAGGTTGACCTCGTCGTTCCGTGAACCGCCGGTGAAGGTGAGCGTCTCGATCTTGTCCGTCTGTTGGTAGAAGGGATAACCGATGCCATTGACGGACACGATCAGCACTCCGTTGACGACGGTCGCTCGCAGTTTAGCGCTACCAGGGGCGGTGTAAGTGACGTTCTTCGTCTCCGCCGTAATGATCGCATAACCGCCAGACGGCGTGACGAAGATTGCCACGGAGGCCGTCGGTAACGGTAGGACAGCGGCCCCACCCGTATTGCCAAGATCGTTGATCGTGATCGACAGCGAATCGTTACCAAAGAAGAGGGCGTTCGGCGTGTAGGTCAGGCCCGCCGCATTGGCCAACGTCGCATTGATGGCGGCCAACGGAGCCGTGATCGTCGTGGTTTGGATGCCGCCGACGGTTGTTTGGAAAACTTGGCTGGTCGTCACTCCGCTCGTGACATTTCCAAGCACCGTCAGTTTGCCACCGGGCGCGCTGAGCGTCACCGTCACATTGCTCGTCCCGGCATCCACGTCCGCGAACGACAGTCCTGTAATGAACTTCGCGGTTCCTTGCGGAGTTGTCTGCGTGGCTGGAGTTGCAATCGTCGGAGCATCATTCACCGCCGTGACCGTGATGACGAACGACTTGGAGGCACTCGTGTTGACGTTCGGAGAAGTGTTGCTTCCGCTATCTGTCAGCGTGACTGTGAACGTCGCGGTTCCATTCGCATTGGCCGCAGCTTGATAGATCAGCGTGCCTGTGTTCGGGTCAATGCTCGGTGCAGTCAAGAAAGTCAGACCACCGGTTGTAGGGCCTGCCGTCACGGTGAAATTAGAAATTGTTTGGCTGGAAGTTTCGTCGACCGTCGGTCCGACGCTAATGCCAGACGCAAAGCCGGCGACCACCTGAAGTCCTGGTGAGTCCTCGCTGACTGAGAGCGGATTACCGGCCAACATGAAACTCGGCGCATCGTTGACGGCCGTAACCGCGATGGAGACGCCCGCGCCGGCTAACATTGCTACGCCACTTCCCGTGTTGCCGTTGTCGTTGATTGATATGCCCAGCCCGTCGGAGCCGTTGTAGTTCAAGGCTGGCTTGTAGGTCAGGCCGGACGCATTGAGCAGCGTCGCATTGATCGCTGCCAGTGGAGCCATGATCGTGACCGACGCTGATCCGTTCGCCGTGATTTGCGCCGAATTCAACCCGTTCGTGACGTTCTCACTGAGCGTCAGCCTACCTTCAAGAACTACTAAAACTACGGTTACGTTGCCCGATCCGGCATCCACGTCAGCGAACGACAGACCGCTGATGACCAAGGGAATGTCTTCCGACGCCGTCTGTGCGGCCGGAGCGGAAATTGTTGGAGCGTCGTTCACCGCCGTGACCGTGATGACGAACGTCTCCGCGTCACTGGTATCGCTACCGCTGTTCGCTGTGCCGCCGTTGTCGGTGGCAGTCACGCTGAATGTGGCTGTGCCGCTGGAACTCGCTGCGGCTTTATATGTCAGCTTTCGTGTCACGGGGTCGATGCTGGGAGCAGTCAAAAACGTCAAACTGCCCGTCGGCGAAACTTGAGTGACCGTGTACTCAGTGATGATTTGCGTGGACTCATTGGCGTCACCAAAGCTCGTCACCGTTACGAATGCGGCCGCCGTCGTCGTCAAGCCTGCATCCTCGGCGACCGTCAATTCCGCCGCCGCCAAGTTAAGCGAGATGCTCGGTGCGTCGTTGATCGCAGTTACTGTGATTGCAACGCTCGCGCTCGCGGATTTGTTGCCGCCGGTTCCCGTATTGCCGTTGTCGTTGATGCTTATCGTCAGCGTGTCACCGCCGTTGATGTTTAGGTCGGGCGTGTAGGTCAGCCCAGAGGTATTGGCCAAAGTCGTATTCAAAGCCGCCAGCGGCGCGCTGATTGTTACCATCAAGGTGCCGTTTCCGATGATTTGTGACGACAGCAATCCATTTGCGATATTTCCAGGCAACGTGAGTTTGCCCCGGCCCACGCTCAGCGTGACTGTCACGTTGCTCGATCCAGAGTCTGGGTCGGCGAACGACAGCCCACTGATAACTTTCGCAGAGTCTTCAGTCGTTGTAAGAACTGCTGGCGCTGCGATTGCCGGCGCGTCATTATCCACATTCGTGACAGTGACACTGACTGTCGCGGTCTCGGTAACGCCACCAGAAGTTACCGTGTATGTGAAATTGTCCGACCCAATGAAGTTTGGTTTGGGTGTGTACGTCACGTTTCCGCCAGAAGTAAACGTGACCGCCCCATTCGCACCTTGTGTGACGCTGGTGAGCACCGCCATGCCTTCAAAGGTATCGATACTAGCACCATTTGTGCCCGTGATGACATTTGCTGTGACTGCCGTGTCTTCGTTCGTAGTCAGTGAATCAGCCACGATGTCAGCCACGGGAGTTATCGTCAGCGCGGCGGTGGCGTTTTTGATGTCGGTGAGATTGTTGATGATGATCGCCAAGGTGTCGCTGCCATTGAAATCAAACCTCGGCAGGTACGTGAGTCCGGTTGCATTTGCCAGCGTCGTATTCACGGTGACGACGTTCGCGGTGATAGAGACGAGCGAAGTGCCGTTGCCGGTGATCTCGGCAGCGATCACGCCGCCGCTCACAGTGTCGTTCACCGTGAGCGTGCCGTTGGTTACGCTCAGAGTCACCGTGACAGAATCAATGGACGACGTGAACAGCAGCCCGCTGACGCCTTTCGCGGTATCTTCCAAAGTCGTCTGCACACCGGGAGCGACAATCGTTGCTGCCAACAAGGCTCGCGACTCCAGCCGCTCCAGCGCGGAGCACCACGGTGAGATCAACCGTGCTTGGCGGCGGCGGGATTGTTTCGAGCGGAATTTCACGAAGGACTTCATGGGGGAGCTCCCAACGGCTCGGCGGTCAGAGCCGTGGTGTGGAATTGGACTGAGGCGTTTCGTAGCCGCGTTTCGCCAGAACGCGGGGTGTTGCGAGCTCTCGAAGCCCGCGTTCTGGCGAAACGCGGCTACG
>CAMDDX010000118.1 GCA_945893075.1 Planctomyces sp. SH-PL62 | reverse complement strand
TTGGCTACGACGCTTTGCCATCACGCGACTCAAGCATCATCCGCTCAAAGAAAGTCTGCGAGGCAAGATGCAAATCGCCGGCTGGAACGACGACTTCCTCGCGGAAGTCCTCACAGGTCAACAACTTTGATACGCGCTGGCCGTGGGTTGGTTCGGCCTGGCGATTTGGGCGATGGCCGTGCTCGTCCTCATCAAAGCCCTTTTGGAAAGGAAATAGTGATGTCTTGGCTCTATTCCGAATACACGGTTTACACACGAAGCGTGCCTAAGAAGAAAGAAGAAGAACCTGGTCTCGGTGCATTCATTGTCGGATGCATCATCATTTTTTTGGTCGTCAAAGGGCTTTTGAGCTAGGAGAAATCAAATGTGCGGATGCAACACAAATTGTAACTGCGGCTGTACGACAGTCGTTACGACTCGAACCGAGTGCCCGGAGCAAAAACCCTCCTGCGGCGGTTCTGCTCTCGGTGGTGCCATTGGCGGCGGAATCCTTGGGTGCGCCCTTGGACCTGTTGGGGCCATCATCGGTGCCATCATCGGAGCGGGGTTGGCGGCGGAATCGTGTGAAGCGAAGCAAAGGAGATAGTCATGAAGAAAGCACTGGAATGGCTATGGTCGAAAATTGGATTTTGCTCGTTCAAAACGGACGGGGCAAATCTGCAAATCAGTGTCAATTATTCGTTCTTCTCTGGACTCGTAATAGGAACGATTGCGGGTGCAGTTCTGTGGTAAAGGAAAGGAGTAACATCGGGCCATGCGCGAGATTCTTCCGGAAGCGCGACGTTATCGAGAAATGGGCTTTCGCGTGATGCCGTTGGCGGAGAACAGCAAGGTTCCTCCCAAGGGGTTTCAATGGAAGCGGTTTCAAGAACGCGACGCGACTCCGGAAGAAATTAAAACTTGGTTTGCCAACAGTTGCCTCAACATTGGGATTATCTGTGGTGCTCCGAGCGGCGATTTGTTTGTGAAAGACTTCGATGAGCGGTCGAAAGCGGAAGAGCACTTCAAACGGTATCGCAATCTGATCCGCACGATCGTGAAGACGCCTCGCGGTTTCCACTTTTACTACCGGAAGCCGGGAGCCAAAAACAGCCAAGGGTACAAGGAAGACGTTCGTGCGAACGGTGGTTTCGTGGTTGCCGTCCCCTCCTTGGTCAGCAACAAGGAATACAAATTCGTTGACGGACACGGACTCGTTCGCCCCGATGAGCTTTGCGAGTTCCCCGAAGACTTGGTCAGCAAGACGGAACAACGGATCGCGGGAAAGATCGGCGACGTGCGGGCATACATCCGAGCGATCCATTCGATTCAAGGGCAACGCGGCTCGGATGCCTGTTTTCGTGTGGCCTGCGTCCTGCGTGATGCGGGCTTTTCGGAAGCCGAAACGCTTGAGGAATTGATCGGTTGGAATGAGACGAATTCGAGTCCTGCGTGGAGTTTGAAAGAACTCACGCACAAAGCGAAATCAGCTTTTGAAAGGAAAACGAAATGAGAATCAAATTGAAGCAATACGAGAAAGCGAAGGGCACGGTCGAGTCCGCAAAAGAAGCGCAGAAGATCGTCGATGCCTGGGAGAAGGCCGTGAAAGGCTTCGGGGAATTGAATGGAAAGACAATCTCTGTGGTGAACGTGAACGGTGAGAAGTTCAGCTACGAGGTTGAGTGATCATGTTGAAAGTTTCAGACCTAGCCAAGCGGCTGAATCTCTCTGAGTCTAAAATCTACCAGCTTGTCGAAGAGGGCAAGTTGGCACACCACCGCTTTGGAGGAGCAATTCGTTTCTCTGAGGAACAGATCGCAGCCTACTTGGATGAAACGAGGCAGGAGCCAGTCACCGTGCAAAGGAGAACTGACCCTCGACCTCGCCTCAAGCACATTCAACTGTGAGATTAGGCCGCCGTCATGGCGGCCTTTTTCATGCGATCGTGATACACAATTCGATACAGAATACTTGAGACGCGGTGAAAAAGACCGGGAAAACGTGGGGAATTTGGACCCGACGCTGCGAAGTGATGAACGTCGCAAAGCCATTCAGCGTGAGTGATTTAGCGATCGAAACTCACGAAAAGAATTTTGGATTTTCAGTCCTGTGCTCTACCGACTGAGCTACCTGTCCTCGGCTGGGCCGAAGGGGCGGCAATCTATGTGCGAGACGGATGAGATTCAACTCACTCTTTGAGTGGGACTCGGTTGACGCGGCAAGCTCAAGGCGGAGAATCACGCGACTCCGTAGAGTAGGCGGCTCGCCTGCTCCCATTGAAATCGAAGGCCAGTCACCCAAGCAGGCGAGCCGCCTGCTCTACGAGAAAGCACCATGAAGAAAAATTCGGTCAAAGCCGCGCTCAAGGCGGGCAAGCCGCAAGTCGGCACTTGGTTGTCGTTGGGGAATGTGTTCGCGACGCGGTTCATGGCTCGCTCGGGCTTTCCGTGGCTCACCGTTGACCTGGAGCACTCGCCGATCGACTGGTCGGATGCGTCGATTTGCTTCGCGGCTATCGCGGAAGCTGGCTGCGTGCCGATCGCGCGAGTTCCACGCGGCGATCACGATCACATCAAGCGAGTGCTCGACGGTGGTGCGATGGGGATCGTCGTGCCGATGGTCAACACCGTTGCCGAAGCCAAAGCCGCGATTGCGGCGGCGAAGTATCCGCCGACCGGGAATCGCTCGGTCGGTGGAGCGTTGCACGCGCTCAACTTCGACGCGACTCCTGGCGATTACTACAAGCACGCCAACGACGAGATTCTGGTCATCCTGCAAACGGAATCCCCCGAAGGAGTCGCCAACGCCGAAGCGATTTACAGTCTGCCGGGAGTCGATGCGATCTTCGTCGGTCCAAATGATCTGCAAGCTCAGATGCGTGGGCCCGACGGCATTGACCCGACCGCCGCCGAACTCGAAGCGATGTTGCAACGAGTCCTCGCCGCCGGCAAAAAGACCGGCACGCCCGTCGGCCTGCATGTGCAATCGACGGACGACGTCCAGAAGCGTATCGCAGAAGGCTGGCGGTTCATCGCCATCGGCAGTGAACTGCGGATGATGGTCGTCGGCGCTCAAGACATCGTCAACAAGCTGAACCTCAAACAGCATGCGGCTGACTTGGCGAGGTATTGATTCGCTGATCCGTAGGGTGGGTCGAGCATCGAGACCCACCAGCACACCGCCCCTTGGTGGGTCGCCCGATGGTTGACCCACCCTACGAAGTTTCTCTCCTACTCAAAGCCCACCACCATGACCGACTCCTTCAGCCAACTCTCCGAAACGAAACCGTCCGGCGCGACAGCCGTGTTCGACAAATTGCTCGAATCGCTCAAGGCAAGCAAGGACTATCACCGACTGTTTGATGCCACGCTGATGCGGAAAAAGCAGGCGCTGGGCTTGCCGCTGTTCCGGCCGACGTCGCTCGACGATGTGCCGACGGAGAAGCGGGCGGAGTTTGAGAAGACGTACGTCGAGGCGGCTCGTGAGGCCGGGCAGTTATTTCTCGACGCCGGGCAGATTGCGAATGCGTGGCTCTACTTCCGCACGATCCGTGAGCCGGAGCCGGTCGCGAAGGCGTTGGCTGCGATGCCGTCTCGCCGCGAACCCGGTGACGAGACCGAAGAGTTGATTCAGGTCGCGCTGTTTGACGGAGCGAATCCCTCCAAGGGGGTCGAGTGGATGCTGAAGACTCACGGGACGTGCAGCACGATCACGTCGCTGGAGCAGCAGATGGCTCGGCTGCCGGCCGACGACCGCAAGCGCTGCGCGGCAATTCTGGTCAAGCACCTTTACACCGACATCACCGATTCGGTGCAGGCAGACGTGCAGCGGCGGATGGCGCTCGCGCCTCCGACCGACTCGCTGCGTGAAGCGATTGCTGGGCGCGATTGGTTGTTTCAAGAGGGGAACTATCACATCGACGTGTCGCACCTGAACGCGGTCGTGCGGTTCGCTCGGTTCCTCGACAAGGACTGCCCCGAACTGAAACTGGCCATCGAACTGACCGAGTACGGCAGTCATCTCGATCCGCAGTTCCAATACCCCGGCGATCCGCCATTCAACGAGTGCTATCCGGCTCATCGCCATTATTTCATGGCGCTCGCCGGCGAGAAGGTCGATGAATCGATCGCCTACTTCCGCGAGAAGCTCGACGCCGAGCCGGATGAGCGGGACAAGCAACTCATCGCCTATGTGCTGGTGGACCTGGCCTCGCGGATCGGCCGCTGGGACGACGCGGTGCAATTGGCCGAGCAACACCTGCTGAACCTCGAAGACAGCAGTTCGTTCTCGTTCTCCGAACTCTGCCGCGACGCCGGTCGCATGGAGGTGTTGCAGCGAGTGGCTCAAGGCAAGAACGACCTCGTGACCTTCACGGCGGCGTTGTTATCGTAAGGATGCCTGTGCTGATCCGCGTTTTCCGTGTCATCCGTGTTCGACGAGTGCCGCACACTTTCCGATCGGAACACGGATGACACGGAAAGCGCGGATCTCCGACAATCGCATCCAATGACACATCTTCCGCAAAACCGATTGGCTTGGAACCGTCTCGCGAAGGGGAGTCCGTTCGCGCATGTTGCGACGGATGAAGAATGCCAAACACCGCTGGCGACGCTCGACAGTCGCGGTTGGTTGCCGCCAAGCGTGGTCGGGTTGAACGTGCTCTGTTTAGCCGGCGCGGGGGGGTGGCAGTCGATTCTGTACGCCGTCGCGGGAGCGAATGTCACAGTCGTGGATCTCAGCCCGGAGATGCTGTGGTTGGATCAGCAGGAGTCGGCCAAACGTGGTCTCAACGTGCGGACAATTGAGGGTTCGATGGACGACATGGTGATGTTGGAGGACGCCAGCTTCGACATCGTGCATCAGCCGGTCAGCACTTGCTACGTGCGTGATCTCTCCAAGACGTATCGTGAGATTGCTCGCGTGCTGCGTGACAGCGGACTCTACATCAGTCAGCACAAGCAGCCGACCAGTTTGCAGATTTCGCATCGCGACGAAGAGGATCGCTACGTGATCGGCGTCGAATACTATCGCGACGGACCGCTGCCGAATGTTGCGGATGATTCGTATCGCGAGCGCGGCGCGGTCGAGTTCTTGCATCGTTGGGATGATCTGATCGGTGAGCTGTGCCGCAGCGGATTCGTGCTCGAAGATCTCCGCGAACCGTTCCGAGCCGATCATAAAGCCGCGCCTGGCCACTTCGGGCATCGCGGCCGATTCGTGCCGCCGTATGTCCGACTCAAAGCTCGCCGAGTCGCTCGTGCTGGCGTGGCCGAATCGCCCCAGCGAATCTGGACGCCGAGCGGATAACCCTCAAATCAGCGTTCCCCACCACTGAGACAAGCTCATTGGTCTCTACGCAACTCGACGATCGAGTCCCTGGTCGATGCTTGCCTCTTGGAATGCTTCTCCGATTCTTGCATTCGCTGTCTCCCTAAATTCGCTGTCGATCTCTCATTCCAGGTGAAGAGGCGACAGCGAATTTAGTGAGACAGCGAATGGGAAGCCTGCGGAAACCTTCGTGACCGCAGCTTGCATCCGCAACTGGTTGTGAATCGAAGTGGGGTAAAAGTTGCTTAGAGACCAATGAGACAAGCTCATTGGGGTTTTGGGGATGTCCCTCGATTGAGGTCTATTCGAGACGGCCGGCGAGTTGAATGGGCTCCAAGCCCGGCACGACATCGTGCGCGAGGGCCACCACGTGTGGGTGGCAGGTGAAGAACAGCACTTGAGCCGATCGCGAGATGTCGGCCAGTGCGGCGATCGTCTGCTTCGCTCGCGCGTCGTCGAAATTGACCAGGACGTCGTCGATGATGATGGGCAGCGGTTGGTTTTTCTCGCAGTAGTGCAGGACGTAGGCGAGGCGGATTGCCAGATAAAGTTGCTCGCGAGTGCCGGTGCTCAGTTGGTCGGGAGTTCGCTCCACGCCGTCGGCCTGTCGAATGAGCACGTTCTGTTTGCCGCCCCCCGATCGGTCAAACTCGATGTATTTGCCACCGGTCATCTGGCCGAGCAGGCGTGAGACCGTCGCGATCATCTCCGGCTGATTGTCTTTCTCGAAGCGGCTGACGGCGGCGTTGAGCAGATGGCGGGCATAAACCAGCGGCATGTAGCGATCGACCTCGGCCGCCAACTGCGACCGCTTGCGAGACAGATCCTCGGTCAGTTTCGCCACCTGACTGGAGCCGTCGAGTTGAGCCAATTCCTTCCGTGCCGCGCCGACCGCTTCATCGGCTTCGCGTTTGAATTGCTCCTGCTGGCGAAGCTGGTCGCCTAGGTCGCGCTGTTCGCCTTCGAGGACCGTGCGTTCGCTATGAGCGAGCGACGATTCGAACTCATCGCGTTCATCGCCCGCGCGAATCAAATCGACCTCGCGTCTGAGTTGCTCGAGCTCGCCATCCAACCGGACGACCTTCTCGGCGCGAGAGACAACTTCGAGAAACTCCGCTTCGTTCGTGGCGTTGGCGAGTGAGAACAAGCTGGCTCGCTCGGAGTCGTGCAGACTGTGGCGATCGCTCAGCGACTTCAGTTGCTCGCGCGCGACAGACAGCTTTTGCGACAGGTCTTCCTGTTTCCGCTGAGCCTCGACGGCGCGTTCGACTTGCTCGTCCAGCTTCTCGATTGCCAGTTCAGGCGGGTCGCGCAGCAGCGCGGGTTCAAGTGCCTCGCACAGCGAACGGACTCGCTGCTCGAATTCCTGGATGCGTGCCTGCATCGCGTCAATGCGGGCCTCTTCGCCGGGAAGGCCGTCGAGGCGGACTCGCGTCGCGCTCAGCTTGTCGATCACTTCGCGAGCCAGTTGCGTGTCCCAGTCGGCTGGCAGATTGAGGCGGTTCAAAACCGCCTGCCACTCGGCATTCGCGGCCGTGTCGCGCGTTGCGAGCCTCTGCAAGTCGTCGTCGTACTTCGCAAGTTGTTTGTCGAGTCGACGAACATCTTTCTGCAATTCGGCCGCTCGCCGCTGCTGTTCCTTCGCGTCATCGACCGACTGCTTGGCAGAGGTCAGCAGAACCGCGACATCGTCGCCAACAACTCCGCACGCGGCGCGGAGACGCTGCTCGAACGACGCGATTCGCTCGCCGAGTTGTGACTGTTCCGCGGTGAGTTCATCACGCTGCGTGAGCGTCGCGCAAACGGTCTCGTGATCGTTGAGCCAGGCGAGCATCGCATCGGGAGCGAGCGGCTCGAAACCGCACGGGTGCCAGACTGCGAGCCACTTCGTCTGCAACTCGGCCTGCTGTTGATCAAGCGCTACGATGCGTTCTCTTTTCTGATCGAGTCGCGTGGCCAGTGCGGCGAGTTGTCGGCCCAGGCTTTCGCGCTCGGCGACCTCGTTGGCGTTGTCATAGATTTGGTCGGCGATGTCGTCGGCGATGCGAACGGCTTGCTCGTAACCATCGGGTAAGGGGTCGTGAGTCTTTTTCGGAGCGGCGGATGGCGGCTGATCCATTCCAGCCGGTTGCTTGCTGCCGCTCCAAAAAAGACTCCCGACCCCGTCCGCACCGGCATCCAACCACGCTTCGATGGACGAGTCTGCCGGCTCTGCCGAGATATATTTCTGGCGGACGAGATCCCAACCGGCATCGCGCCGCACGCGAGCAGCATCGCGCTCGTCGAGGCTCGGAACGACGTGGCTCGACATCGCGGTGGCCAGCAATTGTTCGATCTCAAGTTGCTTGGCTTCGTCTTCTTCGACCGCAGATCGTTCGATGCGAAGTTGCTCGCGGACTTCAGCGAAGCGAGTCTCAAAGTCGGCGATGGTCTCGGCACGTGGGATGGGCAACTCTTGGGGAGTCGGCGTCGCGGCGGGAAGCGGCGGCGTGAGCTTACGGCATTGAGTCGCAAGTTTCCGTTCCAGCTTCGTCAGCTCGCCGCGAATGATTTCCGATTGCTTGCGGTTCGCGACGAAGTCGGCTTCGTCGGCAAGCACCGCCGCGAGGGCCGTGACATCTCGCGGCGCACCGATCTCGGCAAGATCTTCTCCTGCGCGTTCGAGGTTCGCGGCATCGCCATCTCGCTTGGCCGTGAGAGCTGTGTGCGAGGTCATTCGCTTGCGGTGTTCGTCGCTCAGGCGGTCGATCTCGTTGCGTGTCGCGACGTCGGCGGAGAAGGCTCGCAGATCGTCGTGACTCCAGCCGGGTCGCAGTTCGGCCAACTCGCGATCAATCAGCAGCCGCATCGCCTCGCGCTGCCGCTTGCGTTCGGGGAGCTGGTCCTTAGCCTCGATAAATGACTGCCGCAGTTCGAGACACGACTTGATTTCGGCCCGATACGAAACCGCGCCCGGATCGAGCTTCAGCGCCGCGAGGTTTCTCGCAACCTGCTCGATCTCGTTTGCTCGCTTCGCTTGTTCGTCGGCGAGGGAGTTCAGTTCCTTACTGAGACCCTGATACCGCTGCCGCGCATCGGCAGGGACATTGCTGGGAACGACCAAGCCTTCTCGCTCGCCGCGTCGCTGCTGCAACTCCCACCACTTCGGCCATGCGCGGACTCGCTTGTCGATCTTCGAGTGTTCCCGACGGAGCCGATCGACTTCATCGTGCAGACTCTTGGCACGTTCGGCGGCCTTGGCGACAGCCGCTTCGACCTCGCGGTATTTCTCCGGCCGAAGCGAATGCTCCTTGATCTCCTTCGAGACCTTCTTCAGTTCCGCCAAGAGGGCGTTGATCGCCGGCTTCGAGCCTCCCTTCTTGAACAGTTCGTCCGCCTGACGAGTCAGCTCGGCCACGATCTTGTCTGGGCTGTTGAGTCCGCCGAGGCTGCCGCCGAACAGAGCCGATTGTAGACTCTCGTGCTTCAAGCTCGCCTCACCTTGGCTGAGCTGATCGAGGCCGAACGCGAAGACCGACTCGAACAAGCCGCGATCCGCGTGATCGAGCAGCCGCAACCAACCGGCGTCATCGAGATCGGTCGGCTGACCGTCGAGCTTGATCGCTACCTTGTCCTTGTTTCCCTTGCGGCGGCGCAATTCGACGGCACGGCCGTCACGCAGTTCGAGCGTTGCCACGCCCGCCATCTCGCCCTGCCCTCCAAAGTCGTAGGGCGTGCGCGTGGGGAAATCGAACAGCAGCCCTCGCAGGAATTCGAGTAGCGTCGTTTTCCCCGCCTCGTTCGGCCCGTAGATGACTTGCAGACCGTCACCGGGGAAGACGAGGTCGCACTCATTGAAGTGACCGAAGCGGTTGATGTGCAGTTGCCGAATCTTCACGACTGGTTCCATTTCCCTGGAGTGCGGCGACTCGACGCCGCCCTCCATTCATTTGAAATAGCGGCCTTCAAAGTTCAACAACACGCCGTCACAAAGTGTGCTCGTCGACGACAATTCTTCTGGAGGATCAACTTCTTCATTCCAAATGAATGGAGGGCTGCGTCGAGCCGCAGCACTCCAGGGTTTCGTCCTAAATCAGATGACTCAACAACAGTGCTTCGGCATCACACAACCAGGCAATGTGGCGAACGGGGTCGTCCAGATTGAATGACTCCTCGCCGTCGGCATCCTGAGACAATTCGGCGGCGACCTTCGCGGCGAGGTCTTTCGTTTCGGGAAGCGTCAGCAGCGACTGCGGGGCAGTGGCGAGCGAACTGATGTCGCGCAGCAATTGGCCGATCAAGTCTTGTCGCTCGCGCAGAGCATCCAGATCGAGCGGCGATTGCGTGTGGAATTTGATCTTCTCGATCCACACGGCGTCGCCGAAATCGGACGCGAGTGCCCGCAAGTTCGTGACGAGCTGCTGCCGCGCGGCGTCTTTGGCGAGCTGGTCATGCACCGCACAGCGGCCGGTGAATTCGAGCCGCACCGCCGCGAGTCGCCCGTCCGCCGCAAAGACAAGCTCACGCAAATGGTTTCGCGTCGCATCGAGCAGCGCGTCGGCATCGTCATCCGGTTGCAGCGGGATTGTCTCGCGAAACCAGCGGACTAGATCGGTTTCACGAAACTCGACCTCGCGCACTTCGCCGCCGCGTTCATCGACCGTCACGAGCAGACAACCTTTCGGTCCAGCCTCGCGCGCGTGGCGTCCTTGCGTGTTGCCTGAGTAAACGACGTGCGGCCGCTCGTGCAGGATCGCAAAGTCGTGGACGTGCCCCAGCGCCCAATAGTCGTAGCCCTTCGCGACGAGCTCCTCGACCGAACAGGGTGCGTAGGCCGCGTGCAGCGAATTGCCCCCCGCGTTGGTGTGCAGCAACCCGATGTTGAAGCAGCCCGCGACGGGGGCCGGATAACCGGGAACGAGATTTTCGGTTACTTCCCGCTTGGGATAACTCATTCCGTGGAATGCCACCGGCAGCGTCGGATGCCGCACGGTCTGAGGTCGCTTGTGATCGAAGAGGGTCACGTTCGCAGGCCACGGGACGTGACGAGTCATCTCCTCACGCGAGTCGTGGTTGCCGAGGATCAGGTAGACCGGAATGTTCGCCTGATCCAACCGCCGCAACTGAGTCGCCGCAGCGAGGGCTGCGTGGAAGTCCTTGACCTCTGTGTCGAACAGATCCCCCGCAACGATCAGAAAATCGACCCGCTCTTCCAGACAGAGATCCACAACCCGATCAAACGCCTGCCGCGTGGCGATCCGCAGTCGCTCGGCCGGAGCGCCGGGATATGCCTCCAGCCCTCGCAAGGGACTATCGAGATGAATGTCGGCGGCATGAATGAAGCGCATCGAGCATCGGCCTGTTGTCGGTTTCCATCGAGTTGATGAAGGCGGGAAAAGGGTATGAGGCTCGTCGTTGGACTCGCAAGTCGCGCGGTGGCGGCGAATCTAAAAGGGAGCAAGGAGCCCGACGAATCGAAGGAGACGACGAATGTCGGCATTGGCCACATCATTCGTCGTCTCCTTCGATTCGTCGGGCTCCTTCAGTCGTTCGTTACAAGCGGCCGAGTGGCGATGGCGGATCTTTCGGATTCGTCGTGTCAGCCGGACTATTCAGTCCTGCCGACGGCTTGAAAGACCGGTCTGCATCGCTCGCCCGCCACAATCGGGTCGATCTGCATAGCAGGCGTGATGGCGTCCAGCGGCATGAGCGGCAGGTTGGCATTCGTCGGCGAGTCGAGCAGGCGCGGCACAGGGCGGAGGATGCTCGCAATGCTGAACTGTGGCGGTTTCGGCGCGTCGAGACAGTCCGACCTCCAGACTCGCTCGTCAGACGATTTCGGAGCGTTTCACTTGCTTCTCGACGAAGTGTGTTGCCGATCCTCATGTCACCTTCGCATGACATGGATGAGTGACGAGACGAACGGATTCATAAGCGACTGAAAGCCACACCTATGATCCTCCGACCGACGGCCTTTGTCGTTGTTACCAGCGGCCTGATCGTCGCGGCCGGATTCAGCAGTGGCTGTCAGGTGCCCCGCACAATGCGATCATGGGAAGCTCCCTCGTTCCCGTGGCGACGGATGAATGAACCGCGGCCTTCTGTTTCAGAGGACCGAATCGATTCGGAAACCTACGTCCCGGAAACCATCGAGGCTCCTCTCAGAATTCCACAACAACCATTTCCACAACAGTCGACTCCGGAACAACGCAACTTGCGGCTGCCTCCCGAGCCGTCCTTCACGCCTGAGCCTGCTCCCAACGAACGTCCCGTGCCGGTTCCGCCGGTTCTGGAGTTTGAAGCGCCGCAAGCTCGACGATGGATACCGTCTCGACCGAACAATCGGATGGTCTCCGCACTGCAAAGAACTCACGAGAGCGAATCGCCCACAGAGGACTTCAGCCTTCCACCGGCACGAGTCACCTACAGTGAAGAAGCCACGACCGACGAACCGATCATCACGCCGGCTCCCGAATCACCGAGCAGCTCGCAACCGCGGCTGTTCCGTCCGGCAGGCACGGCCAAGAACATGTACGAGTCCGTGAAACGCAAGTTCTCGCGATAAGCGAGGACGGACGGACTCGAACAACCACCGAGCATCATCGCGAAAGCCACAAGGACCAATCGCCCCGGAGTGATTTCAACAGGTCTCTTCCAAGTGTCCTTGGGGCTGGGAGGGTTGAGGTGTCGCAGGGAGCTTGCTCCCGCCATCTCAACCCTTCTTTTTTTTGACACTCCGCTATGCGTGTTGATGGACCCAAGTAGACGAGTCACTCCGTGACTCGAATCGAGTCACAGAGTGACTCGTCTACTTTGCGGCTTCGCCGCGTGACTCTTTATCGCTACTCTCGCGGACCAACTTTTGACATCATGGTTCCCCTGCGAACTTCCCACCTCCCTCCGATTTGATGAGGAGACGATATGCTCCGCCGCTACTGTGTGATCTTGCTCGCTGCTTGGGGACTCTTGGCATCGCTCGGTTCGACAGCGATCGCCCAGAACCAGATTGACGAATTCTCGCTGGAACGCCGGAAGCTCCTGCGTGAAGCCGAGCGGTATCAGATGGACGTCGCCGATAAATACTACCGCCAGCGGCAGTACAAGATCGCGCTGGGCGAGTATGAGAAGTTCGTGACGCTCTATGAAAAGAGCGAGGGGACGCCGTTCGCCCAACTCAAGTGGGGCATCTGCCAGATTCATTTGAAGAAGATCAACACAGCCATCAGCGAAGGCTTTCAGACGGTCATCGACTATTGGCCCGACTCGCCGGAAGCCTCGATCGCGGCCTTCTACATCGGACGCTGCTACAAAGAGAACGGCGAGGTCAAGAAGGCCAAGAAGGCGTATCTGCAAACCGTCTCGAAGTACGAGTCCTCACTGGCAGCGGTCTACTCGCTGAACGATCTGCTCGACATCGCGGACGTCGAGGTGGACGCCGATGGCAAAGTCGCCACCTGGCGGAAGCTGGTCTACGAGATCAAGCGGACGCCCGGCGATGCCAACAGTCTCTGCGTGCAAGCGTCGCAGCAACTGGCAACGCACTATTTCTCCACGGGCAACGCGGTCGAAGGGGTCGCGGCCTTGGACACGACTTACAAAGACAACCAGCGACCGTATCACGTCTGGTACTTCTGCCGCACACCGATCGGAACTCTCACGGCCGATGTGAAGACCAAAGAGAAAGGTGAGAAAGTCGCCGATGGCTGCGTGGCCGCGATTCGCGAACGCATTCCGACCGACATCAGCAAGCCGGAAGACAAAACCAACGCACGCGAGTGGTCGTACTACGCCGCCGACGTTCTGGCTTACTCACGCCGCGAAGACAAAGTAATCGAAGCGTATCAGGCGATGTTGCGACTGTACGGGAACGAGGACACGACGCTGCAACGCTTCGCCGACTGGTACAAGTCGATTCTGAAATATGACGAAGCTCGCAAGCTCTACAGCCAATTCACCGTCCGGCCAGAAGGGCTGAGCCAGATGGCTTGGAGCTTCGTCCAACAGCAGAAGTACGACGAGGCAGTCGCTCATTACCGCCAGGCCGCCGGCCTCGACAGCCAGAATCAGCCCAAGTGGAACGAAGCCATCGCCGTCGCGTATCGCCACGGCAGCCGCTGGAAAGAGGCCATCGACGCCTTTACCGAGAACCTCAAGATCGACGCCGCCAACACAGAGAAATGGTTGTGGTGGATCGCCATCACGCAACGCGACGGCGGCATGTACAAGGAAGCGATCGGCACGTTCCGGCAATGCACCAACTTCCCGGAGAACACCAAGCAGATGGCGTGGTGCCACCGGCATCTCAAGGACTGGAACGAGGCGGTCATCCTCTACGGCCAAGTCACGTCGAGCGCCCCCGACGCTCCGTGGGCGCTGTATCAAATCGCCCAAGTCCGCGAAGCCTCCGGTGACAATGAAGCGGCGATCAAGGCGTACCAAACCGTCTGCAAGAAGTTCCCCAAGGACGGCCACGCCGCCCAAGCCCACGCGCACTTGCAGACGAAGTACAAGATCAACGTCACGCTCGGCGGTGCAGCGGAGTAAACCCTGGAGTGCGGTGGCTCGACACCGCCCTCCATTCAATTGGAATATCGGCAGCCGAAGTCCCAAAACCGTCGCCACGAGAATCGACTGAACGAGGTCCACATCTCTTGGCAATCGACGGCTTCATTCCAAATGAATGGAGGGCTGCGTCGAGCCGCAGCACTCCAGGGTCTATGCACAGCGTTCGAGCATCCCGACCGGAATGTAGAACTTGGCGTAGCGTTTGCCGTCGGAGTAGCGTGGGCCATGCGGATCTTCGACCAGGATCGTGGCACGCTTGGTGACCCGGTTGACGACGCCGGTATACGGCAGGCCGTCGAGCGTGAACTGCACGCGGTCGCCGGCGCGAATGCCGAATTTCTCGCGGGCACGCTCGTCCGGAGTGACGAGCTGATGATTCGATTCGGTGTGGCCGAAGAAGCGATTGACGATGTCCTTGAACCTCGGAGCCGCACAGCAGGACGCCTGCCACAGCAGCATCTCGACGAGGTGCATCAGCTCATGCTCGAAGATGCGCTGCAATGCCTCCAGTCGATTGTGGCACAGCAAGCCGGTGACTTTGATCGGTCGGTCGATGTCGGCAAACGTCTGGAACAGCAGCGTGGACGAGACCGCGATCTCAAACCGTGGGACGGGCGATAGTCCGCGAGCAACTCGCGGCAGCAGGCGAGTCGTCTTACCTCCCGCGCGCGTCATCCTCGGCGAAACGCGAAAGTCGAGCGGGCTCCCCATCGACTGCAATGTGCGCCGACAGGCTCCGGCGAAAAAGCGTTGGTCGTATTGCTCAAAGAGATGCGCCAAATCGTCGTCGCTGATCGCGGTGAAGTCCGGCCGGTCGAGATACGGCGACGAACTCAGGACTGAATCGCTGATCGCGGCCAAGCGTTGCTCCGCATCCGCTCCCAGCACCAGCGATGTTTCAACCAGCCGACGCAACTCTTGAGTCATGTGCTCCTCCTTTGAATCCTTTCAAAGCGGGCGGATTGTGTCGGCGAGTTGCGTCAGTGGGAAGGGAAATACCAGCGAGATAAATCCGACGTGTCATGGAAGTTGCAGTGGCGAGGTCATCGCGTCCGTCATTTTTCGCCCTTCATTTTCTGCCAGCCGCCTGAGCACTCTCAAACGAGCTGGCAAAAAATGAAGGGCGAAAAATAATGGTTAAGAGTTCGACGTGGTCGCGGTTTGAATCTTCAGAAGGAGGCCGATCATGCGAGATCAATTGCGATCTGGAATTGCTCATGTCGGACAAGCGTTACGCACTCCCGAAGAGTTCGCTGTCGCGTGGAATGACGGGCAGGTGAGCTATCGCTGGTGGGTGTGGCTGTCGCTGATGGGGACCGCGATCCTCGGAACGTTGACCTATGGCATGACGATGGGACTGCTCGGCCATGCCAGCGATGTCGTCCATAAAGGGCTGAGCTGCACTCTGGCGGCGGGCTTGGCGTGGGGCATTCCGCTGCCGGCGCTGTACATTCTCAACAGCCTGTCGGGATCGCGATTGCCGCTGAGCAGCACGTTTCTGGCGGCTCTGGTCACGACCAGTTGGGGTGGTTTGGCGATGATCGCTTCGATCCCGATCAACTGGTTCTTCTCGGTCGCGGTGCCGCATTCGGGATTTGTGCTGCTCGTCAACCTGACGGTTTTCACCGGAGTCGGTGTGGCGATGATCGACGTATTCAACCGCGTCATGCGACGGCTCGAACCGCTGCGAGAGACGACACCGACGTGGTGGCTGCTGATCGTGGGAGCGATCGGCAGCGAGTTGTTCTACAGCTTCGGGTTGTTTGATTTTCGCTTCGTGGGTTGAGTCGAGTTGCGAACGTTGTCGGCAACTCATCAGCCGGAACGCGCTAGCGTCCGGTTTCCTGGTATTTGTGAAAACCGGACGCTAGCGCGTTCCGGCTCACCACCAACAGCGCAAGGAGATTTTACATGGCGACCGACAGCCTGACCAAAGCGGAGATGTTCGTGGCTCAGTTGCCGCAGAGTCCCACCAGTCGCTCGGCGCTGGACGACTTGCCGTTGTTGGAACGAGACAACTCGGCGACCTCGGCAGAGGCGGATCTCAACGAGAGGCCGACCAACCTCGGCGTCTTGGGATTGGTCGAGTTGATTCTGAAACGGCCCGACGCGCTCGATCGGCTGATTCGCGATCCCGCCTTGCAGCCGATTCTGTTGCCGAGGTTCTTGGCGATCTCGCTGATCGGCTTTGTGTTCTTCGGCGTGGCGATGTCGCTGGTGCTGACGTCGTCACATGTCTGGCCGGAGTTGGCTTCGATCACTCACAAGCTGAGGGGGACTTCGAGCACGTTGGTGACGTTTCAATCGTCGCCGGGCCTGGCGACTCACTGGTGGGATGGCTCGGCGTTGAAGCTGACGGCGGCCTATGCCTTCGGGTTGATCGCCGCAACCGGCGTTTGTTTGCCGAGCCTGTATTTCTACGGCTTGCTGGCGGGCGTGCGAATGAGCCTGCTTGATGTGGCGGTGCAGGCGTTGAAATCGAAAGCGACGTCGGCCGTTGCCCTGGTTGGCATCCTGCCGATCTACGCGGCGGTCGGCATGGGGATCGTGATCTTTGAAGCTCCCGAACCGATCCGCATCGGCGCGTTTTGGTTGGGACTGATTCTGCCATTCATCGCCGGGCTGTGGGGCACCTCCGCGCTGTATCACAGCTTCGCCAAGCTCTGCGACACGTTGCCGCCGGAACGCCGTTTAAACCGAGCCTGTTTCTTGCGACGGCTCGTGGCGTCTTGGGCCGCGTGCTACACGGCGGTTTCGCCGGTGATGATCTACACGCTGTGGGAACGACTCGCGCGGTGAGGGGAGACGTCGTCATGAACCTTTCCATTACAGCCATCTTCTACGGCTTGGTCGGTGCAGGAGTCGCGGTGGCCTTGTTCTTGAACGACTCGACTTGCCCGCGCCACGAGCGTTGGTTTCGAGTGCTCACCGCGTTCCTGTTCTGGCCGCTGTACTTGCCGCTGTTACTGAGGCCGACCAGTTCCTCCGCGCCAGCAACTCAACCGTTACCAGTGCCGAGTGACGAACTGGCCGCGCAGATCGCTCAGGTCGAATCCGAACTCGGCCTGGCGTTGCAGAGCCTGGATGCTGGGACTGACACGGCGCTGAAACCGGAGCACGATGGCATCGAACAACTGCAATCCACATGGCGAATGCAGGCCGAACGAATTCGCGAACTGGACCGCTTGCTGGCGCAGCCAGCCTTCATGGAATCGTTACCCGCCGGTTCCGAGACTGAACGCGCCGCGCAGAGCGAGCAGTCACGCCAACAGAATCTCACACGGCTGCAAGCGATCCGACAACAGATGCACCAAAACCTGCTGGGCACGCTCGCCGGAGTCCGAGAGCTGGTCACGCGAATTCATCTCGCCAAGTACACCGGCAAACCAACCGCCTCCGAATTGATCGCTCAATTCACCGCCGCGATCTCCGGATTGTCGGAGGTGTCAGCTTTGACAACCGAGTGAATTACTTCCCGTCGCCGATCGCTTTCCGAATTTCCTTCACGGCGATCTCCGCCCGGTAGTCGATGATCTGCTTGCCCAACGCGATAGTCTTCTCAACCGGCGCGAGGTCCACGCCGTTGATCGTGAACTTGCCGGCAGCAACTCGTTGTTTCATACGCACGCTGCTGGGGTCGATGCTGAGCATCATGGCCTCCATCGCGAAGTCATCATGCAGGCCCTCGTCCGTTTGTTGGATGCCCCGCTCTTCCAGCCACGCCTTGAGACTGCCGTAGTTGTAGTACTCGGGGATGAAGGTGAACTTCGTCTTGCCCCCCTTCCACTTGGCGTTGAGTTCTTCCGCCACCGCTTTCAGGCCCTCTTGATTGCCGCCGCTGTCACCAATCAGCACGACATGCTTGAACCCGTGAGTCCGATAGCACGAGCAGACATCGACCAGCAATCGATGGTACGTGTCCTCAGTCAAGCTGACGGTTGAGGGATATTTCATGTGAACCGTCGGCGGGTCGATGTCCCCTTCCGGGACGAAGCCGATGATCGGCGCGACCAGCGTGTTCCCCAGCTTCCGAGCGATCGCCTCGGTCGTCCCCCGCAACACGACGTTGTGCTTGCCGGCGACGAGATACGGCCCGTTCTGCTCAATGCCGCCCGTCGCGACGATGACCGTGTCCTTGCCGGCCTGCATCGCGTCGCGGACTTCCATCCAGGTCATGTCCTCGATGAAAACCGTATCCACCGCCTCAATCGGCCGAGGCCCCTTCGGATCGGGATTCACCGGGCCGAACTTCGCCGCCTGAAAGCCGACTGTGGTCCCCACAACCAGCGACAGCCCGAACAACACCAATGTCTTTCGCATGAGATGCCTTTCGTGAAAAGGAGGTCGTCTGACGCGAGACATCTTGGACGCGAAGCCGTGCAGACGCAAAGGATCGCACCGCCCGAATTGGCTTGCGCCCCCCCCCGCAGCCGGGATGACAGCCGACTGATTGACTCTCGCGAGCCAGCGGGATAAACCGTTCGTCGAGTGTGTCGCCGCGATGGACGATGCTTGGCAGCAGCCAGAATCACGAGGTCTCCCATGCTCACGAATTTCCGAACCGCGTTCGTCGTGCTGTGCGGACTGCTTCCGACCGCCGTGTTGGCCGACGGCCTGATCTACCAACTCCCGGCTGATGGGACTTGGGCACGCTTTGATTTAGACACCAAGGGGACCGGACCTGGCGGCAAAGAGTCGACCCTGATCGGATCCTTGACGCTCAGTTCCGTGGGAACCGCCGAAGTGGACGGCGAAGCGTGTCGCTGGATCGAAATCGGTGCGGAGGGAAAGCTAGATGACCAGACATTTACAGACATCAAAAAACTGCTCATCCCGGAAAAGCACCTCGGTAACGGCAAAGACCCGCTCGAACACCTCCTGAAGGTGTGGGTTAAGCAGTCCACGGTCGCGGACGGAACTCTTCGGCAGATCGAAGACCTGAAAGGGACCGGTGCGAGGCAACTCGCCCGCCTTCGTCTGTTCCTGCCCGGACCATTCAAGACCTCGGAAAAACTCGACAAAGTGGCGGTCGAGAGCAAGCTGGAGAAACTGGAATACGAGGGCCTCACGGCACACGAAAAGACGGACCATCCCGGCAATCTCTCCTTAGATTCCACCTACATCATCCGCCTCCACCCGACCGCTCCGTTCGGCGTGGTCACATACGAGAACACGACAAAGGTGGAACGGGGCGGGCAATCCGAGGGCACGGTGACTATGAAACTGAAGCTGGTGGACTTCGGCAAAGACGCCAAGAGCGCGCTTCCGGATTCCAAGTAGCCCGGTTGCGGACAGTCGGATCGGTTCAATGGGCCGAGAACTCGCCGCAATGGACCGAGAACGCACAACTATCCTTAGCTGGATCGCCATTATCCTTTGAGAGGTGACAATTATCCTTCGAGATGTCGAATTTATCTTTAGATATGTCGTGAATATTCTTCAAGATGTCGCAATTATCCTGGAAATAATGACGCAATGTGTCGCAATTTGTGCCAGTTGTGCCTAGATTAGATTGTGATATTTATCATCAGCCGCAGGGCGCTAGCCCCGGTTGCGACGAATTTCAACCGGGGCTAGCCCCCTGCGGCTCATTTGCCACGAGACTTCGATAGTCTGATCACTGACCCTCAAAATAAGGATCAATCATGCCCATCACCGGCCCCAGCTCGTTTGTGCCGACGATCAATCTGTTTATTCCGCACTGGGTCGCGGCCAATACGGCTCTCGGAGCCGGCGGGCCGCTGGTGCTGCCCGATGGATCGACCGTCTCCACGCTCACCGGGTTTCGCGATTCGCTGATGGGGTTTGCGTCATCGCTGGAATCGAAGCTCAATGACGTCGAGATCGCGCGCGGATTCATCGAATTGATCAAGGCCAGCTTGCACGGCCGGATCAACGAGTTCAATCGTAAGATCCGCGGGTTCTTGAGTCACACGCCTTATGCGGCCGCTCTGCCGCAAGTGCCGCAGTTGGCCTCGGCTCAGGGGCCGTTTCTGCAACCGCTCGACGATATGAATTCGCTGTGGACCAAGATCAACGCGGCCACGATCCCCGGCTTCACCGGCCCGCTGACATTGCTCGGCGGATATCTGCTGGCCACGTTCACGACCGAACTGGCCTCCCTGAAAACCGCCTACACCACCTGGCTCGCGGCCGTTCAGGAGACGGACATCGAACGCGAACGCCGCAACGACGTGCAAGACCTGGCGTATGCCGTGCTCCGCGACTATCGCGCCGCCGTGGAAGGGACGTTCGCCCCCACCGACGCCCTGGTCGAGAGCCTCCCGCGACTCTCCCCCGAACCCGGCTCCACGCCCGACGCCATCACCGCCAACATCGCTTGGGATGCCGTCCTGCTCAAGTCGAGGATCACCTTCACCGCCAGCAGCGATCCGAATCTTTCGCACTATGAGCTGCGCTTCTGCGCCGGCCCGAACTATTCGAGCGACAACGAGTCGGTGATCGGCAACCTGACCCTCGCCGAGCTGCGCGAATTCCTCACCGACTCCAGCCTGACCTCACCCGGCAGCACCGCCAGCTTCAAGGTCTACGTCGTGCTCACCACCGGCAACGAAAAGGGCAGCAACACCGTCACCCTCACGCGCCCGTGATTGGGGCGGTGGAAAGAACCACCACCCAGGCACGCGAGATGGCGAAGATGTGGATTGAACCGCCTCGCTCACAGCCATGCGACGACTCGGTCTTTCAATGACGCCGGCAAGCGCTGCTGCAAGGCTCTCTCGAATTGCCGCTCGTTGTAGCGCGTGCTGAAGTGGCCAAAGATCAGCAATTCATTCTTGAACTTGTCCGCTCGTTCGAGGATGTCGTCGAGGTGCATGTGGCCGAACTTGTGGATCTTTTCCTTGCGATGCTCCGGCCGGAAGAACGTCACCTCAGTGATCAAAATTTGCGCGTTGAACAAATCCGGTTCGACATCGAGTCCTGCCGGTGACGTGTCGCCGGTGTAGCAGAGCAAAGGAGTTCGAACCTCCCAGGCGACCTCTTTGCCGGAAAGCCGGACGTCGCGAATTTGATCCTGAGTCATGCCGAAGAACTCCGGCTTCAGCTTCTTCCGACGCTCCCAAACCAGATAGCCGAGCGACGGGACCGTGTGCTTTGTCGCGAACGCGGTGACGAGATGCTCACGTGAGAGTTCGATCGTGTCGCCCGCTTTGACGGGAATCAACTTGCAGTTCATGCGGCCTCGGTCGAGCCGCTGCCAAACCTTGAGCAGCAATTCGGTCGGTTCGAGCACCGCCTCCGGCAGGTAGATCGT
>CAMDDX010000117.1 GCA_945893075.1 Planctomyces sp. SH-PL62 | reverse complement strand
TCACGCGGGAGCGTGACGGCTACGTTCACTTCTGTTGCAGGTATTCTTCGATCCGCTCGGCTTTGCGGGTCAGATACGGGATGTGCTGATTGTTGGCGTCGATGAAGCGTTGCAGGTAGCGCAGGTGCTGCTCGAACTGCTCGGTGAATTTCAGATTCTCCTGATCGCGCCAGGTGCTGCTAAGCGAGTGCAGTTGCGCGGACAGCGCCGTCGTGCGGTCCGTCAGGTCTTGATTGAACTGCTTGAGCATCTGCGCAAAGAGCCGCAGTTCGCCGGGATCGACAATGGCTTGAGTCATGATGAGTCGAGAATCCAGAGAGGAAGGTCGAGAGCATCGGCTCAGACGGAGCCGACCGCGGCCGAGAGTTTAGCGAACAACCGATCGACTTCACGGCGAGTTTCCTCGTCGAGCTGAAACGCGACCGGGCCGCGGATCAAGGTGTTGCGGAAGAGTCCTTGCTTGTGCAGCAAGTATTTCTCGACCGCCAGAAATCCATCGAGTCCGGTTTGCAGCGCGACGAGCGCGGAGAGCGGCAGTGAGATTTCATAAGCTCGCTGGTCGTCACCAGCTTTCAGTGCGTGCCACAAAGCGACGAGAGCGTCGATCAAATCGGCTCCGGGCATGGTGCCGACGACGCCTCGGCGAAAGCTATCGACCAGAGCGATCCCGCCGCTGCCTTCAAAGACGGCGGCTTCGCCGTTCGTGGCGTCACGCAGTTCAGAGAGCCGTTGGCCGATTGGGACGGCTTCGGGTTTGAAAAGGACTCGCGGGTGAAACTCACGCCACATCCGCGCCTGCAAGGCAATCGACATCGGTCGGCCGACGTAGCCGCTGGCATCTTGCACGATCAGCGGAATTGATACCGCTCGCAGCAGCCGTTCGAAGTATCTCAGTTGTTCGGACTCACCGACCGCCACCGAGACGGGCGGGATTGCCATCAACGCTGTCGCGCCGGCATCAGCCGCGTGCCGCGCGAATCGCTCGGCCGTGTGCGAACTTTCCGCTCCCACGCTGATGACTACCGAGCCGCGCGGTAAACCGAATCGGCAAGCATGCTCGGCCAGCGATTCCCGTTCGTCGGTCGAGAGCCGCAGCGTCTCGGAGACCATCGCCATCACGATACCGTCGGCTCCGCGGTCAAACAACCAGTCGATCTCGCGATGGAGCGTCTCGAAGTCGATCGACTCGTCGTCGTGATACGGCGTTTGAAAGACGGGCAGAACACCGGCGAGGGAAGTCGGCATGGATCACTTTCCTTGTGCGGCCACTTGTTCCAACTTGGCGGAGAATGCGGCGTGCTCGGCTGATTGCAGACCGTTTTGCAGAACCGTGCCGACCATTCGAAAATTGGCGGCAAGCAGATGGGGAACCGACAACCACAGTCCCGGAAAGACTTCGCTTTTCAAGCAGCCGTCCGCATCGGGCATCAGCCGTTCAAACTGCGATCCGCGAAGCACAAACCAATCAACTTCCTGGTCGAGCACCCGCCACACGAGGTACTCGCGCACGCCGGTTCTGCGATAGACGCGGAACTTGGAATGCAAATCAAAGCTGGCACTGCTGGCGGCAACTTCGGCGACCAATTCTGGCGCGCCCGCGACATAGCCATCTTCGTCGATAATCACTTGGCCGCCGCAGTGCGGCTTAACGATCAAGGTGGCATCTGGCTGAGGCTCATTATCGAAATCGAATCGAACTGTTGCATTGTCGCCGACCTGAGTTCCGAAGGTTTCAATCACATAGGAATTGAGCCACCAAATGAGATTGGCATGTTGAACTCCGTGAAAATCCCAACGGACGGGCGATGGCATGTGGACAACTCCTTCGATCAGTTCGGCTTTTGTGACGTGCGGCATCGCTTGGTAGCGGCGTTCAAACTCCTCTCGGGAGAGTGTGTCGCCGGATTCCAGCGGCGGGAGCTTTGCTTCCAGCGGCCGCGCGGCAATTGGGCTGCGCGGAAGCGAGATCCGCGGATCAAGAACGATTGGTTCCAAGATCGAAGGCATGTTTCGCCCTCCCACGATGGGTCAAGGAAACTGTCAGGTGGTGAACTTCAGAAACGATTCTGACACGGTCAGCCGGATGCCTCAAGCGCCGTTCGGAAGCCACGACGGAATGAAAGCGTCCATGCGAGCCGCTTGGATGACGAATTCGGGTCAGTGAATCTTCGCGGGTCGAGGCGACTCAACCAACCTCACCGAGTGTGCCGCGGCATGATCTGCCGGTTTTTTGTGTTGTCTGGAGTTGCTCATCGCGACCGTGATCGGCCGGCAGAATTCGTCACAATGCGCTTGACGCTTCGGGCAGGGGGGACGATCTAATACCGAAGCGTGTCGGAGGAGCTCCGACCAAGCACGAGGCAGGATGCCGCATCGCAGACCAGCCGCACGGGTGGCGGCAAGGAGTTCCCTCATGGCATGGCGCATTCAAAGTTGGTTCGGTCGGCAAGGACGGCACATTCAGCAAGGGTTGTGCTTGGTCATTGTTTCCGCGGCTTCGATCGGTTCAACGTTCATCGCCACGGCCGATGGACCACAAGCGGGCGATGCGAAGAAGAAGGTCGAACGGCAGCTCGCGTTCGGTGAGTTCGCCGGAGCGATTGAAACGGCTCGCGCCGTCGCCGATCCCGCCCAAAAAGCCAACCTCTTGGGGATGATCGCCAACGCTCAATTGAATGCCGGCGACGCTTCCGCAGCACGCGGCACGACGCGACGCATGGAACAACCGCAAGCCGCCGGACAGCAGGCTCGGCAGCAAGCGCTGAGCGGCGGCGTCATGGCCGACTTCCAGTCGCTGATCCGCCTGATCGAGGAAGAGACCAGCGGACCGTGGATGACTCGTGACGGCGAAGGGGGCACGATCACCGAATATCAACAAGGCGTCGCCGTGAATCCCAATGGCCTGTTGGCGTCGTTGAAGAAAGAAGAACACACGGGTCGCCTGAAGGCACTGGGAGTCATCGCTCGCAAGGCGGACCTGAATGCCGCGGTCGCTCAGCAATCGGATCTCCGATTCGTGTCGCTCACGCAATTGGAGCGTGAAGCCTCGAAGCGCATGACCGAGGGACGTCCCATCGTCGAGACGATGAAGAACCTCGCCGGCATCACGCAGTTGAAGTATCTCGTCGTGGACCAGAAGTCTCGCGACGTGTTGATTGGCGGCCCGTCGGAAGCCTGGAGATATGACAGCAACGGCAATCCGGTCGGCGTGAAGAGCGGCCGGCCGACCTTGCAACTCGATGATCTCGTCACGGTGTTGCGGACGTTCTCGAACGATGGTCTGCAGAATTTTGGTTGCTCGTTCAATCCGCGTCCGGAAGGTCTGAAGCAACTGCAAGCGTTCGTCGAGAAGTCCAACGCTCGCGGCCCATTGGATTCCGTCGCGGTCAAAGGCTGGGTCAATCAACTGCAATCGAAGCTCGGCCCGCAAGACATCGAACTGTGGGGAGTGCCACGCGACTCGCGCGTCGCCCGCGTCGTCTGCGAAGCGGATTACCGGTTGAAGATGATCGGCATCGGCAAGCTGGAAGGTGGCCCGCACGTCCCCAGCATCTTTGAACTGCTGACCGTGGAAGAGCAGAAATCGAGCAAGCTCGACGCCCTGCGCTGGTGGCTGACGATGAAGTACGACTCGATCCTGCATAGCCCGGATCACAACGTCTTTGAAATCCAAGGCCCCTCGGTGCAGTGCCTCTCGGAAGACCAATATCTGACGGAGAAGGGCGAAAACGTCGGCACTGGCCAAGCGAGCGGAAGCAACCGCGCCTTCGCCGCGAACTTTACGAAGCACTATGCCGAACTGGCTGAGCGCGACATTGCGTTCGCCGATCTGCAAAACGTGTTTGACTTGGCGCTGGTCGCCGCGCTGTTGAAGAACGAAGGGGTCGCCAACCGCATCGGCTGGGACTCTGGATCGTTCGCCCCGCACGGGATGTTCCAGCCGGCGACGTATGCGGCTCCGCGTGAAGTCGAATCGGTGGCGAATCACCGCGTCTATCGTGGCAAAGACATTGTCGTCCAAGTCGCCGGCGGCGTGCGTGGCGATCTGATGTCCGTCGTCCGCGATCGCCAAGTCATGAAGTCGTCTGAGACGTTGAAGAAGGACATGGCCTCACACACTCCAGCCACCGACCTGCCGCAAGGCCGCTGGTGGTGGGACGCGAAGTAGTCGCCGTAGCTCGACTCTCCGAGTCGGGCCGCGTTCGAGCACAGACCCGACTCGGAGAGTCAGGCTACGAAATACAAAACCCGCCCCGGTCATTGAGCCGCGGCGGGTTTTTCGTTTGGTGTTGAGTGCGGCTCGCGACGACCAGCCGGATGCAGATTGGGGTTGGTGAGGGGCGCGTGGCGAGGTAGGTTTCGCCGCGTTTTTCTCACATGGATGGGGGTGGCTCATGGATCAGGGCAAGCGGACGTCGGTGGCGTTGTTGGGGTTGTTTGTCGGCAGCGGGTGCTCGGCGCTGATTTATGAAATCGTGTGGTTGCAGCAATTGGGCTTGGTGCTGGGGGCGACGTCGGTGTCACTGGCGATTCTGCTGACCAGCTTCATGGGCGGGATGTGCTTGGGAAGTCTGGCATTGCCGCGGTTGGTTTCGGCCGCGCGGCATCCGCTGCGAGTTTACGCCGTGCTGGAGTTGCTGATCGGCGTCAGTGGTGTGGCGATCCTGTGGGCTCTGCCATTCGTCAGTCGGGTGTACTGCTCGTTCGCATTACCGGGGAGCGGCGACTTGCTGGCTCGCGCGGTGGTCGCGCTGACGTTGCTGTTACCGCCGACGATCTTGATGGGAGCCACTCTGCCGGCGGTGGCTCGCTGGGTGCGATCATCGCGAGTCGGATTATCGCAGCTCGGATTCTTTTACGGAGCGAATACCTTCGGCGCGGTGCTCGGCAGTTTGCTGGCGGGGCTGTGCCTGTTGCCGTTCTTCGATGTCGTCGTGGCGACGGCCGTGGCGGCGGCGATCAACATGAGCGTTGCGGTCGGGGCGTGGGTGTTGGCACGAGCGGACAGGGGTCAGGCACCGCAGAATTCAGAATTGGCGGAGCAGTGCGTTGTTGCCACTCAAAGCTCAATTCCGCCAATTCTGAATTCTGCGGTGCCTGACCCCGGACAAACTGTCGGCCCCATCCACATCGTCATCGGCTTGTCCGGGATGACCGCGTTGGGCGCGGAGGTCGTCTGGACTCGCTGGCTCGGCTTGTTATTTGGACCGACGACGTACACGTTTTCGATTCTGCTTGCGGTCTTTTTGCTGGGGTTGGGTGGCGGCAGTTGGGGCGGCGCGTGGTTGGCTCGGCGAGTTCGTTCGCCGGGCCTGGCCTTGGCGGTGTCGCAGTTGTTGTTGATGGTGGCGATTCCGTTCGGAGCGTTCATGATCGTCGACGTGCTGCCGTATTGGTTGCACGCGCGGGACGCGAGCCAGTCCTTGATGACGCGCATGAGCCTGGATGTGATCCGCGCGTTGGCCGCGTTCTTGCCGGCGACGTTGTTGTGGGGCGCGAGTTTTCCTCTGGCGGTCGCTGCGGTGGCCGATGAGCGGCGCGACTCGGCGAGCTTGGTCGGCGGGCTGTACTCGGCGAATACGCTGGGCGCGATTGTCGGGACGCTGGTCGTCAGCTTGTTCGCGGTGCCGTTGTTCGATGGGCAGTTCGCTCAGCAATTGCTGACTCTGTGCGCGGGAGTGTCTGGGATCGTAGCCGCGCTTCGCCAGAACGCGGGGAATCGGGAAACGCCCGCGTTCTGGCGAAACGCGGCTACGGGCAGGCGTGCTACGACAGTTGTTCTCGGAATCATGGCGTGTTTTGTGGCCATCAATTTCGTGCCGGAGGTTCCGAAAGGCTTGCTGGCTTATGGCCGGACGGTCGAGCAATGGCCGACGACGCGCGAGTATTTCTTCGTCGGCGAAGGACTCGATTCGCCGGTGGTCGTTTCGGAATCGGAGGCAGGGTTTCGTTGCTTCCATGTGGCGGGCAAGGTCGAAGCCACGAACAGTGCCAGCGACATGCGCACGCAGCGGCTGCTTGGCCATTTGCCGGCGATGTCGCATCCGGAACCGCGCACGGTGCTGGTTGTCGGCTGCGGCAGCGGGATGACGACAGGCGCGTTTCTGCTGCACCCGACCGTCGAGCGCATCGTGCTCTGTGAGATGGAATCGAACGTGATCCGCACGGCTCGGCAATTCTTCGCGAAGGAGAATGGCGGAGTGCTCGACGATCCGCGTTTGGAAATTGTGATTGATGATGCTCGGCACTTCTTGGCGACGACACGCGAGAAATTCGACATCATCACCGCCGATCCGATTCACCCGTGGGTGCGCGGCGCGGCGTCGCTGTACACGGCCGAGTTCTATGACCTCTGCCGGTCGCGTCTGACGCCGGAGGGCGTCGTGACGCAATGGGTGCCGCTATACGAGTCGAACTCCGCCGCCGTGAAGTGTGAGCTGGCGACGTTCCTGCAAGCGTTTCCGCGCGCGAGCCTGTGGAGTGGCCAGAACCTCGCGACCGGTTATGACCTGGTTGTGGTGGGGACGATCGGCGATCAAGAGATTTCATCGAGAAGCATCACGCAGCGTCTGCGATCAAATCGGCCCTTGCAACGCGCGCTGACGGAGATCGGATTGCCGAATTCGGATGCCTTGCTGGGACGCTTCGCGGCGGAGGGAGCGATCCTGACTGATTGGCTGCGCGACGCTCAGATCAATCGCGACCGCAACCTGCGGCTACAATACCTCGCCGGCCTGACACCCGAATCCCAGACGGCTCAGGAGATTTTCCAGGCGATGGTCAGCCAGCGCCGGCCGATTGGCTGGCATGCGAATTGAGCACCCGGCCGGTGCCTGACCCCTCGCCTGCCGCTCGCATTGCCAAATAAGGAACCATGTCATGCGCCGCGCATTGCTTTGGTCGATCGCGTGGCTGATGTTGGAATCGGTGCTCGTTGCCGGTCGATCCGATGATTCCGAAACGTCGTCGCGAGGAACGACAATCGACAATGCGTTTCTGCCGACGGGTGTCTCAGATCGTGGTTGGCCGTTCGTGCGTGGCCCAGCGTTTGACGGCCATTCTCCGGAAATGCACCTCGCGAACGACTGGCCGAAAGCCGGGCCGCCGGTGTTGTGGACTCGCGAGTTGGGACAGGGCTATTCGGCGATCATTGCAGTCGGGCGGCGCTGCTTCACACAGACGCAGACCATCGCCGGACAGTTCGTGGTTTGTCTGGATGCCGATACCGGCGACACGATTTGGGAGCATCGTTACGACCTGCCTTATGAGTTGGTCGGCGTGTACCCCGGTCCGCGCGCAACGCCGACGTTCAGCAATGGCCGCGTCTATTTCGCCGCGCCGAGCGGTTTGATTGGCTGCTTGTCGGCCGACACCGGACAGCGAGTGTGGTCGGTCAACGTCGTTGAGAAATATCACGGACAAGGAGCGGAGTTTGGCTATTCGTGTTCGCCCACCGTCGTGGATGGTTTAGTCATCCTGCCGGTCGGAGGACCGAGAGCCAGCATGGTTGCGTTGCATGCGGACGATGGCCGCGAAGCTTGGAAGTCGGGCGACGATCCCGCCAGTTACACGCCGGCTTACCCGATCTCGCGCGATGGACGACCGCTGGTCGTCGGTTATTTGCAAAACGGACTCGTGCTCTGCGACCGCCGCGATGGGCGACAACTCGCGCGCTTCGATTTGTCGCAGGGCTACGATGAGCATTCCGCGTGGCCGCTCTACCGCGAGCCGTTGTTGTGGATCTCGCATCCGTTCAAAGCCGGCTCCATTCTGTTGGAGATCCCCGCCATTGCCGAAGACTCGCCCGTTCAACGGCTGGCATCCGTCCGCCGCAGTCCGTTGATGTCGAACGATATTCTGTCGAGCGTGCTGGTCGGCGAGCACCTCTTCGGTTTCGATTTGTTCGAGGCTCAAGCCAAAACGCATCGCGCGTCACGCGGCATCTTTCGTTGCCTCGACTTTGAGACAGGGGACGAGAAATGGTCCGTCGGAACTGGACGGCCTCGGCGAGACAACGGGACGCTTGAGTCAACGGCCTCCGAAATCGGTCAGGCGGGGATCGTTGCCGCGGACGGCAAACTGATTCTGTTGAACGAACTGGGCGAGCTGATTCTGCTCCGTGCGACGGGCGAACGTTGTGAGGAACTCGCGCGGACGTCGGTGCTTAGCGGCGAGATTGTGTGGACGCCGCCGACGCTGCATCGCGGGCGTGTTTATGTCCGCAATCATTCGCGAGCGGTCTGCATCTATGTCGGCGATCCGCAGTTGTTGAGCTCGAACCGGCCGACGCTCAGCGTGGCCGACATCCCGCAACGCCGTTACCGCGATTGGGCCGCGACGATTCTGGCCATCGAGCCGGAGTTCGCGTTCGACATTCCCTCCAATCAATGGTTGGTGCGCTGGTTTGTCGTCGGTGTTGGGTTGCTGTTGCTCGGACAGTTGGTCGGCATTCTTGTAGCCGAAGTCGCCAGACTTCGGGGATCGGTCGCAACGCCCCCGAACTCTGGCGAGTTCAGCTACAGCGAATGCACATCGCGTAGCGTCGCCTTTGTCGGTGGCTGTCTGGGGACGACGTTCCTGAGCGGCTGGACCAACGAGTTCATCTTCACCTGGCCGGTGTCTCTGTTCGTGGCGTTTGAGATCGCCGCCAGTCAATTGCGATCGCGAAGTGTCGCGGTCAGCGTCCCGCAGCGCTGGCGCGAACGGTTCAGCATCTCGTTCTGGTTGCTGACGATGCTGACCTATTTTCTGATCTGCCGCCGCCTGAGCTTGGTGTTTGAGTGGGCGTTCCTCCTGGGACCGCTCGGTGCTTGGCCGCTGCAACTCTGGGCAAATCACTGGCGCAAGCGTCATCAGCCGGTCAGTGGACGCGGGCAAGTGTGGCTCGCAGTCCTGCAACTGTTGGCGTTCGTGGGATTCTTTGGCGCGGCGGTGCTGGGGCTCAGAGGGAAGTATTAAGCGATCGTGAAGAAGCCCGGCTTTCTAAAAAAAATCCGGGGTTCTGGCTGCCGTCGACACGCCGTTTCTCAGTTGGAAACCGAATTCAATCGTTGCACTTCTTTGGTCGCGAGCCTAGCTTGTCGTGATTCAAGTTCTTCGATTCTTGGGTTCGTTCGAACCAACTTTCCGTCGCGTTCTTAGCCATTACTCATTTCTTCGGAGGCGCTCTATGTCATCTCCCATCTCGAAACCGCGCGGCTTCACACTGATTGAATTGTTGGTGGTCATCGCCATCATCGCTGTGCTGATTGCCTTGTTGTTGCCGGCCGTGCAACAAGCTCGGGAGGCTGCTCGCCGCTCGCAGTGCAAAAACAACCTCAAGCAATTCGGAGTGGCGTTTCACAATTATCACGATGCGGCAAAAAAGTTTCCGTTTGGGTATTACGCCACTCCGCCAGGAACTCCCGTGGTGGGGTTCAATGCCGCCTCATGGGGCCTGATGCTCCTGCCGTACTTGGATCAAGGGCCGCTTTACAAGCGGTACAGATTTGATTCGCCCGCAATGACCACTCCGGCGACGCCTAATGGTGTGGCGAATGTCGCCGTGATCTCGACGTCGTTGCCGGTCTTCCGTTGTCCTTCGACACCGAGCGGAAGTCCGACTTACAACGTGGCGGTGCCAGCCGGTGCGTTTGCTGGGTTTCCGGCCATGACTTGGACAGCCGCCGTCTCCGACTACGGTGCCACGACGGGTGTCCTCGGAGTCTTTTCGACTCTAGCGTATGCCAGTTTTCCCGGAGGTGCAGGTGGTAATCGAGAAGGTGCTCTGGGTGCTTTTACCACGACGAGCACCGCCGATCTTAAAGACGGAACTTCCAACACGTTTTTGTTGGGTGAACGCACCGGCGGAGCGACGATTTTTAATCCGGGAAGTACGCAGGCTCCGGCGGCCGTAACAGCAGCCTATGGTCCCACCAACGGTGGTGGTTGGGGGGATGTGCTGAATGCGGAGCATTGGCTCGGCGGTCAGTTGTATTCCGGCTTCACGGTTCCACCGGCCCCTCCGGCGCTTTCGCCTCAAGGTCCGTGCTCGGTCAATTGCACAAACGCGCGCGGACGTGGCTTTTACTCATTCCATACCGGCGGAGCACACTTCGTGATGGCAGACGGAGCCGTGCGATTCATCAATCAGAACATCGCACCATTCACGTTTGCCGGACTGATCACGCGCCGAAAGGGGGAAATCGTCGGTGAATACTAATCATTGCAGATACCCAAACTTGACTCTCTCCATCCTCTTGTTCAGCGGACTCGTGTCGTTCGGCTGTCTGGGCTGTGCTAAGGACCTGCCGCAGGGGCCACCCCGCAAACCGACCTTTCCCGTGACGGGTTTGGTGTTGGTTGACGGACAGCCGGTGGAGATACTCGAAATCTCTTGCCACGACGTGAAACGCATTGGAACCGACGACTCTGTGATCGTCACGGCCTACACCGACGCGCAAGGTAAGTTTGAACTCGCGTCGTACGTGGCTGGCGATGGCGTGCCCGAAGGGGACTACGTACTCACGTTTTTGTGGGGCGAGATGAACATCCTCAGTCGCAGCTACGGTGGCCCGGACAAATTAAAAGATCGGTACAAGTCTCCGCAGGAATCCAAAGTGAAGTTCACTGCTAAGAAGGGGACTCCGATCGAACTGGGCAAGATTGAATTGACCACGAAATAACGGGACGAAACCGAGAAAGTCGCCGAGCCACGGTGTGACTCGGCGACTTTGGTCTGTGCGCCCCGACGAAGTTTTCCGTGTTGACTCTGTAGGGAGCCCTGTGAATGGCATCGAGAGCGTTGCAGCGGTTGGTGGTCGTTGTCTTGTTGGTCTGCACTTTGCACGGCTTGAACGTCGTTCGAGCCGACGATATTCCGGACGGCTTGCGAAACTACGTGGCTCGGCCGGAGTCCGTCTATCGTTGGGAAAAGCGTGAAAAGATCACGCGCGGAACCAGCACCATTTACGACCTGCATCTCGTGTCGCAGGATTGGCAAGGCATCGTGTGGGAGCATCAGTTGCAGGTCTACCAGCCGGAGACTGCCAAGCCGGCCACGACCATGCTGCTGTGGAATCAAGGAGGCCGCGCCAGTGATGGCAGCATCGCCTTCGGTTTGGAATTGGCTCAGAAGATCGGCACTCCGGTCGCCTTCTTGTACGGCGTCCCCAAGCAACCGCTGTTTGAGGGGAAGAAAGAAGACGCGCTCATCGCCGAGACTTTCGTGCGGTATCTCGAAACCAAAGACGAACGCTGGCCGTTGTTGTTCCCGATGGTAAAAAGCGTCGTCAAGGCGATGGACGCTCTCCAGGAATTTGGCGAGCGCGAATGGAAGCTGCCCGTGAAGAGCTTCATCATCACCGGCGCATCGAAGCGCGGTTGGACGACGTGGCTCACCGCTGCCAGCGACCCGCGCGTGAAGGCGATCGCGCCGATGGTCATCGACACGCTCAACATGAAAGCTCAGGGACCGTATCAACTGAAATCGTTCGGGCATTACAGCGAGCAAATTCGCGACTACACCGAACGTGGATTGGTCCCGACTCCGGAAACAGCGGAGGCTCAGCGACTGTGGGCGATGGTTGATCCGTGGGTCTATCGCGAACGGCTGACCATGCCCAAGCTGCTGATCAACGGCGTCAATGATCCGTATTGGACCACCGACGCATTGAATCTGTATTGGGACGACCTGCCGGGTGACAAATGGGTGACCTACGTCCCGAACGCCGGGCACAATCTGGAACAGCGCGGCGAGAACGGCGAGAAGGACCGCAGTCGCGCTATGAATGCGTTGGCTGCCTTTGCCAAACACAACATTCGCAACAACCCGATGCCCCAGCTCCGTTGGAATCACGACGGCGCAAGCGACCAGGCGCGGCTGACCGTGGATTCCGATCATGTCCCCAAGGCCGCTCGATTGTGGGTCGCCTCGGCTCCCAGTCGCGATTTCCGGCTCGCACGCTGGAAAGATCAGGCACTCACGTCCGGCAAGTCGATCGTTGCGAAGGTCTCGCCACCAACGACTGGGTGTGTGGCGTTCTTCGCCGAACTGGACTTCGAAATCGACGGCCTGCCGCATCAGCTCTCCACCCAGATGCGAATTCTGGAAGCGGCGAAGTAGTGATGATCCTCTCCAAGCTCACTCGGCTGCTGGCGTCGCTTTTCATTGTGGTCCTTTGCGCGACCATCGCACATGCTGATGCGCTCGCCAAGCTGGAACCGAAGAAGCTCGCAGCGGTGCATCAGGCCGTGGAAGCCCTGCGAGCCGAGTGGAAACCAGTCGCCCGGATTGGCCCGTATCGGGAGCATCGTGCGAACTTGCATGTCCATTCGCACTGGTCTCACGACAGTCGCGGGACCATCGACGAGATCGTCGCAGCGGCGAAGGCGACTGGGACCAGCGTGCTGATGTTCAACGAACATCCGGCCGAGCACTACGACTTCTTCAAGGAGGGGCATCAGGGAATCAAGGAGGGCGTGCTGCTCATTCCGGGAGCCGAGTCACAGGGCTTTCTCGCCTTCCCGACGCTGAGCCTGCGCGGTGTGAAACCTGACACTCCGCAAGAATTCTCCGATCTGGTGCGCGGCCGCGGCGGACTGATGTTCGTGTCGCACCTCGAAGAGCGCATGGACTGGAACGTCCGTGGCGTCACGGGAGTCGAGATCTACAACACGCATGCCGACTTCAAGGATGAAAAGAAGATGCTCGCCGCGCTGCGCAATCCGCTGTGGCTGCTGCAAGCGACCGAGATGTTTCGCAAGTATCCCCAAGAGTCGTTCTCCGCGCTGCAAGATTACCCGGCCGACTACTTGAAGCGCTGGGATGAACTCTGCGCGACGGCTCCGCACACCGGCGTGTCGGCGAATGACGCGCACCAGAACGTCGGACTCATCATCCGCTGGGGCGTCGGAGACAAGGCGCGAATCGAGGACGCGCTCGGGAAATTGCTGATCGAACTGGATGTGGCGTCGCTTCCCGGAAGCGACGAACTGCGGAAAGGCAAACAAGTCGGTGATGTGCTGTTGCGCCTGTTGCTCGATCCCTACGAAAACAGCCTGCGTCATGTCGGCACACACCTGCTGCTCACCGAGTTGACCGAGAAAGCCGTCCGCGAAGCGCTTGAAGCGGGGCGTGCGTTCGTCGCTTTCGATTGGCTCGCGAATTCGACGGGCTTCGATTTTGCCGCCGTTGCCGACACACAGCGGCATGAGATGGGCAGCCAACTGGTCATGACTCGCGGGCTGGCCTTGCGCGGGCAGGCACCGCTTTCCGTCCACTGGCGACTCGTCCGCAACGGCAAAGTTGTCGAGGAATCCGCCGGGCGAACTCTCAGTTTCCCCGTTGTCGAACCGGGCAACTACCGAGCCGAAGCGTGGCTCGACATTTCCGGCGAGCGCATGCTTTGGATTCTCTCGAACCCGTTATACATCGCGCCGGCAGAGTGATGGTCAGCCGGAACGCGCTAGCGTCCGGTTCCGTTGGAGACACACAAACCGGACGCTAGCGCGTTCCGGCTGATTTCATTGCGAGGCTTTCATGATGACTCGAACGATCCTGTGGTGCGTGCTGGGGCTGAGTCTGCTGCTGAACGGCGCGACGGCACGCGGTGAGTTGCAGGTCGGCGTTGGGCGGCGAGTGATTACGCCCGATCCGTTGTTGCCTGTGTCCGGGGGACTGGGGCCGACGGCTCCAGCGCGCGAGAAGCGGGGTGAGTTGACGGCGCGGGCGGTGGTGTTTCAGAGCGGCGAGACGACCGTGGCGGTGGTCAGTCTGGATTTGTTGGGGTTTCCCTCGGTGTTGTGTGATCGTGTTCGCGCGCAGGTGCCGCGGGTTCCGGCGAGGAACATTTTGATTGGCTCAACGCACACTCACAGCGCGCCGGATTGCTACGCCTTTCCCGATGGACGCGGAGGCCATACAGGCGATCTGGCTTACATGGAATTGGTCTGCAAGCAGACTGCGGAAGCGGTCAACGAGGCGTTCGATCGACTCCAGCCCGCACGGTTGAAAGTGGCGACCGACGAGGCACGCGGGAAGATCGCTTACAACTACTACGCGCCCGATCTGTACGACCGCCGCATGAGCGTGATTCAAGCCGTCAATCCGCGCGACGAAGTGATTGCCACGCTGGTCAACTACGCGATTCATCCGGAAGTGCTCGGCGCGGCAGTCGGCATCCTGAGTCCCGATTTGGTCGGGCCGTTGTGCGAGCGATTGGAAGCGCAGGCCGGCGGAATGGCGATCTTCATGAACGGGGCTCAAGGAGGCATGATCACCGCCGACAACCGCGACCTGGAACGGCCGAAAGATGCGCAACGCGGCGTCTGGCACGACCTCCGCACTTGGGATGAGTGCGTGCGCATCGGGCACACGCTGGCCGATGAAGCGTTGCGGATCGTGCGCGAGGTACCGGTGCAGAACCAACCGAAGCTGTTCTGTGGTTCGATCGACGTGAAGTTTCCGGTGGATAACGACGCGCTCTGGAACGTGATTCTGGGCTCGCCGCTGAAGTACCCGCGGAATCCCGATCGCACCATCACCACGCGGATCAACGTCGTGAATCTTGGCAACGCACAAATCCTGACGATCCCCGGCGAAGCTCTGCCGAACATCGGTTTCTATCTCAAGCGGAAGATGCGCGGTGAGCACAATCTGCTGTTCGGACTGACGAACGATGCGTTCGGTTACATTCTGACGAAGGTCGATTTCCACAGCTTTCCGCGCTATGAGTACGTGACGCGCACGTCGCTGGGCGAGCAGACCGGCGAGATTCTGATCGGCCAATCGCTGGAGTTCATCGACCAGTGTCCCGAGCCTGACCGGCTCGATCGGCGGCGAGCCTCGGACGCGCCGATCCTCGCCGCTCAATCCGAGCCAGCGCGGCACGAGGCGGAGTTGATCTTTCCGATGCACGCTCAGCACAACCATGCGCCGGGCGTCGTGGAGTGCCCGAATGGAGACCTGTTTGTTTCTTGGTATCGCGGTTCGGGCGAACGCCGGGCCGATGACGTCGCCGTGTACGGTGCGTGGAAGGCGAAAGGAGAATCGAAATGGAGCGATCCGTTTGTGCTCGCCGACACGCCGGGCTTTCCCGATTGCAATACGGCGCTGTTCATCGACGATCGGCAGCGGCTGTGGTTGTTCTATCCCACGATCCTGGCGAATAGTTGGGAGTCGTGTCTGACGAACTTCAAGGTGTCGTCGCAGTTCGCTCGGCCCGGTGCGCCGAAATGGGATCGCGAGGGATTGATCCTGCTCAAGCCGGATGATTTCGGTGAACGAGCACGGCAGCAACTCGATGAAGACCTGGGGCTGCTCAAGCTCGCGCTGACTGACAAGCTGAAGAAGGAAGTGGAGCAAGTGCGTGAACGACTCGGCGACAATCTCTTTCAGAGACTCGGCTGGCAGCCGCGCTGCAAGCCGACGCAGCTTCCCAGCGGCCGTCTGTTGCTGCCGCTTTACACAGACACATTTTCGCTTTCGATCATGGCCATCAGCGATGATCGCGGTCAGACATGGCGAGCCGGTCAACCAACGCTGGGCTTCGGTGCGATCCAGCCAGCGGTCCTGCGACGCAACGATGGAACGCTGGTCGCCTACATGCGCGAGAACGGTCCCCAGCGGCGCGTGCGCGTCGCCGAATCGAAAGACGACGGAGAAACTTGGGGCAAAATCGGCAACAGCGAACTGCTCAATCCCGGATCGGGACTGGATGGCGTGCGGCTGGCGAATGGGCATTGGGTGCTCGTCTACAACGACACGCTCAGCGGCCGCAATCGTTTGGCCGTGTCACTGTCCGCCGACGAAGGCCGCACTTGGAAACAGACTCGGCATCTCGAAGATCAACCACTCGGCTCGTATCACTACCCCGCGATCACCCAAGCCAAGGATGGCACGCTGCACGTCGTCTACAGCTATTTCGTCGAGCAAGGCAAAAGCATGAAGCACGCCGCCTTCAACGAAGCCTGGATCACAGCGGGCGATGGAAAGTAAATCTCAATGACAGCCATAAACCGCCGCCGACTTGTCACGACCTGGCTCGCACTCGCGCTGGGTTTGTTTCTCGCAACCACAGGACTCGCGGCGGAAGCCGTCTTCAAGGCCGGGGCCGCCAAACGCGACATCACACCGCAGGAGGCGGTGCCGATGTGGGGTTACGGAGCGCGGCACGATCTCCTGTCGGGCGGCACGCTCGATCCGCTCCAGGCCGCGGCGGTCGTGATCCAGGCGGGTGATACGAAGCTCGCCATCGTCGGACTCGATCTCGGTCGCTCACCGTCGGAGAAGTCGCTCCAAAACATCCGCCAGCGCATCAAGGCCGACGCGGGGATCGAGCACTCCTTCATTGCGGGATCGCACACGCATCACGGGCCGGTGGTCGAATTGAGTGACGAGGCAGGGAAGGGCAAGGGCCGTTTTGATGCCGCGATCCGTTACTACCAGCAACTCGAAGACGCGATCGTCGCGGCGATCGTCGAGGCGGATCAGTCGCTCGTGCCGGCCAAGCTGGCGACGGGTGCGGTGGACCTCGACGGCTTCAATCGCAACCGCCACACGAAGCGGGAACCCAAGCCGGTGGATCGCACGCTGGCGGTGATGCGGCTTGACGACGTGTCGGGCAAGCCGATCGCCGTGCTCGTGAATTTTGCCGGGCACCCGACGAGCGTGCCGGGGCAGACGTTCAAGTTTTCGGCCGATTACGTCGGTGCGATGAAGGCAACGGTCGAGAAAGAATTCGGCGGCACCGCGATCTTCATGCAAGGGGCATCCGGAGACCTCTCCATCAACAAGGGCGAACATGCCGACCACATCGGATTCGGCCAGGCGCTTGGTCGCGAGGTCGTAAAGCTCGCTGCCTCGCTGCAGCCCATCGTGGTGGCGAAGCCTTCGCTGAAAGTGCGTGAGGAGCGGTTCCGCTTCGACTCGCGCAGCGACTTGAACAATCCGCTGATTCGTATGGCTTACTCGATCGCATTCTTCCCTGAGTTGGTCGCGAACTTCACCGACGAATACGCCGACGGCATTCGCCCACGGCTCACCGTCGCCGTGCTGAATGGCGAGATCGCGCTCGTGGGCGCATCGGGAGAGTTCTTCTGCCAGCACGCCATCCGGCTGCGCGAACGGACGCGGGTCGAGCGGCTGTTCTTCTTCGGCTACTGCAACGGCTACCACCAATACTTCCCGACCATCGAGGCCGCGGCCGAAGGGGGCTACGGCGCGGACAACCAAGTCGCCCCCGTGGCGGTCGGTGCCGGCGAGCAATTGATGAACACAGCGCTGACGTGGCTGTACCAGATGCAGGGCAAACTGAAATGACAGATTGCTTAGCCTGGTCGATAAACACGGCAAACGGGCGATGACTGCGGATGTTTACGGAGCGGTGTGCGAGGAATTGTTGGCCGCGATCCGAGCCAGCGTCACCGCGCCACGAACCGGCTGCTCGACAACAAGGATTTCGCGCGGTGTTGATTCCGCTTCTCGCAGCATCGAATCCAGAAGTGCTCGCAACGACGGTTGGTTCAGCAAAACGCTCCCGGAGACCGCCAGCGGATAATCGCCTGTTGCCAAGTTCAACCGCCGTGCCAGCGCATCAACCAAGAAATACAGTTGCCGAGCGGCCGACTCGATGATGAATTCGGCGGTCGCGTCATGTGGTGCAGTGTCAAAGACGACAACTGCCATTGACGCCAACCGCTCATGAGTCATTTCGGCGGAGTAGATTCGATCGATCAAGTCGGCCGGAGTGGCGGCGTCGAGTTGTCGCTGAAACGCGGACAGCAACTCGGTCGCCGGACCGCGATCATCGGCGGCGAGCACAGCGTAACGCAGGCCAGAGAGCGCAATTGCGTAGGCGCTCCCTTGGTCGCCCAGCAGATAACCCCAGCCGCCGTTGCGAGCAACTTCACCGAGTCGATTGCGGCCCCACGCCAGCGAGCCGGTACCGCTGATGAGCGCGATGCCCCAATTCTCCGGCGAGGCGGCGGCCAGAATCGGCTCAGCGTCGCCGGTGACTTGTGTGAGTTGTGCGACGTCGCGCGCATCGGCCCATTGGGTCAGACGAATTTGTTCGGCAGGACGACCTGCCCCGGAAAGGCACAGACTCGCGGCAGCCACACGGCCGCGCGGCACATTCGCATCCGCGAAGGCGGCGGCGATCGCGGCGTCGATGCTGGCTTGAGCCGCTTCAAAACCGGCGGCGCGTGGATTGCCCGGACCGCCGCGGCCACGGCCGAGCACCAGCCCCGTTCCGTCATCGGACAACGGCGCGAGCCAAGCGACGGTCTTTGTTCCGCCGCCGTCGACGCCAATCACCAAGTCGGTTGCCGATGTCATTCTCAAACTTCCTTAGGCTCGACAGTGCAAGACCCTGGAGTGCTGCGGCTCGACGCAGCCCTCCCTCCATTTGAAATAGCGAATCTCAAAGGCCATGAATCGTCGTTAGCAAAGTTCGTTCAACAACCGCCATTGTCCTAGCGATCAACGTCTTCATTCCAGTTGAATGGAGGGCTGCGTCGAGCCGCAGCACTCCAGGGTTTAGCACTCGGCCGAACTCATCGCTGTTCTTAGTTGTCCGTTGGCTTGCAGCAAGATTGTTCGGGCGACTTCCGCCGTCACGCCGTGCTGGTGAGCGACGACTGCTGTCTTCAGTTCGCCATCACACTTCGACAATTGCTCGGCGGCTTGTTCTTCGGACAGCCCGGTCAGGTCGGCGACGATGCGGCGGGTGCGAATCACCAACTTGGCGTTCGTCGCCTTGAGATCGACCATCCGATTGCCGTAGGTCTTGCCGAGCCGCACCATCGCGCCGGTGGTGAGCATGTTGAGGACCATCTTCGTCGCCGTCCCGGCCTTGAGCCGCGTCGAACCGCTGATGATTTCGGGACCAACGATTGGAGCAATCATCAGGTCCGCGACCGCCGCGAGCGCAGAACTCTCGTTGCACGCCAATCCGATGGCGAAGGCTTTCAGTTGTCTGGCGTATTCGAGTCCGCCGATGACATACGGCGTTCGACCGCTGGTCGCAATACCGACCACAACATCCGCGCGAGTCAGATTGATCCGGCTCAAATCTTCGATCGCAAACTCCGGATGATCTTCCGCACCCTCGACCGCTCGGGTGAGCGCGGCCGGGCCGCCAGCGATCAGGCCGACAACCAACTCCGGAGGCGTGCTGAACGTCGGCGGGCACTCGGTCGCGTCGAGCACTCCCAGCCGGCCGGAAGTGCCGGCTCCGAGATACACCAGCCGTCCGTTGTGACTCAATCGGTCGGCGATGACCTCGATGGCCTGTGCGATCGCTTCGGCTTCGCGGCCCACGGCCTCGGCCACTTTCGCGTCTTCGGCATTCATCAGCCGGACAATCTCCAGCGGCGATAGCGTGTCGATCTGCTCCGAAGCCGGATTGCGAGCTTCGGTGGTGAGCTTGTTCATGCCGGGTTCTCTGGTGTCGCGGGGGCCGGGGTCGGGTGTTCGGTTTTTCGGAATTGGCGGGCCTGGAGCGTGGGCAGCGAATCACGCTGACATCCCGCCAATTCCGAAAAACCGAACACCCGACCCCTCGCATATTCTAATGGCCGCGTCCAAGAGCACGCGACTTTCGTGGGACGGGTTTTTATTCTGCCCGCTTCCTGAAACATTGGCAGGTTGTCCCCATGACCTCACCGCTGGGCTTCATCGATGTCGTCGTGCTGTGCGTGTACCTCGCGTCGGCAATCGGCATCGGGCTGAAGGTCAGCAGCAAAACGAAGACACTCGAATCGTATTTGCTCGGCGATCGCGACTTGCCGTGGTGGGCGATTCTCGGTTCGATCGTGGCGACGGAAACCAGCACCGCCACCGTGTTGAGCGTGCCCGGCGAAGCCTACGGCGTCACCGGGATGAAATTCTTGCAGCTCGCGCTGGGCTACATCGTCGGCCGAGCCATCATCGTGCGCACGCTGCTGCCGCTGTATTTCCAAGGGAAGCTCTTCACGGCCTATCAAGTTCTCGACAAGCGATTCGGTGGAGCGACCAAGCAAGCGGCCTCGCTGTTGTTTCTGGTCACCCGGAATTTAGGAGACGGGCTGCGATTGTTTCTGGCAGCCGTCGTGCTCCAAAAGCTGGCGAACCTGCCGTTCGCGTGGAGCGTCGTCGTGATGGGGTTGGTCACGATCGTCTACACGTATTTTGGCGGCATGCGCTCGGTGGTCTGGAACGACTGCATTCAATTCGTGATCTACATGGTGGGCGCGTTCGCGGCGATGTTTGTGATCGTGGCGAACATTCCCGGCGGCTGGTCCGAGTTGATGCAGTTCGCTGCCGACAACGACAAGCTCCGTGTGTTCGACTTTCAGTTCTCGCTGAGCCAGCCCTACACCTTTTGGGCTGGCCTGATTGGCGGCGCGGTGCTGACCATCGGCACGCACGGCACCGATCACATGATGGTGCAGCGCTACTTGAGCGCTCGCAGCCAGCGCGATGCCGGCCGTGCGGTCTTCGTCAGTGCGTTGGTCGTGTTTGCTCAGTTCGCCGTGTTCCTGTTCATCGGCGTCGAGCTGGCTTGCTACTACTCCCGGTTTCCTGAAATCTCGTTTGCCAAGCCGGATGAGGTCTTCGCCCACTTCATCGTGCATGTGTTCCCGCGAAATACCGGGCTGATCGGACTGATGCTGGCGGCGATTCTGGCGGCAGCGATGTCGACGTTGTCGAGTTCCCTGAACTCATCCGCGTCGGCGCTGGTCAATGATTTCTATGTCCCTTGGCGAAAGACGCCGGCCACGTCCGAGCATTTGTTCGCGATGACTCGCAACTTGACGATCGCGTTCGGAGTGCTGCAAAGCGCGATTGGCATTTGGGCGTTGCAGTTGGGAGACACGGTCGTCAAGAACGCGCTGACGATCGCCGGCTTCTCGGCCGGTCTGCTGCTGGGCATCTTCTCGCTGGGAGTGTTGACTCGCCGAGCCGGGCAAGCGTCGGCCCTGATCGGCGGAGCGGTCGGCCTGTGCGTGCTGTCGGTGCTGCAATTCGGTGTCCCGTGGCACGGAGTGAAGATCGCCTTTCCCTGGTTGGCTTTGATCGGAGCGACGACGACGTTCGCCTCCGGCTATCTGGTCGCATTGATTCGTCCTCGGCAAGGAACCGCGCCATGACTTTGGGAAGTCGTAGAACTCGTAGGGTGGGTCGAGTCATCGAGACCCACCAAGTGGTTGGCCGAATCTGGTGGGTCTCGATGACTCGACCCACCCTAC
>CAMDDX010000116.1 GCA_945893075.1 Planctomyces sp. SH-PL62 | reverse complement strand
TTGGCTACGACGCTTTGCCATCACGCGACTCAAGCATCATCCGCTCAAAGAAAGTCTGCGAGGCAAGATGCAAATCGCCGGCTGGAACGACGACTTCCTCGCGGAAGTCCTCACAGGTCAACAACTTTGATACGCGCTGGCCGTGGCTCGCAGGCCTACTTGCTGTTGGGGCAATACGAAACCGGTTGGTCCGAATGGGAGTGGCGTTGGAAACGTCCCGGCGCGCCGCAGCGCGACTATCTGAAGGATCGTCCCGCCTGGGACGGATCGCCGTTACCGCACGGGACTATTCTGCTCGACGCGGAACAAGGTCTGGGAGACACGCTGCAATTCGTGCGGTTCGCGAAATTGGTCAGGCAGCGTGTCGGCCGAGTCATTCTTCAGTGTCAAGCGCCCTTGTTGCCGCTGCTGCGCCGCTGTTCCGACATCGACACGCTAGTCGCGCGCGGCGAGCCGCTGCCGCCATTTGACGTGCATGCCTCCCTGATGAGTCTGCCTGGCGTGTTTCGAGTCGCACAAGACACGGTCCCCGCTGACGTCCCGTATTTGTCCGCGAGTCCCGAATTGATCGAGAAATGGAAAGAACGCCTGGCTCAATTCCCCGGTTTGAAGATCGGAATCGCCTGGCAGGGGAATCCCAAATACAAACGTGATCGCTTTCGCTCGATCTCGTTGCCAGAATTTGCCCCGCTGGCCGAAGTTTCGGGAATGACGTGGATCAGCCTGCAAAAAGGCCCGGGACAAGAGCAATTGCGGAACGGTTCGCGTCCGTCTTCACTGGAGATTGTCGACCTGGGCAACGACGTGGACGAAGCCGCTGGAGCGTTCATGGACACGGCGGCAATCCTGAAAAACCTGGATTTGCTCATCACGTCGGACACCGCGCTACCGCACTTGGCCGGAGCGTTCGGCGTGCCCACCTGGCTGGCAGTGGCTCATTCGCCCGACTGGCGCTGGCAACTCACCGGGACGACATCCCCGTGGTACCCCAACATGCGTTTGTTCCGCCAGCCGGCAATCGGCGACTGGCATTCCGTATTCACCGCGATGCGAGACGAACTTCAATCGCTCGCCAAGCCGGACACCCTGACATCCGACATGGCCATTTCCATGGCGTCAGAATCGCGGCCCGCACTGGCCACCGCAACGAATGCGAGGACACCAACCGCCAGCCACATTTCCGTCCCGATCTCGCCCGGCGAGCTGATCGACAAGATCACGATCTGCCAAATTAAAACCGAACGCATGACCGACCCCGTCAAGCTCCGCAACGTGAACCACGAGCTGTCGCTGCTGCTCACGTCTCTGGAGCAATCGGTCCCTGCGTCTCCGGAACTGTCCGAGCGGACCGCGAAGCTGAAAGAAATCAACGAAAAACTGTGGGTCATTGAAGACGACATTCGCGACTGCGAACGTCACCACGATTTCAGCTCGCGTTTCATCGAACTCGCGCGCGCCGTCTACATCAGCAACGACGTCCGCTCCACGATCAAGCGTCAAATCAACGACCTGCTGAACTCGCCGCTGGTCGAGGAGAAATCGTACGCCAAGTACGACTGAAACGCCGCTTTGGTGAAGAACCAAAACGTTTCAGGAAAACTCTCTCGCCAGTGCTTTGGGCTTGTGAGACCGACTCCGCGCCGTGAATGCGCTCAGCTCTTCTTCACGTTGTAGCAATGCAGATCCTGCTGATCGCGCAGATACAGCTTGCCGTCGAGCACCACCGGATGCGGCCAGCTCGCCGAGTGCTTCGTCTTGATCTTGAACGTTCCCTTCAAGTGATACTCTTTCGGCGTCGCTTCGATCAGCGCCATCTCGCCGCTCTCGTACCGGAAGTAGAGATTCCCGTCGGCACTCACAATCGCCGCCGAGCCTTCTCCCGGCCCGCGGCCGGGACGCCACGCATCCTTGCCGGTCATGAATTCGACACACACCGGGAAGCCTTTGTTGTGCCCGTGACCCATGTAGAGGTAATCGCCAATCAGAATCGTGCCGCCGTGATGATTTTGCAGCTCGTTGGATTTCTTGTACCAGACCTCCTCGGCCATCGCGCCATTGCCATCCTTGACGACTTTCACCAGCGCAGCCCCGCCACCGTCGTAGCCGGACGAGCAAAAGATGTAGTCGCCGCGCACAATCGGCGTGGGGATGGTGGCCGTTCCGTTCGCGACTTTGTCGTACGTCCACAGGAACGAACCATCCTTCGCGTTGACCGACACCAAACCCTTGCCAACCATCGTCACGTACTGCTTCAAGCCGGCCGCCTGGCTGATCATCACCGACGAATAACCCGCGCCGCCGTGTCCCCTGCTGCCGAGTGCCGCGTTCGACGTTTTCCAGATCACCGCTCCCGTCTTCTTATTCAATGCCGTCAGCAACGCTTCCTGCGATCCCGGCGTCACGATCACCCAATCTCCGTCGACGCGCGGTGATTCACTGTAGCCCCAGCTCGGATCGCTGCCGCCAAACTCTTTGGCGAAGCTCTTCGTCCAAATCACCTTTCCAGAGGCGGCGTCGCAGCAAGCCAACTCGCCATGCCGATCCATCGCGTACACCCGATCGCCGTCAACCGTCGGCGTGCAATTCGGATCTCCACTCCCAATTTTGGTGGCCCAGACTTCCTTGCCGCTGAGGTCCAGGCAAACGATGCAGGCACCTTCTTTGCGTTTGCCTGTCGTGTAGATGCGACCGCCCGCAATCGCGATGCTCGAAAATCCGCCCCCCAAGCCCCCCGCCGTCCACAACAACGGCGGACCCTCTTCCGACCACTTCTGCAACAAGCCCTTTTCAGTCGCGATCGCATCGTGGTTCGGACCGCGCCAACCCGGCCAGTCCTTCTTCGACGACGGAGCATCGGCTCCCATCGCCGTCAACGACAACACGGCAACAGTCAGTCCCAGACAAGTCAGCAGCAGAGTCTTGCGCATCGGTAGGCTCCAAGTGAGGCGGGAGGGGGCGAATGGCCATCGGAAAGTCGCGGGCGGAATGTAGGCGTCATCCACGACGTTGGCAAATTCACCAATCCTCAGAGCCGAAACAACCGCGTTGCATTCGCCGTTGTGAGCGCCGCCATCTCGTCGAGCGACTGGCCATGCACTGCGGCCAAACATTCCGCCGTGTACCGCACGAACGCCGGTTCGTTCCGTTTGCCGCGATTGGGTTGCGGAGCCAAATACGGTGAATCGGTCTCGACCAACAATCGCTCCAGCGGCACTGTCTTCGCCAGTTCTCGCAGCTCGACGTTCTTCTTGAAGGTCAACATCCCGGCGAATGAGATGTGCAGCCCCAGCTCCAGCGCGGCATCGAGTGTTGCTCGGCCGCCGCAGAACGAGTGCATGATCCCTTTGAGTTGCCCCGTGCCGGCCGCCTCACGCAGCACGGCGACAACATCCGGTTCCGCTTCGCGGCAATGCACGATGAACGGCAAGTCGCGACGTTTCGCCAATTCAATCTGCCGGCGGAAGTAGTCGAGCTGCACATCAAACGGCGTGTGATCCCAATACCGATCCAGACCCGATTCGCCAATCGCGACCACCTTCGGTGAAGCGGCGAGTTCTTCAATCGCTTCCCAATCGCCCGGCTTCGCCTGAACCGCATAGTTGGGATGAATGCCCACCGCGGCGAACACCTGTGGCACTCGCGCCGCCAGCGCAATCGTCGCTCGGCTACTTTCCAACGTCGTGGCCACAGCCAACATCGCCGTCACGCCGGACGACACCGCTCGTGCGATGACCTCATCCACGTCTTGGCTGAAAGCGTCCTCGTCCAGATGCGCGTGCGTGTCAACGAGGTGCATGACTCACTCCGTTGTCGTCTTACGGAGTTTGCAACGCCGCCAAGTTGGCGTGTTCGTTGCTGCGGACGACTTCCAAGATCTCGCGGCACACGTCGCCGCTGGGAAGTAGCGTCACGGTGCGGTCGATGGACTCCACCAGTTTTGTCTGTGACTCGACCAGTCGCTTGAGCAAGAACGTGAGCGACACGTAATGCAGATCGGTGAACTCCGCCGGGAACTTGCCAAACTCGACGCGGTCTTGGTGAGCGGCCAGATACTCGGCCACGAGCCCAATCGACTGTCGCTGCCGCTCAACGCAACGCATCACCGAGTCGCGCAGCTTCGCACCCTCGGCACCGGCCGACGTCCACGGCCAGCACTCTCCCGCGTACTGCAAGAAGCAGCTCGACAGTTCGCGGAGAACGCGGTTCAGGATTTCCAGATCAGTCGAGAGTGCCATGAACGATTTCGAGTTTCGGATTTCGAGTTTCGGATTTCCGGCTCAACGGCCGGTCAGCAACACGGACGCGACGTTGTTGAATGTCTCGGTGAATCGAGCGGGCAGGACACCCAGCCCCAGTGTCGGCAGGCAGATCATCAACACGAACAAGCCCACCGGCATCAGGTCGTAGCTCACTTTGCGAGCACCGTCCGGACGCGGCTTGAGGTACATCGCCTTCAGAATGCGGATGTAATAGAAGAGGCCGAAGACCGTGTTGATCGCTCCGGCACCCAGCACGAACCACATCGCCCAATGGACCGAGGTCGCTTTGAAGACCGACGCGAAAATCACGAGCTTCGCGAAGAACCCACCCATCGGCGGCAGGCCGATCAAACTGAAGATGCACAACGCCATGCAGAAGCACAGCAGCGGGCACTGAGTGGCGAGGCCGTTGTAGTCGTCGATCTCTTCGCTGAAGATTTGATTGCGAACCAACGCCACAATCGCGAACGCGCCCAGGTTCATGAACAGGTACACGAAGAGGTAATAGATCAAGCCTTCGATGCACGACAGCGTCACCGCCGTGGATTCCGCTCCGCCATGCTTGCTGTACTTCATGACCATCAGCGCGGAGACCGCCATCAGCATGTAACCGGCGTGAGCGATCGTTGAATACGCCAGCATCCGTTTGATGTTCGTCTGGCCGTAGGCCGACAGGTTGCCAAAGGTCGCCGCCGCCGCCGCCAGCACACCGATGCCGATGCCGAGCGCGAACGCGATCTCCGACACCGCCGCCGAACCGCCGGAGAACGCCAAACCAAACCGCACCAGCAGCGCGAACGCGCCGGCTTTCGATGCGACCGACAGGAAGCCCGCGACCTCGGCCGCCGCCCCTTCAAACACATCGGGACACCAGAAGTGGAATGGGAAGACCGACAGTTTGAAGGCCAGTCCGACCAGCACCATCAAGCTCGCTAGAACAATCGTGCGAACAATTGGGTCGCCGATCCCGGCTCCTTGGCTGACGATCAGGCTCAACCGATGCCCAATCTCCGGCAGCGAACCGGTGCCGGTCAAACCCGCCAGCAAGCTGATGCCGTACAGCATCACACCCGCGGCACCGGCTCCGTAGACGACGTACTTGAGCGCCGCTTCGCTGCTCTTCTTGCGGCCTTTCAAAAAGCCGACCATCGCGTAGCTGGGAACGCTGGCCATCTCGACGCCCAGGAACACCATCAGCAGATGATTGGCCGAGGCCATAATCATCATGCCCAGCGTCGCACCGAGCAGCAGCGTGTAAAAGTCGGGGCCATCTTCACGATCCGGGATGCCGCTCAAGACCGTCAGGGTGATGGTCAGAATCAGGAACAGGCACAGAAACATACGGAAGAACGTTGCGAACTGATCGAACATCAGCAAGCCGGTGAAGATCTCTTTGGCCTGCAGCGTCCCGCCCACGAGTTGATCGAATTGGCACAGCGTCCAGGCGAAGGCCGTAAAGGCTCCCAACAGGGCGATCCACTGAGCGGGCACGCGCCACAGCAACGGCAGTATGCGGCACAACAGCATGGCGACGATCGTGCCGCTCAGTACCAATTCCGGTACGAACAGCCCGACCGAAGTCTTCGTCGTTTCGTCCAACAAGCGTTGGACCAGTAAACCGATTTCGTTCATAACTCATTCCCTCGTTCCCACGCCGAGCGTGGCAACGGGCGTTCTATTTCTGTGTGGTCTGCACGGTGTTCGGCTTGGGAGTATTCTGGTAGCCGCTGTCGAGCGTCTCGACCAACTTCGTCAGCGAATCGTTCGTGTAGTTGAAGACGAAGTTCGGATACACGCCCAACACGAGGCACGGGACGATCAACAACCAGCCGATGGCCTGCTCGCGAGAAGTCATCGGAGTGATCGCTTCCGGATGCGGACCCTTGTAGACAGGACCGAGATAGACTCGCTGCAACGCCCACAGGATGTAGCCAGCGGTCAGGATGACACCGCCTGCCGAAACAATGGCCAGCGTCTTCGAGTAGTTCCACGCGCTGAGCACGACGAACACCTCGCCGATGAATCCGCACAAGCCGGGCAGACCCAAGCCCGCGAAGAAGATCACGGCCGCCATGCCGGAGTAATTCGGCATCAGCCCCGACAACCCGCCGAACTGATTGAGGTCGCGGTGATGCACTCGGTCGTAAATCACGCCGACCATAAAGAACATGCCCGGAGAAGAAACGCCGTGAGCGATCATCTGGAACATCGCACCGTTCATGCCCATCAGCCAGTAGTCCCGGCCTTCGGCGGCTCCCGTCACTTCGGAAATCTTCCAGACAGCGATGCCAAGCAACACGTAACCCATGTGGCTGACCGAGCTGTAGGCCACCATCCGCTTGAAGTCGGTTTGAGCCAACGCGGCGAACGCCCCGTAAATGATGCTGATGACGCCAATCGCCACCAAAGCATACGCGCCCACTTGAGCCCCATACGGGCACAGCGGAAACGCGATGCGGATGATGCCGTAACCGCCGAGCTTGAGCAGCACACCCGCCAGGATCATCGAGATCGGCGTGGGAGCTTCGACGTGCGCATCGGGCAACCAAGTGTGGAACGGGAACGTTGGCACCTTGATCGCGAACCCGATGAACAACAGGATGAAGCCCGCGACTTGTAAGCCGGGGCTGAAGATCTTTCCGCTTTGAGCCATCTCGGCCAGCTTGAGCAGGTCGAACGAACCACCGCTATGCCCGGTGATCGCCATCGCTTCGGGAGTCGCACTGCCAAAGTAGTACATCAGCAACGCGATCAGCATCAGCACGCCGCCCGCTAGCGTGTAAAGGAAGAACTTGATCGCCGCGTACTCACGACGCGGACCACCCCACACGCCGATCAGGAAGTACATCGGCAGCAGCATGACTTCCCAGAACACATAGAACAGGAAGAAGTCCAGGGCGAAGAACACACCCATGACGCCGGTTTCGAGGATCAGGAACAGGATCAGATAACCTTTGACGTGCTTCTCGATCCCCCACGACGCCAGCATCGACACCAGGAACACGAAGGCCGACAGCACCACGAGCGTCAGACTGATGCCGTCGTAGCCGAGTTGGTAGTTGATGTTCCAACTGGCAATCCACTCCTTTTTGACAAGGCCCTGCATCCCGCCGTCGCCAGCCGTGAACTGTCCGATCAGCGCCAGCGACAGAAAGAACGTGACGACGGTTCCGGCCAGCGCGAAAACGCGCATCGCCTCCACGGCCTTCTTCTCGAAGAAGACGAGGAAGAACGCGAAGATCGTGGGGACGAAGATGATCCAACTGGTCAACGTTTCGGCAGTAAACATGGTCCGTTTCCCTATGGAGTGCGGTGTGTCAGCACCGCTTTCACTGGCTTGGAAATCTGAAATCTCAGATCTGAAATCTCAGATCAACCCTTCGGATACAACGCGAACAGCAGCACGAATAGCGTCACGACGCTGACCGCGATGAAGGTCACGTATTGGCGAATCTTTCCGGTCTGAACATTTCGCAGGCTGATGCCCAGCGAGTAAGTCGAATTGCCCATCAGATTGACGATGCCGTCGATGACCCCCTCGTCGAACTTGCGATCCCACTTCGAGACCGCGATGCCCATCCGAACGAACGTGTGCAGGATTTCGTCGAAGACGAACTTGTCGATCGCCGCTGCGAACTTCGCGACCACATGCGCCGGCTTCACGAACATCACGTCGTAGAGGTCATCGAAGCCCCACTTGTTCGCCAGGAAGGCATGCACCGACGCCGCTTGCCGCTTGATGTCCGCCGGATTGATGACTCCCTTGCCGTAGACCAGGTACGAGATCGACATGCCGATGAACGCCGCCAACAGCGCCGCCGAACCAGCCGTCGAATGCGACTCATGAACCGCCGCGTGTCCCGGCAGCGAGACCGTGTGAGCCGCCGCACCATCGACACCATGCCCGACACCGACCGGTTCGCTGAACGTCAACATTTTGAAGAGCCGACCGTCCTCACCACCGATCGCACAGCCGGCTGCCAGCACGGCGAGCAACAGCAATGGGCCAGTCATCTCCCACGGGGATTCGTGGACGTGCTCGTGCAAATGCTGGTCGCGCGGCTTGCCGAGGAACGTGTAGAACCACAATCGAAACATGTAGAACGACGTGATCCCCGCCGTCAGCAGCGGTACCACGAACAACAGGAAGTGAATCGGATTGAGCTTCGTGTAGGCCAACGCCGTCGCCAGGATCGCATCCTTGGAGTGATAGCCGGAGAACGCGATCGACGTTCCCGGAATCGCGAGTCCGGCAATCGCGATCACACCTGCGAGCATTGTCAGCGCGGTGATCGGCATCTTGCGGAGCAATCCGCCCATCTTGGTCATTTCCTGCTCGTGATGGCAGCCAGCAATCACGCTGCCCGAGCAGAGAAACATCAACGATTTGAAGCAGGCGTGCGTGATGAGATGAAACAAGCCAGCTCCCCAGCCGCCGACTCCCAGGCCGAGCATCATGTAGCCAAGCTGACTGATCGTCGAATACGCCAGCACCTTTTTGATGTCCGTCGCAACAATCGCAATCGTCGCCCCGACGAACGCCGTGATGCAGCCGACGTAAGCAATCGTCAGCAACACTTCTGGCACGAACATCGGATAGAACCGCCCCGCGAGATACACGCCGGCCGCGACCATCGTCGCCGAATGCACGAGCGCAGAAACGGGAGTCGGACCCTCCATCGCGTCGGGTAACCACGTTTGCAGTGGGAACTGAGCACTCTTGCCGACACAGCCGCCGAAGACCCCCAAACCCGCGACGATCAGCAGCGTGTAGGTGATCGTCTTTTGGTGACTCGGTTCGGCCGGAGCTTCCCAATGACCGTGCCCGTCTTGCTCGGTTTTCAGAACGACCGTCTTGCCATCCGCCGTCTTGGTCAACTCGCCGTCGTGGCCACGGGCCATCGAGAACAAGCCCGGCTGGACCTTGCCGTTCGTGCCGTGCTGGTCCGCGAAGCTGAATGTGCCGAACGACGTCCACAGGATCATCAAGCCGATGATGAAGCCGAAGTCGCCGACGCGGTTGACGATGAACGCCTTGTTCGCCGCCGTGCTGGCGGAGTGACGCTCGACGTAGAACCCAATCAGCAAATAGGAGCAGATGCCGACCAACTCCCAGAAGATGAAGACCTGGAAAATGTTCCCGGCCAAGACGAGTCCGAGCATCGCAAAGCAGAACAGCGACATGTACGAGAAGAACTTGTAGAACCGTCCCGGCCGATGGAAGTGCCCGCCGTCGTGCGTATGCACCTGATGATCGACGTAATCGTCAACCAGTTCTTCCGCCATGTAGCCGGTCGCGAAGATGTGAATGCAGGTCGCGATCAGCGTGACCATCACGAACATCGCCAGCGTCAGGCTATCGATGTAGTAGTCGAGCGAGACATGCAGATTGCCGAACGTCGCAAGCGTGTAGAGCGGACCAGCGAACACAGCCTGCTTTTCCGATTCGTGCGACGTGATTTTGTGTTCTGGATCGTCGCGCCCGGCCGTCGCGTGGTCCGCGCCGCCAGCGTCAGCTTGTTCGACATGACCGTGCTCTGAGGGCTTGAAGACGGCCCAATCGGTGCCCTCACCCCACAGGTAAAACGCGGTCGAACTGCAAACAAAGCCCGCACCAATGCAGAAGATCGCCAAATAAGCGGCGGTCTTGCTCTTACGGCCCCACCAGCGAAGCGCGAACAAAATCTGCACCACAAAGCCAAACAGCGGCAGCAGCCAGGCGATGGTGAGCAGGTTCGCGAGTGTGTTACCGAGTGATTCCATGTTGTTCTAATTTCAAATCTAATCCGCGGCGGCGGATCAAATTTCAGATTGATCGGGACACATTAGCCGTGCAGTTCATCCCCGCGATCGACGTCGATCGTCAGGTGGTTGTTGTAGAAGTTGAGCGCGATCGCCAAGGCCACGGCCGCTTCGGCCGCCGCCAGGACGATCACGAACAGCGAGAACACCTGGCCGTCGAGACCCAGCGGTGTGAATCGCGAAAACGTGATGAAGTTCAGGTTGGCCGCGTTGAGCACCAACTCGACCCCCATCAGGATGCCAATGCCGTTCCGCTTGGTCGTCATGCAGATGACGCCGCAGACAAACAGCACCGCACCGATGAATAAAAACGGGCTTGGTCCAATGGCTTGCATGGGAATCCTTCGTGCCTAGGTTGTGGCTCGGCGCTTGGTGCGGGCGAGGTACGCCGCTCCGACCAACACGACGAGCAGGTGCACGGAGACAATTTCAAACGGGAGGAGATAACCGGTGCTCAGCAGCGCCGAAGTTTTTGGAAGTAACGTGGTGCCCGGCGTGGCAGCGGCCATTCCCGGAACAACGGGAGCCGTATTGATCTCGCCGGACAATTCCTTGGGCAAGCCGAGCTTCAAATCGCGATCCGCACGCAGCGAGAGAAAGCTCAAGCCCAGCGGCCGAGTCGTGTTCCCCTGCTGAGTCGGATTGAAGCCACCTTCCACGGCCTTGGCGTGTGTTCCCATGGCAATCTTTTGAGCCACGCCGTTCCCGCCATCCCAATCGACGGCCGTGACTGTGCTGGCCACGATGAAGAGGAACACGACGCCAATCAACCCAGACAAGATGGCATCCGCGGGCGAACTCTTAATTCTGGTGAACGGCCCCGTCGCCGTGAGCATCACACCGAAGACCAGCAGCACCAGCGTGCCACCCACATAGACGAGCAATTGCGTCGCACCGACAAAATCCGCACCCAGCAACAGAAACAACACGGCGGTCGAACCCAACGTCAGCACCAGCGAGAAGGCCATTCGGACAACGTTCTGGCTCACCGCGACCAAGATCGCGCCAGCGCAGGTCAAGAAGGCGAATAACCAGAAGAGAATAATTTGCGCAGTCATCGGCCGCCCCCTTCCGTGCCCGAAGCCGTGATTCGCAGATGCGATTCTGTGGTCGCCCCGGCGCTGGAGACGCCAGCAGCCTTCTTCGGCTGCACCAATCGCTCGCCGGCAGGTTGGCCGATGATCGACGTCTTGCCGGACATCGTGACGAGCACCAGCGGATACGCGACCGTTCCCGCGAAGAGGAAGCAACTGATCGGAATGAGGTACTTCAAACAAGTCGTCATGACTTGGTCGATGCGCAGCCGAGGCAACGTCCAACGCACCCAAATCTGAACGCAGACCAGCACCGATGCCTTCACCAAGAAGAACAGCATGCCGATCGCGTTCGCCAAGAAACTTCCGACTCCGGATGGCGCGGCCGCCTTGAAGCCGGCGAGAATTCCCAATCCGTCATCCCAGCCACCCAGGAACAGCACCGTTGCCAACCCGCTGACCAGAAACATGCTGGCGTATTCCGCCAGAAAGAAGAGCGACCAACGAAACCCGCTGTATTCCGTCAGGAAGCCCGCGACCAATTCGCTTTCGGCTTCGGCGAGATCAAACGGAGCTCGTTTGCAACTGGCGGTCGCGCAAGTGAAGTAGACGAAGAACGCGAAGAAGTTGAAGGGATGCAGAATGTTCCAATTCCAGACTCCGCCCGATTGCAGCAAGGCGACTTCGTTGAGATTCAGAGTGCCGGCCGTGACGATTGGGCACAGAGCGCAGAGTGCCATCGGAATCTCGTAGCTGACCATCTGGGCGGATTCGCGGATCGCACCGAACAGCGCCCATTTCGAGCCGCTCGAATAACCGGCCAGGATGACCCCCAGGACTTCCAGAGAAAGCACTGCCAGCGTCAGAAATACGCCGGTATCGAGCGCAACGGCGGTCCAGCCATCGGAAAACGGCAGAGCCAGGTAAGCCGCCAAAGAGGCCACCACGACGATGTACGGAGCCATCCGAAACATCAAGCCGTCAGCGTCTTTCGGGACCAAGTCTTCTTTCTGAATCAGCTTGGCACCATCCGCCAGCGATTGCAGCCAACCGAACTTACCGCCGACTCGCGTGGGCCCCAGTCGATCTTGAATTCGGGCCGAGATTTTTCGCTCGGCCCAGATAAAGAGGCCGGCCGGTAAGCCGAACCAACCGACGACCAAAGCCACATGCGTGACGACGGCAATGACATAGGCGGTCGAGGCGCTGACGGGAACTCCCACGAGCGCCAGTAGCGCTTGGAAGAACTCGGCCAGCGAGTTGGCAGCGAACAGTGTGTCCATCATCCATTCGGCACGTTGTCGCCGGCGAAGAGATCGCCCGCGTGGATTGCGGAAGCCACCGACAGAGGCGACCCGTCGGCGGGTTTGTTGAGCCGCCTGTGGATGCGGAATCACGCTCCATCTCTCAACAAACCAAGCCTCAGCAGCTCCCGCCGAGGCCAAAGGAGCGGAGACTATGACAAAACGATTTTGGGGATTCAAGCGACTATGAACGACTCGCGATGCGCGGATTGAGAACGGACTTCGGCACTCATTTCCTGGAGGGAGATTCCGTTCCCAAAATGGCGGCCGGACTCATTTCGGGACTTTGAAGTCGTCCAACGAACCCATAAGAAAGCGATTGCTCCAAAGACCGGTCACTGCTTCCAAACGGGTGCGACTCATTTTCTCAAAGCCGCTCCGCAAGAGAAAGACGCGGCTGGAAATCGGCGTCTGAGGGAGTATTCTGAACGCCTCACGCCAGAGGGGATTTGTCCCCAAGGCGGTTTTGGGGAGGCGAAACCATGCATCTCACACGTCCGCATTTCACTGATCCCTCGTCCGTTCTTCCTCAAAGCGGCAACCTCGCGGAAGAAGACAGCGATTCGTTTCGCTTAGACAAGACGGATCCCGGTTCGCGTCTGGCTCATCGCACATTCAGCCACTACGAATTACTGGAGATCATGGGTGAGGGGCAATTTGGAATCGTTTGGCGAGCCAAAGATCAGCGACTCGAACGCATCGTCGCACTCAAGCTGCCACACCTTGCGGATTGGGATGAACACGCTCGGACGATGTTTTTGAGAGAAGCTCGTGCCGCCGCCACGCTGGAGCACCCTCACATCGTGCGGGTTCACGGGATCGATCAAGAGGAAGATCAACTGGGGATCGTCAGCCAGTTCATTGAGGGACAGACGCTGTTCCATCTGATGCAAGATCGTCGTCTGACGTTCGCAGAATCCACCCAAATGCTGGTGACCATTGCGGAGGCCGTTCATCACGCGCACGAAGCGGGGGTGATTCATCGCGATCTCAAGCCCAGTAACATTCTGGTGGATCTTGAAGGCCAGCCGCATGTCTCCGACTTCGGCTTGGCGAAATGGAGCGGAGACCAAGTCACGTTGACCAGTCCCGGATTGGTCATGGGAACTCCCGCGTACATGTCCCCCGAACAAGCCTGCGGTGACAGCCATGCCGTTGACCGCCGCAGTGATGTGTACTCGCTCGGCGTTCTGTTGTACGAGATGCTGACCGGCAAGCCTCCCTTTGAAGGCAACTCCACGCTGCTGTTGCACCAAATTCAAAGACAGGAACCCGAGCCACTGCGGTCGCTCAACGCGGCCATCCCAGGAGATCTCGAAACGATCAGCCTGAAGTGTCTCGCGAAAACTCCCGCTGACCGATACGGCACCGCGCAGGAACTGGCCGACGATCTGCGGCGGTTTCTAGCGGGAGAACCGATTACCGCGCGGGCCGTCAGCGTGGCGGAGCATTGCATCAGTTGGGCGCGCCGTAATCCCACCCTGGCGACATCGTTGGCCGTCGCGGCTGTCAGCACTGTGGCCGCCATTGGACTCGCCTTCTCCTTTTTCACGCGGTCGCGGCCAGAGACTCCCGTGACGGCCACCGAACGGACGCTTGCGGTCTCAATCGTGACAGAACCACCTGGAGCGACGGTCGTCATCTATCCGCTCAACGGACGCACGGGCGAACCGATGGATTCCCAAGCCGAGCGGCCGTCCACGAAAAGTCCGTTGACCACAGTTCTGGGGCCCGGCGATTACCTGGTCGTGGCGGCCTTGGACGACGGTCGCTTCCACGAGGTCTATCGGCATGTGCCGCGCAACCCGTATGCGTTGCCAGACTATTACCCACATCGCCGTTGGGAGAGCCGCTCTAACGATGCCATCTCGTGGTTCCCAATCACGATTCCCTTGGACGATCACCACGGCATGTCACTCTTGGAGGACGTGGAATTCGGTCACGCGCTGAGTCCATTCCTGTTGGATCAACAAGAGGTCACGGTCAGTGACTTCCTGCGCAAGTTCCACAATCAATTGCCCCTCTCTTTGCGTAACCACCCAGAGTTGTTGCGAACGCCGGATTTCCCGCTCACGGGGTTGTTCTTCGACGAAGCGGTGTTCTATGCGGAGATGGTCGGCAAGCGCCTGCCCACCGCTCAGGAATATGAATTCGCGGCCACGAACGGTTGGACCACACGTTTCCCGTGGGGTGACGACATTCCCCCCGCGGAAGCTTGGAAGTTGGCCGATGTCGGACTCAAAGAGTTCGATCGCACTCAAACTGATCCGCCGATCCAGGGACTCTTCTCGAACGCTTCCGAGTTTGTCCTGGCACAGCATTTACCCAGCGCTTCAATGCCTTCTGGAAATAAGATGCTCGCGGAAGACCATCCCGCGAATGTGGCCGTTCGCGGCGGGCCGGTACGAGCCGACGCTAATTTCCAAAGCGACCCACGTTTCGAGACGAGCATCGTCCGTCAGTCATTGCTTGGGCAAGTCGGCTTTCGATGTGCCAAAAGCAAAAGTCCTCGGCTTTGAGGCCGAGGACTTTTCCGCTTTGTGTGTTGCCATCGAGACCAAGAATTACGGCGTCAGTTTGCTGGCTGTGACGATCTCATAGATCGCATTGCCAATTTCCACTCGAGCCACATGGTCGTCAGCGATGGTGACTTGATCGCGACTGAGTTCTTTCACCGTCTTGCCAGCCGGTGCCTGGTCGATTTCCAGACCCACGGCAAACGTCCCGGCCAGTACTTCCCCGGCCGCACCGATCCCCTTCACAGAGTACCGCCGCAGTTCAGCCACCACGAAGTCCGAGGAACCCGGCACCCGTGGAAACTTCACAAAGATCGTTTGACCGATCTGCGTCCGTTCCTTCAACTCGCGAGGTTTCGTCGTCTGCGGATTGGCCTGATTGATCGGCTCGTCTCCGGCTTTGTGCTTTCGGGCAAGTTTGATCCCTTTTTGTGTGAGGGTTCCCGGTCGCTGCGAGACGCTCGCTCCTGATGCCGTCGGAACAAACGCCGATCCAAACGTGATGCAAGACCCGCCGGGATTATTGCAATTCCCAGGCAACGGCGCGAGGTTATTGCCATTGAGGTTACACGGCGTATTCGAGCCACAAGTAATGGCATAGTACGACTGGTAAGTGCCCCAATCAAACCACATGTACATAGCACAGACTGTCGTGACCGAAGTCTGATGGATTTCCAGCGAGTCCGGTTGCGGCGTCAGGCGGCGCGGGGCGGGTTGCGTGTGAGCACACAATTCGATGGGTGACGAAGTCGACGACGAAGAAATCGTCGCGGCCGCCGGTTGGCAACAGGTTGGAACCGGGCCGGCGGTTTGCCTGGTCATCGGCTGACAAGTCGCGATCGGCTGGCAGCAGATCGTGCGGCGATGTTTGTCGCCGGACCATGCGCGATTGGAATGGACGCTAAACACAGTCGTCACGAGCGACACGACAACAAGCATTTGAAAACGGCGGGGCATTTCAGTCTCCTTACTGAAGAACATGGGTAGCCGCTGGCTCCGCAGAGCGCGGCTGGGGTGTCTCCAAGACACCGATGGCGGATGCTCCCAAATAGGGCGATCTCGTTCAATCCCATTTTCACTTCTGCACTCAACGACACTGTTTGCCATTCACAATTCACAGCTCCACGCTCACGAACGGGCTCGCCCGTCGGCGCGAAGTCCGTCGGCCCTTTCGTCACGACCGCTGTGTCCGGCGCGACTGCTGAGACTGATGCGTCTTGTCTGTCCGGCGGAGTTCCGCGCCGTTCGCCAATTGGACCGCTGAACTGGCAATTTCTGCGGGGTCGGACTGGCGATATTGGAGAACGCATCCGTGTGGCAGCGATTGCGAAAGCTGCCAATGACTCGTCCGCTTTTTTGGGCTTTCCGGCCGCATTGTGGCCGGCTTTCAGGAGGACATGCCTTGTCTCTTCACGACACCACTCAGACATCCGCAGAGAAGGATTTGTTGAACGCTCCCATCGTCCGTTGGGGGCTGGTTCTGGTCGGCATCGCGATCGGGTTCCTGGCGCTGGACATCATGCTTCGCCGGCCGTTGATGCAGGAACTGGCTTCGGTCAGACGGGAACTGGTCAGTGTCGAAAAGAGCATGCACGACTTAGTCGGTGTGAAAGATGTCGCTTGGGAGACCAGCCATCTACTGTCCGCACTGCAAGCTCAGAAGAAGCAGTTGGAATCGGCGCGCGCAGCGCTCGGCGACCTGCGTGAGTTTCGTCAGAGTGTCGAAATCGAAGCTCAGCAAACCGGCGACGCGGTCGCCTCGCTGAATCGGATTGCTGAATTGCAAAAGCGCGTCGCCGGCCAGAGCGAATCGGTCGTGGCGGTCGAGCAGGTGTTGTCGGAAATCGTCAAACTGCATCAGCGGCTGCTGTTGGAGAAACAGGCGCAAGAGGACGCGGTCGCCAGCTTGAATCGAGTCTCCGCGTTGCACAAGCAAGTGCGTGACGCAGGCCAAGACGCGGACGTCGCCGCCGTCGAAGTCCAGAAGCTCGGCGATCTGCGAACCAAGGTGCTTGAGAATTCCGCCGGGGTCGAACAAGCTCAGCGCAACGCCGCCGAGTTGATCGCGTTGAAAGACACCGTACGACAAGCAGACGACCTGCCCTCTGTCCAAGAGGCCGCGAACAACCTGCTGGCCCTGCGTGACTCGCTCCGTCCGAACGATGACAGCACCGAGCAATCGCACACGCACGCCAAGCAACTGCTCTCGCTGCGAGACGAGCTGGCCGCCAATGCCGAAGACACGCAGCTCGCTCAGAAAAATTGGACGTCCGTTCGCAAACTGGAAAGTGACTTGAAGTCAGCCGGCCACGACATCGCGAACGCGATCGAGACTCTGGAGTTGCTCACGGACCTCGGCACGGAGTTGCGACAGCAAACGCAATCACTCGCCGGCGTGCGGCAGACGATGACGGAGATTGCCATGATGGAAACCACGATCGGTCGCGTCCTGCGTGTTCTCGAACCGCTCGCTCAATTGAAGAATCTCACGCGGTTGAGCGAACCAGAAGTCCGCGCCGCGGCACGAGCGATCCTCGACCAGCGCAACTCGAAGCTGTCTCACCGCGAGGAACCACAGCCGGCTCCCCCGGCGGTGAAGCTGCCTCACGAAGACAATTTCTTCTCGGACGAGCCGGTGCCAGTGATCGGCACCCGACTGGTGCCGATGCCCCGTGATCTCGGCGAAGACAACTCACCAGTCGCACCCCGCACGGTGGATTAAGCAATCTCTGTGAACAGCACAGACGGTCTTCCGGCCGTCTCCTTCCCCGCCCCGGACGTGAAGCAGGTCATGTCCGGGGCGGTTTTGTTTCAATTCCGTGCGAAAGAATTTCCTTCGCGGGAGGCTTGTTCAATGACGACAGCCCCGTTGAATTTGGAGACTTTGCCTCTTTTCACGCAGCGGTCGATCCGCTCGAACTCGATCGTCACATGCGGAGTGGCGTGAATGCTGATCTCGTGAGGTTCCGCATCCAGCTATGGAACAGACTTCGGAATCTCCAGCCGGCAGCAGCCGAGATCAATGTGCTCGGTGATCCGTGCGGACTTCGTTCGCTTGAAGACTCCTGCGCGGATGCTGTAGACGACGAAGCGACCTTCCTTCTTTCGTTCCACCAGGCCCGCGTGGCGGAGCACTCCCAAATGGTGGGAGATGGTGACGACTTCCAATTCCAAACAGTCCGCCAATTCACCCACATTCATCGGGCAGACTCTGAGAGAGTCAATGATCTTGATTCGGATCGGGTCGCCGAGGGCACGCAGTTTTTCGGCGCAATGATCCGATTGAAGTGGGTCAGATTGCAGAGAGTCGGGAGTCACGTGATCGCCGTCGAAAGGACCAAGAATTGATGGCACCGACATCCGTTGTCGAGCAATCGGATAGTACGGCCGCAACCCGACTCGTTCAATTCAGGGTCGTGACGTGAGACAACGCGGCTTAGAACTCACCAACCACTTCTCGGCCCGACGGGGTGAGTATGCCCAGCAGCGTTCGCCAATTCATGCTCTCGTTAAGGAAGCGAACGCTGCCGTCCGCGAGGGTCACATGAACTCCGCCAGTGTGAGGACTGAAAGGTTCTTCGTTCGGGCCGCAGTTGTTGACGGACCAGGGACACGCGCCGGCGGGAGCAGTCGTGTAATCGCTCCGCTTGTTGTTGTTGATGATTTGGAATCCACCGCCGGCCACGAAGTAGGTGCTCGCCGGATCGTTCTGCGGAGGTCCATTCGCGGCGCTTCCGCTGTCGGGGTCGGCCCAACGATTTTCACTCGATTTGCCTCCCGCTTGAAGCTGCGTGGCGTCGATCCCTTGCGGAACACCACCGACCGTGCGCGTCACCATCACGCCGCCCAGACCGGTGACAATTTCGCCGGGAGCATACGGACTCGGAGAGTTGCCAGGCCGCCCGACGTCCTCCATAAACATCAGCGTCATGCTGAGCCCATCTCGAATCTCGGCAGTCTTCAAGCCGTACAACGGCATTCCCCCATCGACGTTGGAGTTCATCGCGACGCCGCTCTGCAACTTGTTGCGTAATCCGTTGGCTGGATTGATGTCGGTGTAAACCGACGGCATGTAGTCCGTCTGGCCAAAGCCCAGAATGTCAGTTCGACCCGAACCGTTGCTGGGACACAGAAAGGCCGGGACTTTGGTTTTAGCCACCGCCGCGTTTTGGCTATTGGCGCTGTTCGTGTAATAAAAGTTCAAATTGAAGCGCTTATACAACGTCGCCTGTTCCATCATCGGCAAAAGCGCGGTGAACGCGGACATGGGAAACAATCGGCGTACCAAGTATTGCTGATCGGTCCCCTCGCCACCTGATGGAAAGCGACCGTGTGTTGACTCGTAGTTATGCAGGGCCAGTCCGAGTTGCTTGAGGTTGTTCTTGCATTGGCTTCGCCGAGCGGCCTCACGCGCCTGCTGCACCGCCGGCAACAGCAGTGCGATCAGGATCGCAATAATCGCGATCACGACCAGAAGCTCGATCAACGTGAATCCTCGCCGCGGCTGGCATGTTTCCTGCTGCATGTTCTCGTCCTTTCTGGATGGCCGGTGTTTTCGCTCTTATATTCTGACAGTCATCAGAATGTCAGGAGCTTAAGGCCAGCGACCAGAAATGCAACCGAGCGCGAACACCACAAACGCGGGGAGCTATTAAGCAGGCGCACCTTCTAGGATGCGATGCGTCGGCACGGGACGGCCGGGACGGAAGCACTGCTGCGTGTCGATCTGAAACTCGGCGGGAAGCGCGGCGCACGCGGCGTACACGACCTCGCGCACGAGACGTTCGAGTTCGGCGGGATCGGTGGCGACGCGCGCGTTGACGACCACGCTGGCTTGAGAGACGCGGCAGTTTGACGGGAGCGACAGTTCCGGTTCGGTGAAGCTGCTGACGAGATTGGCCACGCCGTAAAAGCCTTCCCACAGACCGATCGTCTTGAGGTGCGCGGTCTCAGCACCGATGGCGGCGAATTCCATTCGCAGCCGGCGAATGATGTCGAGCAACAGATCGTCCAGTTCAAATGGTTGAGTGGCCGTGACGCGAATCTGACTGTTCAGCCAACCGAGTTCAGCCTCGCCTTCCGCGTAGATGTCGTAATCCACGTCCATCACGCGCTGCCCGAAGTCGCCGCGTTGTTCCAGGAACTCACCCAGCGCCGTGAATCCCTCGCCGGACTTCGCAGACATGCGCAGGATCGGCCGGCCGGGGAATTGTTCTTCCAACTGCCGCGTCAGATCGTTCACCGCGTCCGCCGATAACTCGTCGATCCGGTTGATGACGACGAAGTCCGCTTCTTCGATTTGCTTGCGAAAGATGTAGGCCGCTTTCGGAGAGAAGCCAGCTCCCGCTTCGTTCCGCAAGATCTTCGCTCCGTGGCTGGGCTTGATGATCACACCATAAGGAGCCACGTCCAACGGTTGCTCGTAGATCTGCACCAACGGTCGCACGACCGTCGCCACGAGATCCGTACAACTGCCGACCGGCTCGGCGATGATCACATCCGGCCGCTCCGTGACGCCGAGTTTCTCGACGGTCGAGGTCAACGCATTGAAGTTGCAGCAGAAGCACGAGCCAGCCACTTCACCGACCTCGAAGCCTTGCGCTCTCAAGCTGTTCGTGTCGACCAAATCGGTCGTTTGGTCGTTGGTCACGATTCCGACGCTCAGCCCTTGCGACATGTAATGCCGCGCGAGCCGTGCAATGGTCGTCGTCTTCCCGGCTCCTAAAAATCCGCCAATCATCACGAATCGTGGGTTGCTCATCTTTGCTTTTCCGTTTTCTGAGGCGATCTCACAGGACAATCGTCAGATCAAGTCGCGGTTACCGCGATCTGGCTGCCGAGACACGGCTCGACGTTCTAACGACATCGAGAATGTCAGACAAATCATACCCTTGCCAGTCTGACGGTGTTTCATCGTGAATTGATCGGCGGAATCAGCGGCGTGAAATGCCATCTTGGCTGATCCGGTCGCGTGTCTGTCGGATGGTCGGGATGGAATCCTGTTCTTTATACACAACTTCGACAGTTCCGCCGCCGCAACGGCATGAGATTTGCGCCATGGTTTGAGGCAAGATTTATCTGCCACAAACGCAGGGAGCGAGTTGATGTGCGAAGGGATTGTCGATGAGTTGCAAGGGATTGATCTGGGGGACAAGCGTTTGAATCTTCGCAGTCAGCAGGTCATCGAAGCGTTGGCGGCCAATCCGGAGGCCAGTGTCAACGCGGCCTGCGAAGGGTGGAGCGACACTCTGGCGGCGTACCGGTTGTTCAACAACGACGCGGTCACTCCGGAGCAGATTTTGCGGCCACATCGCGAGGCCACGCAGCGACGGATGCGGG
>CAMDDX010000115.1 GCA_945893075.1 Planctomyces sp. SH-PL62 | reverse complement strand
GCAACAACCTGAGTTGGCTACGACGCTTTGCCATCACGCGACTCAAGCATCATCCGCTCAAAGAAAGTTTGCGAGGCAAGATGCAAATCGCCGGCTGGAACGACGACTTCCTCGCGGAAGTCCTCACCGGTCAACAACTTTGATACGCGTTACCCGTGCTGTGGACCGGGACTCAAAACAGCGAGCATTCTGGTGAAGACCAACAAACTGGGCGAGAGCAAATTCTGTGAGGATATCGATACTATCGAGTCCCGCGAACTCCCGTGTCCGGGCGGGTGGACGAGGCTGGAATTGTCGCAGTGGTTGCGGCCTCGGTTTCGGACTGGGCGCGGCGCAGAACCGCTTGTCGGCGATTGGTGGCTTGTGTTTGGGCTTGAACTCCGGGGGTGACTTGCATCCGATCTGTGCCCACGAGCTGCAAGTCCAGTGTTGGTTGAATTGTTTGTCCGTCTCTCACCACGTCCAAGCGGACTCGGACAATCGTGCCCTCAGTCGCCCAACGCGGAACCGTTCCGACGAACGCATACCGGCCTTGAGCCAGGCCTCGCTTAGTGTTCCAGACCACCGTCCCGTTGGCCCGAAACCGCAGCGACATCTCGCCATTGTACCAGCGACCGATCACGGCCTCCTGCGGAGTCTGGCTGCATCCGCTGACAGTGGCGATCAGCACCGCGCACAATACCGCGAATGAGCGAGAGAACTTGCGAGTAAGAGTCAGAGAGAACCATCGGCTTGACATGAAGAACTCCTAACCCGGGGCAGTTTTTTACCAGCCTCGCACTCAACGGGGGGTTGATAACCTACCCCACGAATTTACGGACAGGCGCAGGTGTATGTGTTGACGTGAACCAGTTGTGGTGGGCCGTTGCTGCAGACGTAGCGTGCGAACGACTGAGAAGTGATTTGATACGGATTGATCGACAGCCCCAGAAACGAACTGGCCACACTGGGCACAGAGATCGTCTTGCGAGTTCGCACGGCGAAGGACTCGACTCCCGGCACTGCACAGTTGGCAGTGGCATCGCAATTGAACGAGAAGCCGCCGCCCCCGTCCGTAATTCTGCCCAACAGAATCTCGGCCGTTGCGGATGGAGACGGGTTGCCATTCACACAACTCCCTTCGACCGTCGAGAGTGAGTATTGCGTCCCCAAAATCGTATTAGTGTTGAAAGCGTCCTGCGCATCGAGTCGCGATTGCAGCGTACTGCCTCCTTCGCCCCAAGTCTTCGCGGCAGAGAGCGCCGCCGAGTCGAGCGCGTTCTTCAATTCGGCGCGTGCCACCCACAGATTTCCGGAATCGACCAGCATTACCAACAGCGTGAGGATGACCGGCATTGAGGCCAGTACCCAAATCGTGGCGATACCGCGACGTGGTGACGGGCAGCGACAGTTGGCGGCAACGATTCGTGTTTTCAGGCGGGGAAACATCAAAGAGGTCCTTGGGCAATATGCGGAAACTTGTGGTGCGACGCTCAGCGTCGCAATTCACGATGCAGAGCGTCCTGCCACACTACATGCGGCTTTGCCGCTTGATGATCAATTCATGTGTCTCACCAGAATCGACAGCGGGCTTGACGCGATCCCGCCGCACGGATTGAACGCTGTCAACTGTTCGTCTCGACGCGATACGTCGTCGAGTGCCGGGCGATCAGCCCAGTGATGTCGTAGCCCAGGGTGCTCAGAAGATTCGGCACGTTGCCGGTCAATGACACACAGACGGTCACGCGAACGTATGCCTCCCCCGGCGGGGATTCACCCGCCGGGAGCGTCCCTGGTCCTGTGGCTGAGCAAGGGCACACTGTTGCCGTGTCTACTTGCGTTTTACCACCGACGGAGGCGTTGTGTTCGAGCCGGACCTCGCAAGATCCTGTCAGTCCCGCGTTGGCCAGAAACGTGTCGATGCGACTTTTCAGATTGTTGGAAGTCGCGTTCTGATTGATGTTGGTCAGATTTGTCGCTACCAGGGTGTCGCGCGTCACCTCCGCCGCGATCTTCGCTCCGTAGCGGCTGGCTAACGCGACCTGCTGATTGACCTGCTGCATGATCGCGAACTCGACTACTGCCATCAGCGCAGTCATCAAGACGGGCAACCAAATCAGCAACTCGACAATCACAACTCCGCGACGACCCCGCCTGTTGGGCAGATCGGAAAAAGTGAAATCGGTTCTGAGTCGTGAGCGCATCATGAGCGAAATCCCAAAGTGTCCCCAGACACAGTGCAGCATTCGTACCGAGCCTCCCACTCGGTTTTCTAGCTCCCTGAAACCTCGAAGGCGTCAGCCCTCCGAGTGACCGCCTCAGTCGTGAGCCGCAATTCGCAAACCGTAACACGACGGTAGGGCGACGAAGCCGCAACGTAGCCGGGAAATTCCGTAACTCGTCTACGATGCTCATGTCCCGTCGACGTATTCAGCGCTAACAGTTCAGGAGGAGGGAGGATTTGCGACATCGCGAACCGGCCGCTCCCTGACGGCCCCGGTACAGACTTCATTTCCCGCACCGTAAACTTTGCCGCAAGACAACGGAAACAACTGAGTCCACCGGTTTACACAAAGGCAATCACGGCATGGAAAACTCTCGAATACTTGTTTTGCGAAGAAGTCCGAGGACTGACGCCACTTGGCTCACATCGAGCCTGTCGTTACGTCGCAACTTTGTTTTCTTGTCGGCACCACTCCGCGACATCACTTGTCCCCCGGCACGTCAATTGCGGTTGCCACAAGCCTGTTGGACACACACGCTTTATTCTCTCCAGCGAGGTTCCCATGATTTCTCTTCGTCGCCGAAAACGGCCTGAGGTCGCTCGACGCGGGTCGGTCTTTGTTGAATATATCCTGTTGGTCACGATCGTCGGCATTGGCGTAATAGTCGGCTTAGCCGTGGTCCGCGTGGCTCTAGTCAACGAATTGCAAGACCTCGCAAACGCCATCAACGCTATCATCTGAAACTGATTCTGACCGCCGAGGGACTCATGCACCGCATCGTCCGAGTTGCTCCGAATTCGCTCCGCCGTTTCGAAGCACGGCGTGGGGCGGTCGTGCTGGAGTTCATCATCGCGATGCCGGTCCTGTTTACCGCATTCCTGGCGATTTTTGAGTTCGGATTTCTGGCGTTGGTCGTAGAAAATGGCACCCATGCGGTCAATGAGGGTGCTCGCGAAGGTGCCAAGCTGTGGGGCAGTTCGGTCTCCGTTGATAACAACCTGGCCGGCAATTACGACCCCACGGCCAACGATGACATCGCCGATCAGATTGCACTGGCAATGGACACCATTCTCAACATTTTTAACTTGGAGGTTCGGCAGAATGGCGTCTCCGACAACCCGGGCAGGGCCAACGTGTTGGTCGTGATCGAGCGCGGCGTGACTACCGCTCGGCGCGGCGACAACACCTTGACCTGTAATCGAACCGGGCCGGCTCCGGGAGCCGGGGAAATCGTCGTGACTCTGTGTTTTCCGATCGTCGATCAGACCGCACCGTCCACCGGCCTGGGGAATCCCGTTCCGAATTGGCTGGCCCCATTCGGTTTCAATCTGACGGCGTATCGCTTCGAAATGAGTGCTCGTTCGGAACTGGAATGAGCGGAGATGAGGGTTTCTTCGATGGACGGTCTCTTTCTTGCGTTTTTTGTGTGGTGCTGCCAGTTCGTCGTGGTCTCGACGGTTTTTTTGACGACGTCGTACTGGCTGCTGGGACGCTCACGACGTCAAAAATTGGAACAAAATCGCACGCCACATCAGGCCGCGTTGTCCACCTTGCAGGAGAGTTGCCATGTCACGCACCGGGCTTGAATTGTGGTTGTTTTTGAGTGGCGTGGCGGTCTTTACGCTGACCGCCGCAATTCTCGATGTTCGGCATCGGCGCATTCCGAACGCTTTGTCGGTGACTGGACTGGCGGTCGGCTTGGTGTTTCGTCTTGCCATCGATGGTCTGCCCGGATTGGGTGATGCTTTGGGTGGCTTCGCCGTTGGATTCGGCAGTCTGCTGCTGCTGTGGTCAATGGGCGGCGGCGGCGGTGGTGACGTGAAACTGATGGGCGCGCTGTCAGTATGGCTGGGGACTCAGCAAACCGTGCATGTGCTGATTCTTAGTTCGGTCCTGGCCTTTGTCTTCACGGCGATTCGCGGAGCGATCAGTCGTCCGACGTTTGAGTCATCGCCCCCCCGGCCTCGGCAGAAAGTCGCGGTCGCCTTCGCCGTCCCATTGGCCGTTGCCACTTGGACCTTGATCGGAATCAAGTTGATGTAACATGGTCATGGCGAACCGGAGGGTGTTTGCCCCATCGGACATCTTCAGCGTTGTTCAGGGGGCCAACGCCCTCTGGCTCGCCAGCGCGAACACGAAGGCCACACACATGCTGCCGCCGTTGGTCTTTGAGCCGTACTTTCGTCCCCAAGTTTGGGGTGCCACACGCTTGCAACGGCTGCTTGGCAAGCCGTTGCCGCCGGGCGATCGCTTCGGCGAGTCGTGGGAAGTGAGCGCTCACCCTTTACACGTCAGCCGTGTGGCCGAGGGGCCGTTCGCGGGAGCATCGCTCACTCAGCTATGGGATCTGCATCGCCGAGAATTCCTCGGACTGCGATCCCACGAACGGAGCGACTGGCCGCAACGTAGCCGCTTTCCGTTGCTCGTCAAACTGCTTGATTGCCACGAACCGCTGTCGGTGCAGGTCCACCCTGATGATCAAGCTGCCGGCGAATTGCTGGGTGAGCCGAATGGCAAGACGGAAGCTTGGGTCGTGCTTCACGCGGAGCCTGGCTCGCGAATTTATGCCGGACTGAAAGAGGGCGTCTGTCGCGGCGATCTCGAACAGCATCTTGATCAAGGCGACGTGACCGACTGCTTGCACTCGTTCGAACCGCGGTCCGGAGATGGTCTGCTGATCGAAGCTGGCACCGTTCACGCGGTTGGTGGCGGTGTGCTGATGGTCGAGGTTCAGCAAACTAGCGACGCGACCTTTCGATTGTTTGACTGGAATCGAATCAGCTCCGATGGTCACCCGCGCGAATTGCATCGAAGCCAGTCGCTCCGCAGCATCCATTTCGACATCGGCCCAGTCTCGCCAATTCAGCTCGCTCCCTGTCGCTGCGAGACCTGTCACGACGAGGATCTGCTGTTGAGCTGTGATTACTTCTCGCTGAGCCGCGTGAATCTGCGCAACTCGATCCGATCACTCGACGAGGAACCGCTGGCGCTCTGGCTGGTCATGTCAGGCCAAACCGACTTGAGCAGCGACGCCACTGGCTACGACCGCTCATTCGTCGCCGGTGAAACCGTGCTGATACCGGGGCATTCGCGCGGACTCCGCTGGTCCGCCGACCAAGCGACGCTACTGCGAGTCGAACCAAAGACCGAAGCTATTCGGTGATGCTGATCTTCAGCCGCAGGCCATTGCGCGTGACGTTAACCACCAACGACTCTTGACGCGCATGCTTTTGAATCTCTGCGATCGCCTCGGCGGGCGTGCCCACTCTTTGTCCGTTGATCGATTCAATTAAGTCGCCGGAGCGGATTCCGTGACGTTGCGCCAGACTGTGCGGCAGTGTGCCGCGCACCAGGACACCTTGCTCGGACGGTGATAGCTGTACGCCGAGCTGAAACTTCGCCGGAGACATTCGCATTCCAACCACATCACCCAGTGCGGTGGGAGACTTCAGTTCTGCCAATTCCAAGCGAGGTGTCGATTGACTGGGACGATCGGCGAGTTCCGACAGGGCCCACGCCAATTCCGTGATGACGTGCGACAGCGTCTTCATGCCGCGATAGTTCAACAGATCGGAGTCGTCGCTCGGTCGATGGTACTCGGCATGAAAGCCCGTGAAGAAATGCAGCACCGGCACGCCACGCTCGAAGAACGACGCATGATCGCTCGGCCCGTAGCCCCCCTCGCGAAGCTGCAGGCCCAACTGATATTCCTTGGCCAGCGGTCGCAGCAACAGAGTCCAGATCGGTGACGTCCCCACTCCGTAGACCGTCAGGTGGTTGTTTCGCAGCCGGCCGACCATATCCAGGTTGAGCATTGCCACGGTGGATTCGATCGGGAACCACGGCTCTTGAACGTACTTCTTGCTGCCGATCAGACCCAACTCCTCTGCACTAAAGGCAATGAAGCAGACGCGGCGTGCCAGCGGCTTCTGATGATGCAAGCTGGCCAGTTGCCGAGCCGCTTCGAGCAGGACAACCGTTCCGGAGGCGTTGTCGTCCGCGCCGTTGTGGATCTCGCGACGGCCGGTCATTTCCAGCGAACCCCAGCCACCGTAGCCCAAGTGGTCGTAGTGCGCGCCAACCACAATCGTCTCGCTGCTGTGCGGGCCTTGGCCTTCGATTGTGCCGATCACGTTCTTGAGCGTCCGCGAGACTTTCGGCCGCTCGATACGCACTGCCAGCGACACGTTCTTAAGTACCTGACTCTGCGGCTTGAGCGACGAGTTGATCTCAGCCTCGGCCTGTTCGAGATCAAAGTGAGCCGCCTTTGACAGCAACTCACACAGCACCTGGCGGCGGACATGCATCACCGGCATCCCGGCACTTGGAAACTCCGCAGACAAGTCGATCGAAAGCAGATCTGGCGCGTCTGCTGGCACATTCAGCCCGGATTTCGGGTCGCATAACACGAGCGCGGCCGCTTGGCGTCCGAGGGCCTCGCGGATTTTCGTTCGCAGTAGAGCGTGTGTCGCTGCGTCGCTGCGGTTGCTCTGAGTCTTCCAATTGGCGTGCGTCGGCTCGGACCGCAGTACGACCAGCACTCGGCCGCGCACATCCAGGTCCGCAAAGTCGTCGTAGCCCAATTGCGGAGCCGAAATCCCGAATCCAGCAAAGACTAATACCCCCGCTATTTGCTTGGGTTTCGGAACGATCACGCTCGAAAAATCCCGTCCGCGAGCGATCGCGTGTAGCACGGAGTGCGGGTCTTGCAGTGTCACCTGCGACACCGTCGCCACCGCCTCGCGCGTGAGGAGCGGGAACTCGTGAAACGCTCCGCGTTCGGTCGAATTCGTGTTCAAACCCGCCTCTGCAAACTCGCGCGCGATGTACTCGGACGCCTTGTCGATGCCAGCGGTCTGAGTACCACGTCCTTCTAACTCGTCGGAGGCGAGATACCGCGCGTCGGCCCGCAGTCGTTGTTCGATGTCAATGTCGGAGAACCCAAAGCCGAGATGACTGTTGAGTGGCAGCCTAGCCGAGGTTGTCGCCGCCCCCTTGGCCGACGATTGCGACTCGACGTTCGATTTCGCCTTCGCCATGCTTGTCAACGGCCTGGATGGTTCCGTTGCGGTTGGCTGTAGTCTCTCGGTGGGCTTGCGGGTCTGCGACCAAAGCCCTCTCGCCCAAACGACCGACGAAATCACGGCAAGTACCACGAAGCCCCGAAACAGCCACGACCCACGTTGCGCACCTGTGACGTCACCCGATGCGTGTGCGAAGGCGGACGTTTCAGGTGGCTGCAAATTTGGAGCTTCTTGGAGTATTCGCCGGCGCTCACGCATCGGGTTCGTCTTCGATTGCCGAAACGCGAATCGCTCGCACAGCGAGAAGTTGAAAGCCAACCCCGACAAGATGCCGAGCATCGCCGCCGCCCAAGCATGTTGCGCAAACCACGGCAACGCAGAAATTAGTCCAACGCGCACCCCAGAGTTAACGACTGCGCCAACAAAACAACTCAGGCAGAACGCCAAATATTCTCGCGGCCAGCCGTAACCATGGCCGGCGAAGGTCAGTTTTCGATTTAGCACAAAGTTGCTCGTCATCGCCATCCAGATCGCCAAGACTGCGGCTGGCCAAGCGGCCAACCCGGCGTGCAGCAGCAACAGGAACATCAACAAATCGACGATCGCCCCGCTCGCACCGACGAAACCGAATGAAACAAATCGTGTCAGTTTCGGAAACCGAAACCGATACAGCCGAGCCAAGTGCCGCAGGTAGTTCAGTTGCTCGCGCAACGACAGTTTACTTTCGCCGTGCAGCCGATTTTTGAACTCGATCGGGACTTCCAGGGCTCGCCGAGTGTTCGTTTTCACGAGCAATTCCAGGCCGATCTTGTAGCCAATCGGATCAAGCGTGCCGCTCGCCTTCCGGAAGTCCTCGTGACGCAGGGCGAAGAAGCCCGCCATTGGATCGCTCACGGAAGTCAGCGGCCACGCCAGCAACGTGGCCCCCTTCGAGTTCAGCCAGCGCCCCAGCCCCCATCCCGACTCCGTCGAGCCTCCCGTGACGTACCGACTGCCGATCACAAACGATGTAGACCGGACGCCCTCGTCTAGTCGGTTGCCAGCGATCGCTTGGAAAAGCTTCGGCACATCTTCCGGTGGATGCGACAAATCCGCGTCCATGCAGAGCAAAACCTCGCCGTCAGCAGCCAGCATTCCCGCGATCACCGCACTCGACAGGCCACGTTCCGACGTGCGCACGATGAGCCGCACCGGATGTGACTCACTGAGCTTGCGCACGACGTCAACCGTGTTATCCGGGCTGTTGTCATCGACGACTATGATCTCGCCGTTGAGGCTGTTATCAGTAAATACCTGGCACAGGCGGGGAACCAAGACCGCGAGATTCTCTGCCTCGCAAAATGTCGGGACGACAACCGAGAGTTGCCTCATACGAAAATTCCCTTCCAAAGGGGGCCTCCATCTTTACAGTCGCACGCCGCAGGCACTCGCGTTTTTGTGCTGCAGCGCAATGCCACACGTCCGACGGCGAGGTGCGGTTTACGATGGATTCAATCCCTCGAAACATGCTTGCAAAGGCCATTCCTTATGGTGCGACAACGCAACGGCGACAATCCCAGTCAACTTGTGGCAGCCTGCGATTGTCGCAAGCTGCGGGCCGGGCAATCTGCTTTTGATCCAAGAATGGTCGACTCCATGTGTTTACAGTACGCGCTCACTGAAATCGGAAATCAGCAGTTCAAATCAGGGACTGATCGCTGGCGTCCAGAGACTCTCTGTAAAGGTGGCGTTGAGCGGGGTAGGTCGTTGCGACGAATCGCTGATCTTTCCCCGGCTGATTGACTCGGTGTTTCCCGAACACTGCCGTTTTACGCGAAAACTGCACTTCCACGAAAATCCTAAAACTGTGGAGTTTGTTTTCGGATAGCGTCCCAAACCTGCTGATTCGTTGTGTCTTCAGAGCGAAGCGCACACTGACCAGATGCGAACTCTTTTTACAAAATGCAATCTTGTGGAAACGTGTATTCTCGTTGGCGCTATTTTTGCGGCGACGCTGGACTGGACTTGTTCAGCAATGCCGAAGAACGCTCGCGAGCAGCCCTACTTCACCAACCCATTCGTTAAACCCACTACAGTACAAACCGTTGTCGTGGAAAATCGAGCCAATCCCTCCGCGAAGTTCCATCTAAATGGAACGCTTGGCCTAGAATTACCGCAAGTCGAACCCTTGTTAGTTCGGACGCTTTTTTAGTGTCTCCAATTGTTAACATAGAACGGAGTTGAGTTTTGGACGTCTCAATCGTTTTTATTGGAGATGAAAAAGCTAGACGGAACTTGAGTCAGCAACTCGATGCAAACACATTCACGTTGAACTCTGTGGCGGGCTTGAGTGCGGACTTGGTGATGACGACGCTTGCCACCGATTCGGTGGTCAATTTAATTGTCGATTGGCAAGCGACCGCTCAACTGCCCCTGATCGCCGAAGTCTTGCGACGTATCGTTCGTGGCGGCCTGCGGGCCATCAATCTCATCACCGTCGGTGACCAATTCGTGCCGCTCTGCCTCGTGGAATCGATCGACTTGCTGGCGGCGGAGCATTTCGAGATGAACAACCGAGGCGAGGTCGCAGACCTTGATCGGCTGCGAGAGATCCTGAAATCACGAACGGCTCGCCCTGTTCCAGAGTGCCGGCATATTGAGTCGCTCGGTTTCGAATTGAAGACCTACACCCCGAAATTCTTCCAGGTTGTGGATGATTTACTTCGGATTGCGGGCCACGACGTCACGATCCTGCTGCTGGGTGAGACTGGTACCGGAAAGACAACGCTCGCCAAATTGATCCATGTCTGCTCGCAAAGGCGAGGCCATCCCTTTCAACATCTGGCTTGCGGAGCGTTACCTCCAGACCTCATCGAGAGCGAGTTGTTCGGCCACGTCCGCGGCGCATTTACGGGAGCCGATCGGAACAAGGTGGGGCGGTTTCAAGCCGCCGGTCGCGGGTCGCTGTTGCTCGACGAAATCGACGCCCTAGACGTCAATCAGCAAGCGAAATTACTGAAGGTCATCGAATCCGGCGAGTACGAATTGGTCGGCTCTTCCGACCCCCAAAAGTCGGAAGCTCGGCTCATCGTGGCCTCCAATGTCAGCTTGCAAGACATGACCGAGGATGGAAGATTCCGACACGACCTGTATTACCGGCTCAACGTCCTGGAGTTCTATTTACCTCCACTGCGAGAACGCCCCAACGACTTGGTTGCCCTCGCGGCGCAGTTCATTGAAGAACTGGCCGTCGAATACGGCATTGCCATTCGCCGCGTGCATCGTGATTTCGTAAAGGCGCTGCAGGCGTACCAGTGGCCCGGCAATCTGCGTGAGTTGAAGAATCAGTTGCGTCGCGCCGTGTTGTTCAACTCCAACGGCGACCTCACTGTGAACGAGTTGCCGCACAAAATAATTCAATCGCAGTTTTCCCCACCGGACACGCGACCCGAGGCATCGTGGAAGCTCGTGGAGCGAGTCGCTCAATCTGAGAAAGAAATGCTGCGTGACGCTCTGGCCGCGAACGGCAACAACCGGACGCGAACCGCAAAAATGCTTGGGATCAGCCGAGTTGGTCTCTACAAGAAGCTCCGCCGCCTTGACTTGATCGGTGACTCAGTCAAGGAACTGGCCCCCGCGTAATCGTAGGCGATGTTCCTGATGGCAGGCGACCACGCGGAAGCCATCCTGGACGATGGACTATTTCATGGCTCGCAGTTGTCTGATGCCAAGGCGATGGTCGCGATGCGGAAGATTCGCCACATGGTCTCGGCACTGAAAGTGCGGGACAAACGATCAATTATGGGCAAAGTTGCGTGACGAGGTTCCAGACAATGAAACTAGACCATCTGCAAGAACTGGCTGAGCTGGAGGACACCTACTGGTGGCACGTCGCAAAGCGCCAACTGATAACAAGCTTGCTCGCAAAGTTTGCGCCTCCGCCAGGACTGTTGGTCGAAGGTGGCATTGGCTCATCCCGCAATCTGCTGGAGTTCTCTAAGCTTGGCTACGACGTCACCGGATTCGACGTGATGCCAGAAGCGGTCGAACTGGGGCAACAGAAGGGGCTGTTGCGAGTGGCGGTGCATGACCTCGAGCAACCATGGCCGGTCGAGGATGAGTCGCTGCGAGCGATCGTATTGTTGGATGTGATCGAGCATGTCGAACATCCTGTCGCCGTGCTCTCGCATGTGAAGCGTGCGCTACGGCCGGACGGAGCGGTGATCGTCACGGTTCCGGCCTATCAGTGGCTATTCAGCGATTGGGATCGGCTGCTTGGTCATTATCGGCGGTACTCGCCGTCGCTGCTGAAAGAGCAAGCGTCGGCGGCCGGCTTGAAGCTTGCCTGGAGGACGCACTGGAACTCGTTCACGTTTCCGGCGGCGGTCGCGACTCGCTGCTGGGAGCGAATGTTTTCTTCGCGGCGGACGGCGGACTTTCCGCGGGTTACCCCGCAGGTGAACAACCTGCTACTCGGCGCGGCCCGATTGGAACGGCGGTTGCTTTTAACCGTTGGCGTCCCATTTGGATTGTCGGTTGTGGGGGTGTTGCAACATGCTGAAAGTGTTTGAGTCGCGAATGGATGTTGGATCGGCGTTGAAGCCTCCCACACAGGACTCGTCGCGTGGCAAGAGCGTGTCGGTCGTGATGCCGGTCTTCAATGAAGTGGCGGTGCTGCGAACGTTGACCGCGCTGGTCATGCAGTCGCTCGAATCCACTGGCTACGAGCACGAGATCGTTTACGTCGATGACGGTTCATCGGACGGCAGTACGGAATTGCTCGACGAACTGGCTGCAACAGATGCGCGAGTGCGAGTCGTGCATTTCTCACGTAACTTCGGCCAGCAGCCGGCATTGCAAGCGGGCTTGGCGGCATCGCGCGGTGACGCGGTCATCGTGATGGACTCCGACCTGCAAGACGACCCGCAAGCAATCCCGCGGTTCCTGGCCAAGTGGGAGGCTGGCTTCGAGGTCGTTTACGCAATCCGGCTCAAGCGTAAAGAGAACCTGGTCAAGCGATTTTTCTTTCGCGGCTTCTATCGTGTGCTGCAACAAATCTCTGCGACGCCGATTCCGGTCGATGCCGGCAACTTCGGATTGATTGATCGCCGTGTCGTGAACGAGCTTTTGAATCTGCCGGAAGTCTCACGGTTTTATCCTGGCCTGCGGCATTGGGTCGGCTTCCGTCAATGCGGAGAACCGGTCGAGCGAGCGGCGCGGCACGACAATGAGCCGCGCGTGTCGTTCTGGGGATTGGTCCGCTTAGCAAAGACCGCGATCTTTTCGTTCTCGGCCGTGCCGTTGGGAGCGTTCTATCACCTCGCGGGACTGTCGTGCCTGGTGTTCTTCGGGCTGGTCGGCTTCTCCATGTATCACAAACTGTGGTCCGGTGAGGCGATTCCCGGTTGGACGTCGGGACTGCTGACGGCCTCATTTTTTGGCACGCTCAACGCGCTGGGCATCGCAATCCTCGGCGAGTACGTCATTCGCATCTTCGATCAAGTCCGCTTGCGACCGACATTCATCGTCGATCGAACGGTGAATGTCACGACGACGCAATCCCCAAAAACAACTCACACGGTCATGAGGTGATGGCTTGATATCGGCCATCTGCAGTGAAACAAAATGCCCTAGCACCGCAGAGATGCGAAATGCATAGAGAATGGATTCCCCAGCCGAACCACAGACCTAGCTTCAACAGACTCCTCAAGAAACGTTTTCATGTCCTCACCCGATACGAATCCCCGACTGACGTTGCCGAATGACGAAGAGCTGTCGCAGGTGCTGACTCCGAAGCTGCCGGCTTGGTGTGCGCTAAATGGATGGCATTTCGTGGCGGTGGCTGGGGTCGCGTTGTTCTTCGCGTATCACAGCTACCTGCATTTGTTTTACTCGGACCTGTGGGGACATGTGGCCTACGGTGAGTGGATCTTGCAGCACCAGCAACTGCCAACCGAGGAGCCGTTCGTGCCGTTGGCGGCGGGTGTTCCCGTCATCGCCACTGCGTGGGGCGGCCAAGTCCTGCTGGCCTTGGCGGTTCGAACCGGTGACCACGAATGGCTCAGCCATCTGTTTGCGATCACCGTTTGGGTGTCGTACTTGATCCTTGCGAGAGCGTTCTGGTTTCGGACTCGTCACGGCGGAGTGGCGTTGCTCGGCGCATTTGTGGCGTGGTGCATCTCGTGGGGACGGCATGCGATCATTCGGCCCGAGATATTCGGCGTATTGTGCTTCTTCACGCTGATCTGGCTGCTCGCGCGCGGACGAGTTGAGTTTGGAGCCACGGCCGACGACCTCGGCGCGAAGAAGCTGCGAGGCAGGGTGACCCTGGTTGGTATCGGTGTGGTCTTCGCCGCCTGGGCGAACTTGCATGGATCGGCAATTGTTGGAGTGGTCTACTTGGGCTGTTATCTTTGGGGGCGTTCCGTGGAACTGCTGTGGCGGCACCGCAACTGGTCCAGTTTTTGGACAGACTCGGACTGGCAGTTCTGGTTCCGGGCCACGCTGATCGCGGTGCTGGGAATGTGCTGCAATCCGTACGGCATCGACTTGTTCATACACACGCTGTTGTTCGCGAATCATCCGAACCTGAAGGACATCATCGAGTGGTTTCCATTGACGATGGACTCGCCGACAGGGATCACGGTCGGTGCTTCGTGGGTCTTGGCAGCGGTCTTGCTGCGGTACAGCCGAGTGACCATGCGGGCCGGTGACGTGTGTGTTCTGGGATTCTTCATCTGGGCGGTGTCGACGAAAATTCGCATGGTGGCATGGTACTCTCCTGTGCTGATGTGGGTGCTGGCTCCACATTTGGCTGACGTACTGGTCCGCGTCGAGTTCGACCGACGGCGGCGCGAGCTATTGCCGATATTGTCGCCAACGTCGTTTCGCTGGAGTGCCATCGTAGTGCTCCTCGCGTGGGTGACGGTGTGTTTCACCCCCATCAGCCGATTGGTGCTGGGCAATGGCAAACCTCGCGAGGAGCGGCAGCTCTACAGCAAGGGAACACCGCTCGAGTTGACTCGCTATCTGCGTGAGCATCCGCCGCAAGGTTTGGTGTGTGTCCCGCAGTGGTGGGGCGATTGGTTGGCCTGGCAGGGTCCGCCAAAGATGAACGTGATGGCGACGACGAACTCGGTTCACATCCTGCCGCCGCAAGTATGGAACGACTATTTGAATATCGGGAGAACTCAGGTTTCGGCCGAGATGCTGTTGACTCGATATCGAGCCAACACGGTCGTTGCCTGCAAGAAGATGCAGCAGGGGCTCGCGCAATGGATTTCTTCGAGTCCGGCTTGGGAAGTGACTTATGAGGACGAGGACGGCTTGGTCGCCATTCGTCGAAGCGCATTGCCCATCCCCAAGCCTGAGGATGCGTGCTCGCACGAGAGCAATAGCGAACCACGCGAGGAGCCGGTGGAGCAGCCGGCCGCGACGTAGTTCGGACGCCCATGTTCAAACAAACCGACCGGACGTGGGCGTCCTGCCTACGGACTTTGCGTCGCGATAAAATACTCACCTCGAGAAAGAACATCGTGAACGACAACAATTTCAGCAGCGGTGGTTTGCGGCGCGGTGCGGTGAGCGTGGCGATGGTCACGCAATTGCTGCTCGCCGGGGTGACGGCGGGTTGGGGCATCCATCGCTATCAGGTCATCCAGGATGAGAAGACGCCGCCGCAGCCCGTGCTCGAACCAAAACGCTACGAGCCGCGATACGACCGGCCGGAGATCGTCTCGGATGAGCAACTCCAGCGAGTGCTGTTGAAGTTGCAGCCCCGTTTGCGGGGAGGCAAGCCGCAGATCGATCATGTCGATCACGCGCTGCGGTTCTGGGGTGTCGAGGCCAAGTTCACCGACCAGGACAGCCTGTCCGGGGAAGAGTTGCGTCGATTGCTGCTCGATCATCGCTCGTTTGCCGGAGCGTGGGGCCAGAAGACGAAGCCGTTTCTGCTGCCGCAAACGCGCGACGATGTCGAGCTGCTCTCGTTCCGCACGAAATCGGGAGCCGCCACCGCCAGCCATGTCGATCACACGCTGGCCGCGTTGGCTGAATGCGGCACGCCGCTCGATTATCCCGTGCTTACCCCGAAGGGCGAACTCCCGCTGCGAGCGGCGTTCGATCAGACGTTCCGCGAATTCAGCCTCAATCAAGTCGAGTACGAGTGGTCGTCGTTGGTCTTCTTGCATTATTTGCCTCATGCCGCCAGTTGGTTCACGACCGAAGGGCAACGTGTGACGTGGGATTTGCTCGCCGATCGGATGATGCGTCAGCGGTTGGCTCACGGAGTTTGCTACGGACAGCATCGCTTACACGCGTTAGCGCTGCTGCTGATCGCGGATGAAGAGCATCACTGGCTGAGTGCGGAGACTCGCCAGCGAATCATCACGCACTTAAAGGACATCACCCATCGGCTAGTCGCTGCTCAACACGATGACGGTTATTGGGATGAACGTTGGCCCGGCGATGAATCGGATGGTCCTCAAGCAGAACACGTTGGTCCGCTGGGAGCGATGGGGAATCGTCTACTGGTCACCGGGCATACGCTGGAGTGGTGGGCGTTCGCACCGGCGGAAGTGCTGCCGCCAGAAGAGAAGTTATCCCTGGCGGCACAATGGCTGATTCACACAATCGACGATCTGAGCGAATCGGAGGTTCGTCGTTACTACACGTTCCTGACTCACGCCGGCCGCTCGCTGGCACTGTGGCGTAGCCGCAGGCCGGCGGACGTCGTGACGGGCCTGTCTCACGTTGGAACCGCCAGCAATTGACCTTCGGCGGCAGATGCCTCCATCACGAAAAGTCCGCCGGAGCGACGTCATGACGGCCGATGATCCCGCAACGATGCCCGTCGTCGAGCCGACAATCGAGCACTCGCGATGGGGACTGACGGCCTCGGCGATTTGGGGACTCGTGTTGTCATTCGCCGTTTGCCGGACATTTTTTCTGGCTGAGCATGGCCAGTTCTTCGAGAACCATGATGGTGACGGATACGGCCTGCGGTTGATCGAGTTCCGAGATTGCCTTTGGAATGGAATGTTGTTTCCCCAGTGGTGCTTTCATTTCCGGGGCGGGCTGGGGGCTCCCTTCTTCAACTATTACCAGCCGGGGTTCTTTTATGTCGCCAGCTTGGCTCCCTCGTCGCTGCCTGTCGCGCAGCAGCTCGGATGGGCGGTCTTCGCCTTTTCGATGGCGGGTTACTGGGGCATGTGGTCTCTGTTGAGACCGCGATTCTCGGTTGCCGCTGCAACCTTGGCCGGCACATTTCTGCTCACCGCGCCGTACATTCACACGGAGCTTTACATTCGCGGAGATCTCTCGGAATACGCGGCGATGATGCTCGTCCCCGGAGTCCTCTCGTCGATGCTGAGGTTCTGCGAGCAGCCATCGCGGAGAGCCGGCGTCCTTGGCGCAACGCTCGCCGCCATGCTGGTGATGACACACCCCGCGATCGGATTGGTGTTGTACGGTTTGCTGGCCTTGTTCTTGTCCGTCGTGACGGCTGTGGATCGGAACGTGAACTGGGCCAAACGTGGATTCACACTGCTGGCCTTGGGAGCGGGGTTGTCGGCGGTCTACTGGCTCCCAGTGTTTCTGGAAAGCCGGTACTCCTCGGTCGAGAAGATGTGGGATGGCCAGATCTTTGACGGCTATTACCAGTACTCACGGCATTTTCTGAATCTGACTTGGCTGATCGATCGCTCGGTCACAAACACACCGATTCCCGTGAAGCTAGGTTTGTGGCACACATGGGTGACCGGAGCGGGTTTGCTGTTGGTGGCAATTCGTTGGAGACAATGGAGCACGGAAAAACGGCGCGTGGCCGGATTATTTCTGTTCCTGCTCGGAGCAAGTTTGTTCTTGATGTCGCCGCAGTCCGCGTGGCTGTGGAATGCCTTGCCACTGTTGCGACGGATTCAATTTCCGTGGCGATTGCTGTCGCTGGCCTCGCTCGCAATGGCGGGGTTGGCGGGAATGGCGCTCCAGGGAAGTGGCCAGCGGGGTTGGCGCTATCTGGGACTGGGTTTACTGTGTGGTTTACTCGTTTGGCCAGCATGGACTCACGCGCGGCCCAAGCAGACACACAATCCGGAACCTCGTTCCGCGAGCGAGATTGCAAACCAGTTTTTTGCTCCGGATCTGGCGGACGAATGGTTGCCGCGTGATGCCAAGAGCCTGCGAATCAATCCACAGACGAGGCGGGTGATCGCCAATCCTCCGGCCATCATCCGCGACTACCAAATTCAGCAGGGCGTTTTGGAATGCTCTCTGAAAACTCAACAACCGACGTCGCTGCTGCTGCCGCACTATTATTTCCCCGTCGGATTCTCGGCCACCTTAAATGGGCAGGCCGTTTCCATCGCCCGTTCCGCCGACGGGCTGATGCGTGTGGAAGTGCCTGAGCGGTTCTCCGGACGCCTGCGAGTCGTGTGGCACACCACCCAGGCCAAGCGACAGGGGGCCGCAATCTCCCTGCTAGCCGCGATGGCTGGAATTGGCCTGCTCGTGGCCTGCGGAAGACAGCACCAGTTGACGGCTGCTCGGGCACGCGCCGCAAGCTGACCTGAAACAGCGCCGAGGACGCTAAGGAACGGGGGCGCAATCACTTCCCGAATTGCCCTAAGCCATGTAACCCGAAACGCCAGCGAGGGCGGACGCTTCACAACGCGAGGAATTCGGAGTCTCCTGAAGCGCTTACCTTCGCTCACGCTTCGGGTTACTTACGTCGGGATCGGGAAGTTTTTGCGGTCTCGTTCCTAACCGTAGCCACGTTCGCTAGCCGGCAGGATTCCGGTGCGTCCCACCTTCGGAGATCTCGGGTGGTTTCGTGGAGTCGCTGTCGCGCTCCGTTTATCCGCATCCCGAAAATTAGCCGCGCGGCGCTAGCCCCGGTTCATGCCGTGTAACCGGGGCTATCGCCGCGCGGCTAATTTCTGCGCTCCGTTTAGATGCACTCACCGCTAACAAGCGCAAATGCTTGGTGTCACTTCCCGTTGCCGGCGACCGGATTTGTGCGGGAAATTGAGCTAATCCGCGGCATCCTGACGCCGTGGCATGACACCTGCCCTGTGAGGCTTGTACTTGCAAGCACAAATGCCTTGGGCGTGTCGTCTTTGGTTGTCCGATTCAGTTTACCTGAAAATTTTGAAAGGTGATGCAAATGCGTAACTTTCTGGCTCAATTGTGGAGCGACGAGTGCGGTTTCGTCGTTTCGTCCGAACTGGTTTTCGTGGCCACCCTGTTGGTCATTGGCCTCACGACCGGTTTTAGCGCCATCCGTAACCAAGTTGTTGGCGAACTGGCCGACGTCGCGGACGCCGTCTCGGAGCTCGATCAGTCGTACTCCTTCGCTCAGATCACGGCCAATAACTCCTCTACCAGAGGTGCGGCGTTTGTCGATGAAAACGACCTGGGTGAAGCAGACAACGCGTCACAAGACCAAGTGGCCAGCTCTTTGCCGAATGAAGACGGTCTGGCCATCTCCGCTGGAACCGGCGAACGGTAATCGCACTCATTTTTTAATGAGAGGCGTGCGGTATAGAACGTGGGCGACAACACTCTTGCGAGTGTTTCGACATATTTTCTGGATTGACCAGCATTTATTGTGAATTGTCGAGCGATTTATAGAACTGTTTTGGCAATTTTTGTTGGTCTTTCTACGATTATTGTCAATTTATTAGAGATTTAGGCGAGACAAATCACTCAAAGTTTAAGACCAATCACTCAAAGTTTAAGACCAATCACTCAAAGTTTGAGACCAATCACTGAAAGTTTGAGACCAATCACTGAAAGTTTAAGACCAAGCACTCAAAGCTTAAGACCAAGCGATCAAAGCTTGAGACCAAGCGATCAAAGTTTGAGACCAGGCGCTCAAAGTGTGAGACCAGGCACTTAAAGTTTGAGACCAGGCGATCAAAGTTTGAGACCAGGCGATCAAAGCTTGAGACCAGGCGATCAAAGCTTGAGACCAGGCGATCAAAGTGTGAGACCAGGCGCTCAAAGTGTGAGATACATCGCTAAAAGTCTCTGGGATCTATCCCTCGCGCGGCCGCGGATGACACTAATCCGAAGCGCCAGCGAGGCCCCGTTACTTCAGGTCTCGCTGGCGCTTCGGGTTGTGTGAAGCGTCCTTCAAATGTGTCATCTGTGGCCGCGCGAGGTATAGCCATGGTTCTTGGCCCGTGCCGCGGCAAGGCCAGCACTCGCCTGGATTCGACTTTGCGCGGCCGAGGCGGACACGCGGCGTCTAGCACGACGCGGCAGCAAGTGATCGCGGCCGGAACCACTCGCGGGCGCGTCGTGCTGGCAGCGCCTCAGGAATCCGCCCGGCTTGCGGTGCGTCCCACCTTCGGAGATCTCGGGTGGTTTCGAGGAGTCGCTGTCGCGCTCCGTTTATCCGCATCCCGAAAATTAGCCGCGCGGCGCTCGCCCCGGTTCATGCCGTGTAACCGGGGCTATCGCCGCGCGGCTAATTTCTGCGCTCCGTTTAGATGCACTCACCGCTAACAAGCGCAAACGCTTGGTGTCACTTCCCGTTGCCGGCGACCGGATTTGTGCGGGAAATTGAGCCAATCCGCGGCATCCTGGCGCCGTGGCATGACGCCTGCTCTGTGAGGCTTCCGCTTGCAAGCACAGATGCCTTGGGCGTGTCGTCCTTGGTTGTCCTATTCAGTTACCTGGAAATTTCGAAAGGTCATGTCAATGCGTAACTTTCTGTCTCAATTGTGGAGCGACGAGTGCGGTTTCGTCGTTTCGTCCGAACTGGTTTTCGTGGCCACCCTGTTGGTCATTGGCCTCACGACCGGTTTTAGCGCCATCCGTAACCAAGTTGTTGGCGAACTGGCCGACGTCGCGGACGCCATCTCGGAGCTCGATCAGTCGTACTCCTTCGCTCAGGTCACGGCCAATAACTCCTCCACCAGAGGTGTGGCGTTTGGCGATCAAAACGACCTGGGTGAAGCAGACGCGGCGTCACAAGACCAATCGGCCGGCGCTTTGCCGACTGAAGGCGGTCTGGCCATCTCCGCTGGAAGCGGCGAACAGTAATCTTGATGGTTTCGATTTTGCCAATGCCGTTTTGTGGCCTAGTCTCCAATGGGCTCGAAACTGCAGTGTCAGAATGGAAGGTTATCGACCTGCACTTGGGACGGAGGGGAACTCCGTCTCCGTCCCATATGTTTGGTACAGATTGGGTTGAGTACGCGTAGTTCTTTGGTTCGCTTTTGACGCGGTGCAGCGGCTGAGCCTGTGGTGGCTGTGCTGCAATTGCTCACGCGTCGGGCGACATGGCTGAGGGCCATTTGGGAAGTGATTGCGATTGCGTTCCTAACATCGACGAGTCCCGTTGACAAATTAGGACATCGAGGGTTATCCGAAATGATTCATCGCCCGAATGTCGCCCGAAGGGTCGTCACTGTTGACTCGGTTTCCATCGCTGACGCCTGGCGTCAGTTTTGGCGAGATGATGCGGGCTTTGTAGTTTCCGCGGAATTGATTTTCATCACGACGATCATGGTGATTGGCCTGATCGCTGGGCTGTCAGCAGTTCGCAACCAAATGGCGTTGGAGTTGGCGGACCTCGCCGACGCGGTGTCGGAGTTTGATCAGTCGTTCTCGTTCGCAGCGGTCACCGCGACGGTCGGCAGCGTAGCTGGCTCGAACTTCGTGGATGCTCCGGACCTCGGTGAAGCAATCGGTGATGTGGCCGATCAGAACGGTGCGTCCGGAACGCAGGGTCTAGTCATCAATGGCCTCGTCGGGCAAGGCGAGCAATAGGCCGTTGTGATTCGTTGTGGACGTCGAGCAAGCAAGGAAACATGCCATGTGGCTGCACAAACTGTGGAACGACGAATCCGGGGTGGTGGACGTTTCGGCCTACCTCTTCTTCGTCACGGTAATTTGCCTGGGGACGTTGTGCGGCTGGGTCACGATTCGCAACCAAGTGGTTCAGGAGTTGGGCGACTTGTCGGTTGCCCTGCAAAACATCGATCAATCCTTTTCACTGAACTACACGTTGGGGACGCTGGTAAAAACCGCGTCATTCATCGACGACGACGCCGGCGACGGCGTGGCGGGTGCGGCACCGGCGGGCATCGACCTGACGGT
>CAMDDX010000114.1 GCA_945893075.1 Planctomyces sp. SH-PL62 | reverse complement strand
GATTTTTCGGAATTGGCCGACCAAAGTTCTGCTGACTTCAGAGCGGCATGTCGGCCAATTCCGAAAAATCGTAGACCCGACCCCTGCTCTATCGCGGCTGTACTTGAATTTGGTCGCGAATGCGGTCGCTGGGGTGGACGATGACTTGATCGGCTTCGCTGAGGCCCTTGAGGACTTCGGCTTCGAGTCCGTTGCGACGTCCGATTTCGATTTGGCGTTTGCGAGCGATGCCGTCCTCGACGACGAAGACGGCCCACAGATCGCGCGGCGGTTCGGTGGAGGCCGATGAACTTGTTGAGCCGTTCTCGCGGAACAGCGCGCCGGTGGGGACTTTCACCACGTCGTCATTTTCCCAGATGACGATTTCCGCTTCGACTCGGTAGCCGTCGCCGAGCGTTGGGCGTTCGGCATACGCATCCTCAAAGTTGGCGATCACATGAACTCGCTGCTCTTCGACCCCCAGAGCGGAGAGCTTCAAGAAGCCGGAGGGTTCGACCAGCCGCACGCGCGCGGTCAGCGGACGCTCGCCGCCCCAGTGTTTCAGCCGCACGGTTTGGCCGGGACGAACTCTGACCGCGTCGGTCGAGAGGACTTCGATATCGACCTCCAGATCGCGCGGGTCGCCGACTTCCAGGAGCGGCGTTCCTTGTTGCACGATCATTTCGCTTTGTTGATGAACCTTCATCACGACGCCGGTGATCGGAGACTGCAAACGGAGTTGCCACACCTCGATCTGATCTGGCTCCAGCGGCTGCGAGCGGAGCAACGCGGCGCGGGCGAGGTCGCGTTCGTACTTGGCGGTGACTTCCGCGAACTTGGCAACGTTGAGTTCTTCAATGCGCGAACGCACGAGCATCGCGGCGTCTTCGAGTTCTTGCTTCGAGTTGGCTCCTTTGCCGACGAGCCCCTTGCGTCGTTCGAGATCGAGCTTGGCCCATTCGAGCGCGACGTTGGATTTCTCACGCGAAGCTTCCGAACTATGGATCGCAGTTTCCAACGCTTTAACGCGCAGCTCCGCCTGAGCGATCTGCCGCGAGTCCAGCAAGCCAGGATCAATCGGGTCGATGATGGCCACGTCGGTGATCGGAGTTGCTCCCGGACTGAGCGTGGGGGTGACTTTCTCTGGTCCGTGACCGTTGCCGTTGGCCGGGGGATTTTCCAATCCCGTGGCCGCGACGCCGTCGCCGGGCGATTCAAGAGCTGGCGGAGCCGTCACCGGATCGCCTGCTCGGACTTTGATCCGATGCAGTCGCCCGGCCAGCGGCGAGGAGATCAAATAACGGTCGCGCACGCGCGTCTTGCCGTCTTCCGAAACCGTGACCGCGAGACTGCCGCGAGTGACTCGCGCGGTGTCCACGGGGACGGGCTTGGGCAGGAAGCCGTACCCGACCGCTGCCACGATGCCGGCCAGTATGCACAGCCAGGGAAATTTTTTGACCCAGCGAAACAAGGGAAGCCTTTCAGGATTTCAAAATCTCAAATCTCAGATTTCAAAATCTCAAAATCTCAAATCTCAAATTTGAGATTTGAAATTCATGCGGTGTGACGGGGGATGTAGTTTCGCAGGTAGGTCGCGCTTTGACGCAGCGCGGCTTTGCGGGAGTCGAGCGTGTCTTCGTAGGCTCGGTCTTCGACTTCGACGCAGACCGGGCCGCGATAGCCGGCGTCGGTCAGGGCCGAAAAGAACTGGCCCCAATCGACATCGCCGAGGCCCGGCAATTTCGGGGTATGATACTCCGACGGATGCGCGAGGATGCCGACTTCGTTCAGCTTGTGCCGGTCGATGCGGGCGTCCTTGGCGTGAATGTGGAACAGTCGGTCTTTGAATTCTCGCAGCGGAGCGATGTGGTCCATGTGCTGCCAGATCATGTGCGACGGATCGTAATTCAGGCCGAGATTGTGGCTGTGCAGGTCCGCGAACAGCTTCCGCCAGATGGCGGGGCTGGTCGCGAGATTCTTGCCCCCCGGCCATTCGTCTTTGCCGAACAGCATCGGGCAGTTCTCGATGCCGATGCGGACTTCGTGTTGCTCGGCGAAGCGGACGAGTGGTCCCCACGTCTCCAACATGCGGGGCCAGTTGTCGGCGACCGACTTGGTCCAATCGCGGCCGATGAACGTGTTCATCTGCCGGACTCCGAGCAACGCCGCCGCGTGGATCACCTTCTTAATGTGCTCGACCGCCGTGTGAGCCTCGTCGTGGTGCGGGCTGAGCGGGTTCGGGTAATAGCCCAGTCCGCTGATCGTCACGCCGTACTTGGCGACAGTCTCGTGAACTCGTTCGGCTTCGCTGGTGCCGAAGTGGCTGACATCCACGTGGGTGACGCCGGCGTACCGCCGGTCGGCCTTACTGACCGGCCAGCAGCAGAGTTCGACGCAGTCGTAGTCTTTGGCCTGCGCGACCTGGCAGACCTCTTCGAGCGAGAGTTCGGGCAAGACCGCACTGACGAATCCGAGTTGCATGAGATGACTTTCTGAGGTGAGTGGCTCGGCAGAGAACAAGCAGTTTCTAGCCTTCCTGCGGGGAGGAGTCTACAAAGTCGTCGGGATCGGCGGTTGCGAATCGCACAGGAAGTAAGGTGAAAAATGGTTGGGTGAAAAATGGGAGAGGTTGAATGAGAACTCCCAAAGTTCTTCCGGCTATCTGCGTCCTTATTTTTCACCCAACCATTTTTCACCTTCTTTGTAATGCTGCGTCCCTCTAGGTCCGTGGGTGAAGCCCGCGTTATGAGACAAAGTCGATCATGTTTGACAGGCAGTCCATTGCGAATTTCGGAAGCTCGACTCGGCGCGACTTTTTCTCGCGAGCCGGTAGCGGACTGGGAGCGATCGCGCTGGCGTCGATGTTGGCGAGCGAATCGTCTGCCAACCCGCTGGCTCCAAAGCGCACGCACTTTGAGCCGCGAGCCAAGCGCGTCATTTGGCTCTTTATGCACGGTGGTCCTAGTCATGTGGACCTCTTTGATCCAAAAACGGAGTTGACGAAACTTGCCGGGCAGACGTTGCCGGAAAGTTTTGGCGAGGTGATGACTCGGCGGAAGGTTGCGGCGAATCCGTTGTTGCCGGCGATTAAACCGTTTCGGCTGCGCGGCGAGTCGGGATTGGAAGTCTCGGAATTCCTGCCGCACATCGGTGCGTGTGCTGACGAGTTGTGCGTGTTGCGGTCGTGTCATGGCGACAGCGTGAATCATCCGCAGTCGGTTTATCAGATGAATACCGGCAGCATCCTGACGGGCCGGCCGAGCGTCGGCTCATGGGTCGCGTATGGGTTGGGGACGGAGAACCAGAATCTGCCGGCGTTTGTCGTGCTGCCCGATCCGGGTGGCGGAGTGAAAGGTGGACCTCCCGCTTGGGGCAGCGGTTATCTGCCAGCGACGTTTCAAGGGACGACGATGCGGCCGGGCAAGAGTCCGCTCTTGTACTTGCAGCCTCCGGCCGGCGTGACCGAGGAGCGACAGCGCCGGCTGCTCTCGTTCGTGCAGCGTGCGAACGAGCGGCATCTCGCGGAACGCAACTTTGACGATCAACTCGTCGCGCGGATGAACGCTTACGAGCTCGCGTTTCGGATGCAGTCGGAAGCTCCAGAAGCGGTCGATTTGCGTGGCGAGTCGGCCGCGACGCTCAAGCAATACGGTATCGGCGAACAAGACACCGACGACTACGGCACGCGCTGCTTGCTGGCTCGGCGGATGATTGAACGGGGCGTGCGCTTCGTGCAGGTTTATTCCGGAGACACGAACGGCTGGGATGCTCACACCAACGTGCTCGACAATCACACGACCATGTGCCGGAAGACTGATAAGCCAGTCGCCGGTTTGCTGCGTGATCTGCGGCAGCGCGGGTTGCTCGACGACACGCTGGTGATCTGGGGGGGCGAGTTCGGACGGATGCCGATGAGCGAACAAGGCAAGGGGCGCGATCACAATCCGTGGGGCTACACGGTCTGGCTGGCGGGAGCCGGTGTGCGCGGCGGCATGGCCTACGGAGCGACCGATGCCGTCGGTCTGCGAGCCGTTGAGAACACGGTCCATGTGCATGACTTGCACGCGACGATTCTGCATCTGCTCGGCTTTGACCACGAGCAACTGACCTACTTTCACAACGGCCGCAACGAACGACTGACCGACGTGGCCGGGCGAGTGGTGCGCGAGGTGTTGGCGTAATGGGCGCGTCACAAACCAGGGGTCGGGTGTTCGGTTTTTCGGAATTGGCGGGAATTGGGCTTGGATTGCAAATGACGCTTTCATTCCGCCAATTCCGAAAAACCGAACACCCGACCCCGGCTCAACAGGCGAGAACGCTGCGGAGAATTGGATGACGTGTGAAGTTGATGCCTTGTGGATGCACTCGCGCGAGGGCTGGCTGTTGGTCCGCTGGCCGGAAGGCGAAGTGCTGGCAGCGAATCGTCAGGCCAGCAACTTGTGTGGACTGTCCGCCGAGCAGATGGTCGAGAGATTGTGGTGGGAACTGCTCGAAGCGGAATCGACCCGGCGGCTGACGGATTGGATCGCGCAATGGCGGCGCGGCGCGGCATTGCCGGAACGCGCGGGCTTGTGGCTGCATCGAGTGGACGATGCGAAGACGCCGATCACGTTACGCGCGGTGCAAATTGAGAACGCCGCGAGCGGCGGGACACAGCACTTCTTGGTGTTCGATGACCGTCGTGAACCGCAGGCGTTGGCCGAACAGCTCGACCATGTGGAAGCTCGGCTGGAGGACACGCAGCGTGTGGCTCGGCTGGGTTGGTGGGAATGGGATGTGCCGCGCGACGCGATTGCGTGGTCGGATTCGCTGTTCGAAATCATGGGGATTCCGTCGGGCGAAATCGGCGGCACGTTGGAGGCGTTTCTGGAAGGGGTCCACCCGGACGATCGCTCCCGCGTGAACGAGCAGTTGGCCACAACGCTGTCTCGCGGCGAGCCGTTCATTAGCGACTTCCGCACGCTGTGGAAGGATGGCACGGTGCGGCATCTGCGGACGCAGGCCAAAGTCTCACGCGACGAAGATGGCCGGCTGACCCGGCTCTACGGTACTTGTCAGGACGTGACCGAACGGATGCTAGCGCTGCTCGAACTGACTGCCAGCGAGCAGAAATACCGCGACCTCGTCGAGACCTCGAACGAACTGGTCTGGTCAGTCGATGTGCAAGGCCGGCTGACGTTCGTGAACCAGGCGGTGACTGAAATCTATGGTTATGAGCCGGAAGAAGTTCTCGGCCACGTTTTCAGCATCCTGCTGCCGCCGGAGCAAGTCCCCATCGACTGGAAGGTGTTCGAGGCGGTGCTCGCCGGCCAGCGGTTGTTCGACTACGAGACCGTGCATGTGCGCAAAGATGGCCGGCGGATTGACCTCAGTTTCAACGCCATTGCCATGCGCGATGCCGAGGGACGCATCATCGGCACGACTGGCACGGCCATCGACATCACCAGACGCAAGCGGCAACAAGAATTGCTGCAAGAACGCGAAAACTGGTTCCGCGCGATCTTCGAGAACGCGCCGCAATGCTTGATGATTCTGTCCCCCGACGGCAAGTTGCTCGACATCAACCCGACCGGTCGCTCGATCTTCGAGGCGGACGCGGCCGAGCAACTGCTGGGTCGCGAGGTCAGCGAATGGCTCGCGCCGCCGTCACGGTTCTTGTTCGGCAAAGTCGTGGAGGCCGTCCGCGAAGGAGCGGCTCGGTCCTGGCAGGCGCAGATTCAGGGCGAAAATAATTCTCGTGGCTGGCTGGAAGGGCAAATGGTTCCGCTGCGCGACGCCAGTGGCCAGGTCATCCGGTTGCTGGCCGCGGCTCAAGATGTGACCGCACGCCGCAAAGCCGATGCGCTGCGTGAAGGCGAACAGCAGGTTCTGGAAGAGATCGCTTCCGGACGCGACCTGCCCAGCGCCCTGCGAACGGTCATCAAGATGTTGGAGAGCCAACTGCCCGGCGCGTTGTGCTCGATCCTGCTGCTGAAGGAAGACGAACCGCGGCTGACGGTCGCGGCGTCGTCGCCGATGCCGGAAGAAATCAGCCGGCGGCTGTCACAGGTGCCGGTGCTGGCAGGCTCGCCGTCGTTCGCGGATGCGGTGGCCAGTGGTCAGCGGCGAATTGTCGAAGACACGACCACCGATCCGTCGTGGCAAGAACTCCGCACGTTGGCGGATCGCTTTCAACTCCGCTCCTGCTGGTCGCAGCCGATTCGTGGGTTCAGCCGCGATGTGCTGGGCGTGTTGTCGATCTTTTTTCTGTGGCCACGCTCGCCCGGCAACGTGGAACTGCAACTGCTCGAGACGGGCGCGTACTTGGCCGGCATCGCGATTCATCGCACGCGCGCCGAACAGGCTCTGCGCGACAGCGAAAAACGGTTCCGCACGTTGTTCGAGCACTCGCCCGACGCGATCTTCGTCGAATCGCTGACTGGCATCGTGCTGGATGTGAACCCCGCTGCCTGCGAATTACATGGCCTGCCGCGCGAGAAGCTGATTGGCAAGCATGTCCTGGAATTGGTCCCGCCGCGCGATCGCGACAACGTGCGACGCGACTTCCCAAAAATTGCGGCCGGAGAACTGCGACAGTTCGAGGGCTTCAGTTGTCATCCCGAACGTGGAGAAGTCCCCGTCAGCGTGCATGTCAACAAGACCGAGTATGCCTTTCAGCCCGCGCTCGTGCTGCACGTCCGGGACATCACCGAACGCAAACGTGCCGAAGACAAGGCCCTCGAAGCCCAGGCGCAACTGGCACACGTCGGACGCCTGAGCCTCATGGGCGAACTGATGGCGGGCATCTCGCACGAGATCAATCAACCGCTGTTCGCCATCTCCAACTTCGCGAAGGCGTGCGAGAAGACGCTCACCGATGGCAAGCTCGACCAAATCGACAAGGTGCTGGAATGGACCCACAAGATCGGCCAGCAAGCCTCCCGCGCGGGAGAGATCATCCGCCGCATGCGCGACTTCAGCCGCAAATCGACCCCGCATCACTCCACCGTCGCCGTCGCCGACATGATCCATGAGGCCATCGAACTCGTCGCGTCGGAAACCAAGTCGCAGAACGTCGCTTTGACGTACGACCTGCAACCAGCCGACCTGCAAGTTCTCGCGGACCGCATCCAGATCGAGCAAACATTGGTCAACCTGCTTCGCAACGCCTATCGCGCGCTCGCCGAGAATGCACCTGACGACCGGCTCGTGGCCATCCGCACGGAACTGAGCGGCGATGTCCTGCGAGTCTCCGTGCGCGATAACGGCCACGGCTTCAAAGGGGTCACCCCCGATGAGATCTTCAATCCATTCTTCACGACCAAGCCGGACGGCCTTGGCCTCGGCCTGACGATCAGCCGCTCAATCATCGAAGCTCACCGCGGCAAGCTGTGGGCCGAACAAAATCCCGATCGCGGTGCGACCTTTCTCTTCACGCTTCCTGTGGGACGCGCGGCTAATTATCAGAATGCGTACGACAAACCCGCTACATGGGCTTGTCCCAGTGGTTCTCGAGCGGGGTGGCGTTCATTTCAGCGCGGGCTAAACTCCGCCTCACATTCACTCCCAAATCCTTCCAGCGAAAGCCTCGAAATTGACCGCCGCGACCGACACCGCCGCTCCTCCGGCACTTCTGGATCTGCATGGCACACCCATTGCCGATACGTTTGCAGAGGCGTTCCCGATCACCGGCACGCGGTTGATCATCACCGCCGCGACAGAAGCCTGGGCACGCACGGCGGCAAGCGAACTCTGCGGCTTCGCGACCAGCGTCATCGCGTGCGATTGCGAAGCGGCCCTGGAACGTCCCCTGTCTGCGGACGAGACGCCCGATGGACGACCGGGGGTCAGCGTGCTGCTGTTCGCCTTCAGCCGTGACGGACTTCAAAAAGCGGTGACCGAACGAGTCGGCCAATGCGTGCTGACCTGTCCGACAACTGCCTGCTACGACGGTCTGCCGGGGACTCCGCGCGACAAACAGATCATCGTCGGCGGCCAACTGCGATTCTTCGGCGACGGCTTTCAGTTCTCTAAGAAGCTCGGCACGCGCCGCTTCTGGCGCATCCCGGTCATGGACGGCGAGTTCGTCTGCGAAGACCGCATCGGCACGATCAAAGGAGTCGCCGGCGGCAACTTATTGCTGTGTGCGGCCAATCAAACTCAAGCATTGCTCGCCGCGGAATCCGCCGCCGCCGCGATCCGCGAAGTCGCCGATGTCGTATTGCCGTTCCCCGGCGGGATCGTCCGAGCCGGCAGCAAAATTGGCTCGCGTTACAAAAAATTGAAGGCCAGCACCAACGATGCCTATTGCCCGACGCTGATCGCTCTGACCCGCAGCGAACTGCCGCCCGGCACCGGAGCGGTCTACGAACTGGTGATCGACGGCCTCTCTGCCGATGCGGTCGGCGCTGCGATGCGAGCCGGTTTGCACGCCGCCGCACGCTGCTCCGGTCTGACCCTCATCACCGCCGGTAATTACGGCGGCAAGTTGGGAAAGCATCACTATCACTTGCGCGAATTGCTGTGACATCGAGAACACCTCGCAAGAGATCATTTCCTCGGCCTTCATTTTTTTGCCCCCCCCATTTTTTTGCCAGCCGCGTGACGTTCCGCCCTGAGCTGGCAAAAAAATGGGGGGCAAAAAAATGAAGACTAAAGGATCGAGTCGGCATGACGGATCACAGTACGAACCTTCCCAGCGATCCTGTGACCGAAGCCCGTGCGGTGCGACGGTTCGCGATGCTGCTGATCATTGTCGTGGCGTCGGCAATGTCGTTCACTCAGATCGTGCAATCCACGCCGTTGCAGTCGGCGAATGATCGCTCACGCTGGGAGACCGTTTGGTCGCTGGTCGAACGGGGCACGTTTCAAATCGACGAGATCGACGCCGCGCCCGGTTGGGGCACGATCGACAAAGTGCGGCACGAGGACCACTTCTATTCCTCGAAGCCGCCGCTGCAGAGCACGCTGGTCGCCGGAGTTTACTGGTGCGTCAAACGGCTCACTGGCTGGAACCTGACTGACAACACGGCGGAGGTCTCGCGTCTGATCCTGTTGATCGTCAACTTGCTGCCGCAAGTCCTCTCTCTGATCGTCATCGCGATGCTGGTTGAACGATACGCTCGCCGCGATTTCGGCAAGCTGTTCGTGCTAGTCGTTGCGAGTTGGGCGACGTTGCTCGGCCCGTTCACGTCGTCGCTCAACAACCATTCGCCCGCCGCGATCTGTGTCGTACTGGCGCTGTACCCGCTGTTGCGCGTCATCACTGACGGCGAGCGTCAGAATCGCTTCTTCGCACTGACGGGCTTCTTCGCGGCGGCAACATTCACGCTCGAGCTCCCCGCCGCACTGCTCGTTGTGGTGTTCGGAGCGTTGTTGCTCAAGGTCGATCCGAAACGAACGCTGACCGTGTTCGTCCCGGCGGCGTTGATCCCGATCATCGCGTTCGTGGCGTTGAACTGCGTCGTGACCGGCACGCTGTCACCGTTCTATTCCAGCTATGGCAGCGACAAGTACATCTACGAGCACGAAGGCATTCCCAGCTATTGGTCACACCCGCAGGGCTTGGACCGCAACCTGGATTCGCCGCTGATGTACTTCGTGCATTGCACGATCGGCCATCACGGCTTGCTATCGCTGACACCAGTGTGGTTGCTGACGCTGGTCGGCTGGCTCGGCTGGCGTCGCTGGCCGGAGTGCCGGCAACGCACGCTGTTGTTGGTCGGAGCGGGACTGACGGCGGCGGTCCTCGGCTTCTATCTGACTCGATTTCAGAATTACAACTACGGTGGCAACAGCATCGCGCTGCGTTGGATGCTGTGGCTTTCGCCGCTGTGGCTGATCGCGATGATCCCGGTCTTCGATGCGTGGGGATCACGTCGCGGCTTTCAGATTTTCTCGTCGTGTTTGCTCGTGATGTCGGTCGTCTCGGCCAGTTTGCCGGGCAGCAATCCGTGGCAATCGACTTGGCTGCTGTCGCTGATGGAACGTTGGAAATGGGTCAACGAACCCGAACCGCCTCCGCCATTCGAGTTCGGTCATCCGTTGTGGTCGTGGTTCCCGAAATTGGGGGATCCTCAAGTTGAAGGCGAACATCGTGTGAAGTTCACGGGGACCGGATCAAGTCTTCTCGATAACGTCCCGTTGACCGCTCAGGTTGGCGAAAGACAAATGACCCTGAGGACCGTTTGCGGGCCAATTCCTAAAATCAAAGGTTCTGGTCAAACACAACTCGTGGCATTTCTGTGGCGTGATCATGTCTCGAATTTCGAAAGCGAAGCCTCGGCTGTATCGCTCGACGTCGAAGCATTCAACGCGGGGAAGAAGTCTTCGGAATACCTCCGCGATGGGATCGGCGGGCCATTGAAGCGTGACGAATTACTCGCCGCACAGCGACTTGTCACCGGCTTACCACAGTCGGTTGAGTATCGACCTGGTCACATTCGTTATCTCAAGACACCCTTGCGGCCGGACAAAGCGTTTCGTTGTCAGCGAGCGGCTGCTCAAGTTTTGTTTCAACCGCAGCACTTCGATCATCCGCTGCGCTATCGTTGCGACTTATGGTTGTGCGATGAGATTCCGTTCGGCGTTGCTCAGATCGAGATCACGATCACCGATCCACCGACCGGTCAAACTTTGACTTTTCAACGACTGACGGCGGTCGAGGCGTCTCCATTTCCTTCGTCGGACTCCTCAAAGGCACATTGACCGTCGCGAAAAATCCCCAAAATTCTCCGAGAAAATCGCAATTCGTCACGGTTGCAGTGGTTGATTTCACGGAAAGGCACCGCTAATTTCCGGCCCGTTCGCGAGGTTCATCGCGAGATGCAGCAGGCTTTTCAGCCGAATCACGTCGGGCACAAAAACATCTTTCGCGTTGCGTGGCCCGGATCCTGTTTGTCACCGCTCTGTTTGAAAGGAAGTCACAATGGCGGCCCCGAAATCGATCTCGAAGTCTGACATTCTCAACAAGCTGGCCGAAGGTTCGGAGTTGAACCGGAAGCAGGTCGCGGCCGTGCTCGACGCACTGACGGCGCTGGTCTCCAGCCAAATCGGTAAGAAGGGGCCAGGCATCATCGCCGTCCCGGGCTTGCTGAAGATCGTCCGTATTTCCAAGCCGGCGACCAAGGCCAAGAAGGGCGTGCCCAACCCGTTCAAGCCGGGTGAGCTGATGGACGTCCCGGCCAAGCCGGCCAAGAACGTCGTCAAGGTGCGTCCGCTCAAGTCGCTCAAGGACATGGTTCAGTAATCAACCGGTCCGAAGCATTCTGCGAAATCACAAAAGCCCGGCTGCCTGAGTGGCGGCCGGGCTTTTTGTGTTGGCGAATCGGTTTCAAGCCGCATTGGTCCTGGCGTCCGTCGTGGCAGATGCCGGCGGTGTTCGGCCGCGACGGAGTCTCTCGGCCATCGGCAAGTCATCGAGCGATTGCAGGCCGTAAAGCTCCAGAAACTTGCGTGTGGTCTCGTACAAGAACGGGCGGCCGAGCGAGTCATCTTCACCCGCAATGCGAACGAGTTCACGCTCCATCAACTGCTTGAGCATCTCGGCCGATTGTACGCCGCGAACGGCCTCGAGGTCCGCTCGCGTCAATGGTTGCCGGTACGCGACGATCGCCAGCGTTTCGAGCATCGGTGGCGTCAGTTTGAGAGCCGCCTGCCGCTGGTGCAGCTTGTCGAGCCAGTAGACGAACTCGCGACGTGTCAGCAAACGGAATCCGGTGGCAACCGGTTCGATCCGAAACGTGGAATCGCTCGCGTCGTAGGCATCGTTCAGCCGGTCGATCAATGCTTGAGCCTCGTCGGCATCGGCCAACGTCGCCATTTGCACCAGCCGTTTGATCGGCAGCGGCTCATCAGCCACGAACAACACCGCCTCTAACCGAGCCATCTTCGGAGTGCGCCGGCTGCGATCGTTGTCGTTGGAGGAATTCGCATCGCCACAGCGATCGCGGTTCGTTGCGAAGAAGTTCCAAACGAAGCCGCGCGCCGGCCCACAACGCGAACGCGCGTCGCCCAGCCCCGGCGATGAGCTCGGAAGGTGGGAGTAATTCGAACCAAGGGTCATGGTCCCGACCTCAATCATCGTCTCGGCAGCCACTCGTCGATCTGCCGCAGAACGGCGGCGACCGCGAGCAGCGGTTCCTTGGCTTCGGCTTCAAAGCGGCGCGTGATGCGTGCGTCGCGATCGGGAGTGAACTCGCAAGCGAAATAGAACTCGCCGAGCTGTCGGCCCGGTTCAAGACGAAACTCTTGGATTCCGAGTTCGTTCAATTGCCGCACCGCCTCGCGCCAAGTCAGCCCTTGGTCCGAGTGTTCGGCGGCCACGGGTGAGCTCGGCGGACCCCGCTTGCCAGGTTGTTTCATCTTTGACCGATCCGCGAATATCTCCGCGGCTTGATCCTCGGCGGAGGTCTGCGTCAGCCAAGTGTCCGCGCCCTGCGACGTCTCGATAAACTTCGTCTCGCGCCCCAACGCTTCTCCGCGCAAAGGACGGCTGTCGCGCGGGGCGGATTTCGCGGGTCGAAAGAGATCGTCGATTCTCTCGTCATCACGCGACGATTTCTCAGAGACCAATGGCGTTGCCGCGGCGGACTCCCCCACGCCACGCGAGCGGCGTGTCTCCGATGGTCGAGCGGCGTTGTCGCTGGCCGACGACGCGATCACCGGCACGAATTGCGGGACTCCAAAGATCGCCATCAGCGGAACGCCGAGTAGCGGCACCAAGAACACGAACGTCGAAAGCGAAGAGCCAGTTTGAGAGCGCATCCTTGCGTATCTCCCGTGCCATCGGCCGAAGCCGGAGACTTGTGTGTCGCACCTCACGTCCTGCGAGGTTGAAGCGACGTGGGGACTGTAGGCCGATTTGTGAAAACGCCTCAACGGCAGTTTTCGCCGATTTGCCCTGTCGAGGAATTCGCCTCGTCAGTACAAACCCGCCACGAAACCTTTCGGGTCGCATCGCCAGCGACGCTTGCGGACCGGTGAGCGCGACTGATTTCTGTCCCCGCCGGTCACACCTCGTGAAGTCCACCGGTCGTTCGTCCCGATACGAACTGCGGTGAAGCAGGTTTGGTGCTGTCTCCAAACCGCGCGAAGGCCACCAGTCGGAGACTTGTGCCCAGCGCGCCGCCCACTAGCCTCCGCTCCTCGCCGAGACGCTCTCCAGGAAGGAAGCACCTCGCGTGCTTTTTAACAAAAGGAATTGATTGAAGATGAGTCGTCTATCCACGAGTTCTCTGCGTCGAGATTTCTTGAAACACACATTCGCGTTCTCCGCGGGCCTGTTGCTGCCGAGTTGGGCCGTCGCCGAAGACGTACCCAAGACCGCGAAACGCAACGATGCCACCACGGGCGACACGCAAAAGGTCGGAGCCGCGATCAAGTTGGCCAAAGAAGTCCAAGAGACTTTGAAGAAGGTCAAGGACTACGAAGCCACCTTCACCAAGAAGGAAGTCGTCGGTCGCAAACTGATCCAGTCGGAAATGTACGTGAAGTTCCGCGAGCAGCCCTTCAGCGTCTACATCAAGTACCTCAACCCGCACGCCGGCCGCGAAGTCATTTATGTCGCGGGCCGCAACAAGGACAAGCTGCTGGCTCACGGCGAAGGGATCACCTCCATCGTCGGCACCATCAAGCTGAAGCCCGACAGCAAGGACGCCCTGGAAGAGAACCGCTACCCGATCACGATGTTCGGCATGTCGAACCTGGTCTCCACGCTGACCTCGCAGTGGCAGGAAGACGAAAAGCACGACGACTGCGTGGTGAAGTTCTTCCCGAACGCGAAGCTCGACAAGGTCGACTGCAAAGTGGTCGAGACGAGCTATGCCAAGCAAGTGCCGCACGCGAAGTTCCACATGAGCCGCATGTATATTGCGAAAGAGACCGGCCTGCCGGTACGCGTCGAGCAATTCGGCTTCCCAGCCACGGCCGGGGCTGATGCTCCGGTCGTCGAGGAATACACCTACTCGAACGTGAAGACCAACCTGGGCTTCGGCGATCTCGACTTCGACACCGCCAACAAGGCGTATGGCTACTAAACCGACGCCGACGACAAGTCCGCAGATTCTCAGCCCGGCGAGCCACGCTCGCCGGGCTTTTTCATTGGCGATCTGTCACTAAACTTCCCGGCTCCACCTTCGACCGAGACCAACGTGACGCGCATTTTCCTAACTCTCGCATCCGCCAACACGCTGCTGTTGCTGACGGTGTTTGGTCTCGGACTCAACATCGGCGACCCCCGAACGCTGGAGTCGCAATCGCTCGTCTCCTGGCATCTGCTGCTCGCGTTGACCGGCCTGGTCTTCGCCGCGCTGGTGCATGCTCTCGTGCTGACCTACTTCATGGGGACCGGCCGCTGGATGGAGGATGTCAGCAAGGCGTATCAACTCGAAGACCGTTGGCGACTCGAATGCCAGCGGTTGAAGTATCGTGTCTTGCCGTGGATGACCGGCTGCCTGCTGTTGCTGTTGATCACCATCGGCTTCGGAGCCGCCGCCGATCCCGCCGCACGCCTGGGGTTTTCCGGCATGGCCGGGTTGTCCGCCAGCACGTGGCATTTGCTGGTCGCGCTCACAACCGTCTGTGCCAACTTCTTCGGGAACGTTCGCGAGTTTCAGGCTCTCGAACGCAACGGCCAACTGGTCAACGAAGTCGTCCAGAAGGTCCGCGAGATTCGGATCGCTCGCGGCTTGCCCGTATAGGTCAACCTTTCCAGGCTGACCCGAATTTTGTTAGACGCTGCTGGCAGCTAATCTCCCGCCCATTCAGGAGCTTCAGTCAGCCTGGAAAGGCTGACCTACTTTGCCAGTGAGGGCATCATGTCAGAAGCGGTCATCGTCGGAGGGGTGCGGACTCCGTTCGTGAAAGCCGGAGCCGCGTTCAACCAGTTACCGGCTCAAGAACTCGGACGACTCGCGGTGAGAGAATTGCTCGACCGCGCGAATCTCGATCCCGCTCGCGTGGACGAGTTGATCTGCGGCAACGTCGCCAGTCCGGTGGACGCCGCGAACGTCGGCCGAGTCATTGCTCTGCGAGCCGGCATCCCGCGCGAGAAGATTGCTCACACCGTCCACCGCAACTGCGCCAGTGGCTTTGAATGCGTCACGCAAGCCTTCGACCGCGTGGTCTCCGGCCGAGCCAAATGTGTCGTCGCCGTCGGTGTCGATTCGATGAGCCACATCCCGTTGTTCTATCCCAAGCGATTCGCCGACAAGTTGCTGCGGCTGAGCACCGCGAAGTCGGCGTGGCAAAAATTGAAGACGTTGGCGTCATTCCGTCTCAGCGATCTGACTCCGCAAATCGGCATCAAGCTGGGCCTGACCGATCCGGTCACTGGATTACTGATGGGCGATACCGCTGAGAAGCTGGCCCGCGAGTTCCATATCACCCGCGAAGAACAGGACCAATTCGCGCTCCGCAGTCATCAGCTTGCGGCCGACGCATGGAAAGAAAATCGGCTCGCCTCGGAAGTGATGACCGTCTACGTCGATGATCGCGAAGGGGGCGTCAAACCGATCTCGCAAGACATCGGCTTCCGAGGCGATCAGTCGCTGGAAGCTTTGGCAAAACTGAAGCCGTACTTCGACCGCCGTTGGGGCAGCGTGACGATTGGCAACTCGTGCCAAATCACCGATGGAGCCGCCGCACTGTTGATCGTCGAAGCGAACACCGCTCGCGAGTGGGGCCTGACGCCGCTCGGCCGCATCCGCGATTACGCCTACGCCGGCTGCGATCCGGCCCGCATGGGTCTCGGTCCGGTCTTCGCCACATCGCGAGTCTTGCAGCAAACCGGCCTGAAGCTGAACGACATGCAGTTGGTCGAACTCAACGAAGCCTTCGCCGCCCAAGCGATCGCGTGTCAGCGCGGGTTTAAGTCGCCATCCGGGGCGTGTGCTTCAGCCGGCGGTGATATCACCGCATTCGGTTCGATCGACCTCAACCGGCTCAACGTCAACGGCGGAGCGATCGCACTCGGCCATCCGGTCGGAGCGACCGGGACACGCTTGATCCTCACGCTGTTGCACGAACTCCGTCGCCGCAATTTGTCGCGCGGACTGGCGACACTCTGCATCGGCGGCGGACAAGGTGGAGCGGTGGTCGTCGAACTCGTTTGAAACGCACGGTCGAAACGAGCGACCGGGAAACCGATGGCTCAGAAATTACGGCATCCAAATGTCAGCACACATCTGCGAAACAAGTGAGATGACACAACGTCCGCGACGAAGCGTCATGCCATTGATTGCATTCGCGGGGATCGTCTTTGCCATCTATTTCTTGGGCTTCGTGGCGGTCAGACAGACACACACAAAAGAATGGTTCGACCGCACCACAGAAGAAACAGGGGCCTACACGTTTTTCGATTCTTGGTCTGAGGCCGATTCGGGCTTGTACTTCCTGTACTACCCAATGCTGGTCGCGGACGAAAAGCTGTGCCATCGTCCTTTTGATCGAGACAAATGGTGACTCGGTCTTTTTGAGCGTATTACTCCACTGACCACAGCAAGGAATGGGTCATGCCTGTGACAGCCGATGAATCACCGACCAGCCTCCATCCGCAAGCCGAATCGATGCTGCTGGCCAACGCTGTGATGTGGCACGCGGAACTCGGTGCCGGTGGTTTGTTGCGAGTTCGCATCGACCGGCGCGATAAGTCGGCGAACGCGCTGTCAAAGGCGATGCTGGAAGAACTCGAACGACTCATTGCTGAGATCAAACGGAACTCGGCGGTACGCGGCGTGATGTTCCTTAGCGGCAAGCAGGGGAACTTCATCGTGGGGGCGGACGTGACCGAGATGAAGTCGATGTCCGGCGGTGCCGAAGCGGCCGAATTGTCCAAGTTGGGGCAGCGCGTCTTCGAGCAACTCAAAACGTTGCATGTGCCGACGGTCGCGTTGATTTCGGGAGCGTGTCTCGGCGGAGGTCTCGAATTCGCCATGTCCTGTCGGTATCGCATCGCGGACGATCACGCGAAGACGCTGCTCGGACTGCCGGAAGTGAAGCTGGGATTGATCCCCGGTTGGGGCGGCACGGTGCGACTGCCGAAGCTGATCGGGTTGCTGGAGGCTCTGCCGATGATCCTGACCGGCCGAATGCTCAGCGGCCGGCAAGCTCGGTCAAAGGGTCTCGTCCACGACGTGGTGCCGGTCGAGGCGTTGCCTTTCGTCGGCGAGCAGTTGCTGCGCACGGTCACGAAGTTGGGAACGGCTCGCTCCATTTTTAAGCGGCCGAAGCAATCCTGGGCGGCTTGGTTGGCGCGGTCCATCGAAACCAATCCGTCGCTGCGAGCCATCGCATTCCGGAAGGCGGAAAAGAAAGTGCGGCAAGAGACGCAGGGCCATTATCCGGCCCCATTCGCAGCCATCGAAACGCTGCGCGCGGGATTCCGGGCATCTCCAGCGGTCGGTTTCGCAGCAGAAGCGGCGGCCATCGGACGTCTCGCGGATGCGCCCGTCACTCGCGAATGTCTGCGGCTGTTCTTCCTGCAAGAAGACGCGAAGAAGCCGCAGGAGATCGCCGACATCGCCTCGAAGCCGATCACCGATGCCGCCGTGCTCGGCGCGGGTGCGATGGGAGCCGGCATCGCGCTGCTCATGGCTCAGAAGGGCATTTGGACTCGGCTGAAGGACATCAAACCGGAGTTCCTCGCCAAAGGGATCGCGACGGCGCGGAAGCTCATCAAGTCCGACCTGCAACGCCGACGCATCACGCCGTTGCAGGCGAGCGACACGCTCGACCGCTTGCGGCCGACGACCGATTACGCTGGGTTGAAGAATGCCGACATCATCATCGAAGCGATCGTCGAAAGCCTGCCGATCAAGCAACAGGTCTTTCGTGATCTGGCTGACGCGACTTCATCGACAACCGTGCTGGCGACGAACACCAGTTCGTTGTTGGTTAGTGACATCGCACAGGGCATCCCGCACCCCGAGCGAATCGTTGGACTGCACTTCTTCAATCCGCCGCATCAAATGCCGCTGGTCGAAATCGTCCGCACAAACGAAACCGGTCCCGCTGCGTTGGCGACTGCGTTCGCTCTGACGCAGCGGCTGGGCAAGACGGCGGTGATCGTGAAGGACTGCCCCGGCTTCTTGGTTAATCGTCTGCTCTCGCCGTACATGAATGAGGCGGGCTGGCTGCTGTTGGAAGTGGACGATCCGTTAGAGATCGACCGGGTGGCCGTCGCGTTTGGGATGCCGATGGGGCCACTCGAACTGACCGATCTCGTGGGCTTGGACGTTGGTCAACACGTCGCCGCGAACATGCACGCGGCTTACGGCGAGCGGATGTTGCCCGCGCCGTTGTGGGCCGCCTTGAAAGAGATCGCCGTGGCGGAACCGTCAGCCGCGAAGTCGTTGCTGATCGGCAAAGGCGCGAAGAAAAAGTTGAATCCCTCCGTCCTCCGAGCGATCGCGAAGGTGCGGCAGTCCGGCGCGTTCACGGTTCCCGACGGCACGATGTCGCGCGAGGAACTGACACAGCGGATGATCTTCCCGCTCATCAACGAAGCCGCGCGATGCTTGGATGAAGGGATCGTCTCGAAGTCGGAAGACATCGACTTGGCGATGGTCTTCGGCACCGGCTTCGCGCCGTTCCGCGGCGGCCCGATGCGGTACGCCGAAACGATCGGCTTCAGCAAGATCGTCGAAACGCTGGAGAAGATGTCGAATGGCCGGCCACGATTGGCTCCGTCGGAAGCGTTGATGCGGAGGGGTCAGGTGTTCTGATTTCTGTTTTGGCGTCGCAAGCGGAACCAATCGTGGTTTCAAGGATCGACTCGCTTGGAACATCGATGGCGATTCGGTGGCCAAAACAGAAATCAGAACACCTGACCCCGGCTTGACGCGCCAGTGGCGGCGACGACGTGACCTTTTCTCTTGCCAATTCGCCCGACTTGTTTTAGTGTTCTATCACGATAGAACACTTCGAGGCGGTGGCCATGTTTTTCTCGATCAACCCCACGAACGGCTTGGCGATCTTTGACCAGATCGTGCGGCAGGTGAAGTTCGCGGTGGCCAGCGGCACGCTGACGCCGGGGGACATGGTTCCCTCGGTGCGCGAGCTGGCGAAAGAACTGGCCGTGAATCCGAACACGGTCGTGCGGGCCTATCGCGACCTGACGAGCGAAGGGATTCTGGAAGCTGTGCGCGGCACCGGCTTGAACGTGACCGAGGACGCGGTCGCGCATTGCGAACGGGAACGGCTCGCGCTGCTGCGCGAACGGGTCAGGCATGTGCTGGTGGAAGCTCACAGCAGCCGGTTGGAGACGAGCGAAATTCGTGAACTGGTCGAGGAGGAACTGACTCGGCTGGAACGTGCGGCGAAAAGCAAACGAGGCAAGAAGGGAGCGGACTCATGAGCGCGGTCTTTGGTTGGAATCAAGTCACGAAGCGATTCGGCAAGCAAGTCGCGCTGAGCCGACTCACGCTGTCGTCGGAGGCGGGATCAGTCGTGGCGTTGCTCGGCGACAACGGCGCGGGCAAGACGACGGCGATTCGGATTCTGCTCGGCCTGCTGGAGCCGACGATGGGAACTTCGCACGTCTTCGGCCTCGACAGCCAGGCTCACGGGCAGACGATTCGGCAGCGAGTCGGCTATGTGCCCGACCGGCCGGCGTTGTACGAGTGGATGACCATCGAACAGATCGGCTGGTTCGCGGCCGGCTTTTACGCCGACGGTTTCTATCAGCGGTTCTGCGAGTATGTCGGCCAGTTTGGTTTGCCGATCGACAAGAAAATCAAAACGCTTTCGAAGGGAATGCGGTCGAAGGTCTCGCTGGCCCTCTGCATGGGGCACGAGCCGGAATTGCTCGTGCTCGATGAACCGACTTCCGGTCTCGACCCAGTGGTGCGTCGCGAGTTTCTCGAAAGCATGGTGGACGTGGCCGCTCGCGGGCGGACGGTGCTGCTCTCCAGTCATCAGATCGTCGAGGTCGAACGGATCGCCGACGTGATCGCGATCATCCGCCAAGGCGAACTGCTGCTGGTCGAGCGACTCGACAAACTCAAAGCGGAGGTGCGTGAAATCACGCTGACGCTCGGCAACGGATCAACGACGTTGCCGGAACTCGGCGGAGTGGTCATCAGCCAACATCAGCGCGACCGGCAATGGCGTGTGCTGCTACGCGGCAGCGAGGAGTCGCGTCTCGCCGCGCTGCGAGACGAGGGACTGCTCATCGAGTTTGAAATTCGGCAACCGTCGCTCGAAGACATCTTCGTGGAAGTCTTGAAATCGACGAGCAGCAGTCCCCCATCCATCTAAGTAGATCCGCAGAAGAGAGTCTGTAGCCACGCTCGCCAAGAGCGTGGGTTGTCCGTGAATTCCCCACGCTCTTGGCGAGCGTGGCTACGCAAAGCCCAAACACCCATCCGGCCGCGTTCGCAGGAGCACCGCCATGTCCAACACTCGCGAGACCAGCCTCACGCAGACGCGAGTCGTGTCTCAGCCACATCCTTCGCGAATCGGACGCCGAGTGTTCTCGCGACTGTTGTGGAAAGAGCTGTTCGCACTGCGAGCCTTCGCGGGATTGTTGGCGGCGGTGTTGTCGGTGACGTGCGGAGTTCTGTGGGCGTGGCGTCCGGTGGTCTCCGAAGCGACCAGCCTGTTGTTACTGAGCCTGCCGCAGATGGTGGCGATCGTGTTCGCGATTGGGAGCGGCACGTTGTTGTTTTCGCAGGAAGATGAAGCCGGAACGCTCGACTTCCTGCGCGGGATGGGCGTTTCGCCGCGCAGTCTGGTCAACGCCAAGCTGCTGGCTGGCTTGGTTTGCATGTTCGTGCTGGTCAGCTTGGCGGCGGCGATCGGCTGGCAGTCACCAGCGACTCCCGACTTGGAATCGAGCAGCCTAATGATCTCGGTGACCAGTTTTGGAGCAGGCCTGGTTGTGCTGCTGTGGACCTCGCTGTGGTCGATGACGCTTCGCCGCGAGTTGCCAACCGTGTGCTGCGGAGTGCTGGGAGTGCTGTTGCTCAAGCCGTTTGTCGAAGAGTTGCAAGAAACAGGACTGCTGGTGGTGTTCGGAGTCTTAGCCATCGGGCAGGGGTTGTTGTGTCAGGCAGTCGCTGCACGCTGGATCGGCACAGGCGATTGGCGGTTCTGGATCAGTGGCAAGACGCCTGCGTCGGACGATCAGTCAGCGCTTGTCAGCGCCAGCAAGAACCACGTCGCCGCTCTCTTCGACGGCGATTCGAGAACATTCTCCATCACCGTCTGCAGCACGATCACAGTGGGAGTCGTGTTGTTGCTGTTGCGGATGTTGTTGTTGCCGCGGTCGTCGGCAGTCGCTCTCCCGGAAGCGATCCAACTGAAGTGGAGCCTGTTGGTGTGCGCCATGTTGGGATGGTGGCCAGTGCGATTGGAACTGCGCACGGCGCAGCCGTTGAGTCGGAAAGATGTCGGAAACTGGCGACAACAATTGGCGGC
>CAMDDX010000113.1 GCA_945893075.1 Planctomyces sp. SH-PL62 | reverse complement strand
GCTCTGCACTCCAACACGATCGCGTACTACACGACGCCGTTGATCGCGCTGACCGAGCAGAAATTTCGCGAGATGCAGGCGGCGGCGATTCGTTGGGGATTTAAGGCGGATGACGTGGGACTCGTCACCGGCAATCGCAAGGTGAATCCGGAAGCGCGCGTGCTGGTGGTTGTCGCGGAGATTCTGCTCAACCGGTTGCTGCATGCGGAGGCGTTTGATTTCACCAATGTCTCGGCCGTCGTGATGGATGAGTTTCACAGCTTTGCCGATCCGGAGCGTGGGGTTGTGTGGGAGCTGTCGCTTGGCATGTTGCCGAAGCATGTGCGGTTGCTGTTGTTGTCGGCGACGGTGGGCAACGCAGTGGACTTCACGATGTGGATGCAACGGGCGCATGGCCGGCTGCTGGATCTCGTGCAGGGGACGGAACGTCGCGTGCCGCTGAGTTATCAATGGGTGCCGGACCTATTGCTCAGCGAGCATCTCGAATGGATGGCCGACGGCACCGACGAGTCGCGGCGCACGCCGGCGCTCGTGTTTTGCTTCAACCGTGATGAGTGCTGGGAGGTGGCCGAGCAACTCAAAGGGAAATCGCTTCTCGCGGACGGGCAACAGAAGAAGCTGGCGGTGGAAATCGAAAAACTCGATCTCACGAAAGGGGCCGGGCCGAAGCTGAAACAAATCCTGTTTCGTGGCGTCGGGGTGCATCACGCGGGGTTGCTGCCGAAGTACAAACGGATCGTCGAGGACTTGTTTCAACAGAAGTTGCTCTCGGTCTGCGTCTGCACGGAGACCCTCTCCGCCGGGATCAATCTGCCGGCGCGGTCGGTCGTCATCACGTCACTCATCAAAGGTCCGCCGGGGAAGAAGAAGGTGATTGAGCCGAGTGCCGCTCATCAAATGTTTGGACGCGCCGGCCGGCCGCAATTCGATAAGGAAGGTTTCGTCTACGCGCTGGCTCACGAAGACGATGTCAAAATCCTGCGTTGGAAAGAGAAGTACGATCAGATCCCGGAGGACACGAAGGATCCAATGCTGATCCGGGCCAAGAAGGCCATGAAGAAGAAACAGCCGAAGCGCCGCGAGACCGAGCAGTATTGGAACAAGGAACAATTTGAGAAGCTGCGAGCCGCTCCACCCGGCAAGCTGACGAGCCAAGGTCCGCTCCCTTGGCGATTGCTCGCGTATCTGTTGGAGATCACTCCCGATGTCATTCACTTGCGCGACTTCGTGGCCAAGCGATTGCTGGAAGGGAAGCATGTCTCGGAAGCTCAGAAGGAACTCGACCGTCGCCTGATCTCGCTCTGGGCCGGTGGCTATGTGACGCTGGAGCCACCACCGCCAGCCGATAGCGCTCGGCGCGGGTCTCCCGACCCCGCCGCTGGTTCGACCGCAGGTCTCCCCGAAGGCTCAACGACGTCCGAGGAGACCTTCGGTCAGCCGAAGTGGCTCGGTCAGGAGACCGGCCACAGCGCTACGGGGACTGGCCACAGCGCTACTGTTTCATCGGCAGCGAAGTTTTTGCTGGGACAGGCTCAGCAGAAACGGCAAGAGGCCACCGGACAAACGACGGCTCCGGAGGTCGTCTATCGTCCGGATCGCGCCGTGCCGACGGCGAAGCTGGCCGAACTCATGACCTTTCGCAGCGTGAATCCGATCTACGGGATGTTCCTGGTCGAGCATCTCGGAAAGGCGAATCGCGAGGAGCGGATTCAAGCGTTCGAGAGTGTGCTGGAGATCGCGCGATCGGCGGCGAAGTACGTGCGTGTGCCGCGAGTCGACGTCATGCCGTTCGGACCGTTGGCGACGGAGTTCTTGCATCCAACGTTGTTACAGCGCGGGCTGGCGACAGCGACAGAACTCGGTGCGACGACCGAGGAAGACGAAGAAGAATTCTGGGACGAAAAAGATCGCCCGCGCGTGCTGACGCTGGCCGAGAAGTTGCTGCTGCTGTTTCGATCTGAATTTCCGGACGTGACCGACGTCCCGATTCAAGCCTGCTGGGGAGCCGGGGCATTGCTGCAATTCGGTGGCGACTTCCACAAGCTCGTTTCTGCTCGGCAGGCGGCCAAGCAAGAAGGGATTTTATTTCGGCACCTGCTGCGGTTCGTGTTGCTGTTGGAAGAATTCATCCCACACACGCCGCCAGGACTCGATGCCGCCGAATGGAGCAGCGAACTTCGCGACATCGCCACGCAGGTCACCGCCAGTTGCCGTGAGGTCGATTCGCAAAGCACGGAACAGATGCTGGAAGAAGCTCATGCGGCGGCCGCAGTGCTGGAGTCGTTGTCCACGGACTTCCGCGAGTCGATAAACAGCCAGCCGAACGCGGCGACCAGCAACACGACGGCGTAAACCGTAAACATCGGATCCCATTGTGCTCGACCGGTGTGACCTCGAGCGTGCATCCAGTCGGCGAAGCGGCCGACGAATTGTTGTGAGGCAATCGCCCCCAGGCCGCCGATCGAATTCATCAGACCGAACAGCGCTCCCAAGTGCCGGCCGCTGATGTCGCTCACGGCACCCCACCACGCCGACAAGGTCGAGACCGAAAACATGACCGAGGCCGCCGTCCACAACGCAGCCATGCGTGGTGAATCGTAGGTGCGGCCCATCACCAGGCAGGCGGCGGCCAACACAAACGCGCAGAAACCTAACACGCGACGACTGGCGTGCCGATTGCCCGAGCGGCGGATCAGCCAGTCGATCAGCACGCCGCCGGCAATGCAGCCAATCGCGCCGCCGGTCAGCACCAAGCTCGACAGTTTGCCCGATTCGATCGAGTCCACGCCGCGGCCTTTCTCCAGGTACGTCGGATACCACGAGAAATAGAGATACGTGTTGAACGCCGCGCAGGACAGCACTCCGCCCAACAGCCAGACGTTGACGTTGCGGAACACGGCACGCCACGGAATCGGCGGATGCTCGTGCGATGTCGATTGGTAAGTGCCGGCGGTGATCAATTGCCGTTCGGCCGCGTTCACTGCCGGATGCGTCTGCGGGTCGTCGCGATACCACTGCCAAAACACGACTGCCCAAATCATTCCGGGAACGCTGTATAAGACAAAGGTCCAACGCCAACCGTAGAACGCCATCAAATAAGCGGTCAGCAACGGCGCGACGGCTCCGCCGATTTGAGCCGATGCGTTGAAACAGCCCTGCGCGATGCCGCGCCGTTCCGCGGGATACCATTTGGCCAAAATGGTGGCGGTGTTGGGAAAGGCTCCCGCTTCGCCAGCACCGAAGAGAAATCGCACGACCAGCAGATAGCTCAGCCCCGCACCGCCGGGAGCGGCTCCCGTCAGTGCCGTGAAGACGGACCACCACACGACAATCCGCGTCATCACGCCGCGCGAGCCGTATTTGTCTCCCCACCAACCGGCGGGCACTTCGAACAACGAATAGGCGACCGTGAACGCGGTCAGCACGTTGCCCATGTTCGTGTGCGAGATGCCCAACTCCTCCTCGATCATCGGCACCGCTTTGCTGATGCAGATGCGGTCCAGATAGACAATGAACGCCAACACGCACACAAAGGCGAGCACGCCGTAGCGGACTTTGGTCGGTCGCTCCGTCAGCGGCGGTTCGATGGGGTCGCTCATGGGAGTTGTCTCGAGGTCGCAGCGTTGGCGAATGGGCGGGCGAGGATAAACTGCGTCCGTTGTCCTCGCTACGAACTCCGACATCCGTAGCCGCGTTTCGCCAGAACGCGGGTTTGTCTGAAACGCCCGCATTCTGGCGAAACGCGGCTACGACTTTGGAATCACTCATGCAGATCACGCACGTCGAAGTCATCCCCGTTCGCATTCCGTTGAAGCCGGCTCGGTACATGGTCACGGCGCTCGGTTGGCACACGGAATCGAAATACTTGCTGATTCGAGTCGGCACCGATGCCGGCATCGAAGGGATTGGCGAAGCAACCGTCATGCCGAATTGGAGCGGTGAGACGGTCTGGGGGGCGAAGGCGATTATCGACAACGTGCTCGCGCCGAGCGTCATCGGGGCCGATCCGACGAACATCGAGGACATCGACCGTCGCATGGACAAGGTCTCGCGGCACAACTGGTTCGCAAAGTCGGCGATCGAAATGGCCTGCTGGGACATCGCCGGCAAAGCGGCCAACAAGCCGGTTTACGAATTGCTCGGCGGAGCGGTCCGGCCGTTGACTGTCCGTTGCCGGTTCTCGATGGGGGCTTATGAGCCGGATCGAGCGAAGGCCCGCGCTTTGGAACTCGTCAGCGAAGGCTTCACGACAATCAAGGTGAAGGTTGGTGGCTCGGCCGAGGCGGATATCACTCGCGTTCGCACGGTGCGTGAGACGATTGGACCGGATCTCGGCCTGACCATCGACGCGAACTGCGGGTGGGATGCGAATACGGCAATTCATTGCGTCAACGCGCTGGCTGACTGCAACATCGCGCTCAACGAGCAACCGACGCATGATGGCGATTACGCGGCGCTGGCTCGTGTGCGCCGTGAGACGAAGCCGCCGGTCATGGCCGACGATATGTGCTTCGACATGATTCACGCGCGCGAACTGATTCGGAACGACGCCTGCGATTTGATCAGCGTCTACCCCGGCAAGAACGGCGGCATCCGCAAGTCGAAGGCGATTGTCGAGTTCGCGGCGGCGCACGACGTGAAGTGCAGTATCGGCTCGAACCTGGAATGGGATGTCGGCACCGCGGCGATGATGCACCTCGTCGTCGCCTGCCCGAATATGCGCGTGGAAGAGTTCCCCGGCGACATCCTCGGCCCGACGTATCACGAGGTCCGCATCGCGTCGAACCCAGTATCCATCGATGGCCCGCTGGTCACGATCTCGGATCGCCCAGGCTTGGGGGTCGATGTCGACTGGCAGATTGTGCGCGAGCATCCGCTGCCTTCATGATTTTGTGAACCATGATTTTGTTGGCAAAATCATGGGGCACAGAATCATGGAAAACAGGTCTCGACTCATCGGGATGATTCTCGTATCAATCCGCTCCTCTCCGAGTTGGCCGTCCGGTCGGCTCACCCTGCACGTCAACGAATCCTTTCCCCATCATTTTCCCTCAGCTTGCCTCGGAGGCATGGATGCCGCCGTCTGCGGTTGGTCCGCGTTCGTGGTTGCGCGAATCGCGCGGGATGATTTTCCCCGTGCTGATCGTGGCATCTGTCGTTGCACTCGTGACGCCGTTGCCGCCGATGCTGATGGACCTGTTGTTGGCCGCGAACATCACGGCCTCGGTGCTCATTCTGCTGACGACGGTGTATGTCGGCCGCCCCCTGGAATTCAGCTCATTTCCCGCGATATTGCTGGGGACGACGCTGGTTCGACTGGTGTTGAACGTCGCTTCCACGCGGCTGGTTTTGACTCGCGGCGGGACCGACGGGACGCAAGCGGCGGGCAAAGTGATCGAAGCGTTTTCGCAGTTCGTCGCGGGGGATCAGATTGCCGTCGGCATTGTGATCTTTCTGATTGTCGTCGCGATTCAATTTCTGGTGATCACCAAGGGCGCGACGCGTATCAGCGAAGTCGCCGCGCGGTTCGCGCTGGATGGTCTACCGGGCAAGCAGATGGCGATTGATGCCGACCTCAACGCGGGAGCAATCTCGCACGAGCAGGCTCGGCAACGGCGAGACGATTTGATTCGGCAAGCCGACTTTTACGCGGCGATGGACGGAGCCAGCAAATTCGTGCGCGGTGATGCGGTCGCCGGGTTGGTCATTCTGGCGGTCAACATCGTCGGCGGGCTGTACATGGGCGTGTTCGAGAACGACATGCCGATCGGCGAGGCGGCGGATGTTTTCACTCGGCTGACGATTGGTGACGGACTGGTCAGCCAAGTTCCGGCGTTTTTGATTTCGTTGGCAGCGGGCTTGATCGTGACTCGCTCGTCGAGCGAAAGCGATCTGCGGCGTGATGTCATTCATCAGACATTTCGGCATCCGGAAGCGTTGTTCCTAGCGGCAGCCTTCTTGTCGGCGATGAGCTTCACAGGGCTTCCCGCGCTGCCGCTGATCGCAATGGCGGCGGGCTGTGCGATTGTTGGAACGATGCTCCGCAAGGCGAACGCCGCGCAGCAGGCAACTCCTGCCGAGACGGTGTCAAAAGACAAACCGGCTCCGAAGGTCGAGGACTTTCTGCGAGTCGATCCGATGGAACTGACGATTGGTCCCGGTCTCGTGACGCTCGCGCAGAGCGGAGACTTGCTGGCTCAAATTTCGGCGGTGAGAACACACATCGCGCATGAGCTGGGCATGTTGCTGCCGAAGATGCGGATCAAAGACAACCTGCGGTCCGAGCCTTTTGCTTACGAACTGAAACTGCGCGGGATTCCGGTCGCGACGGGCGAGGCTCGCGTGGACCGGCTGCTGGCGATTCGGACGTCGTTTGTCAGCGGCGAGCTGTCCGGCCAACGGACGGTCGATCCGGTGACGGGCCGGCCGGCGATTTGGATCGAACCGGATCTGCGAGATCGTGCGGAGTTGCTGGGCTATCTCGTGCAGTATCCGACCGAGGCGCTGTTCGCGCACTTGCATGAAGTTGTTCGCGAACATGCTGCGGAATTGCTGACTCGGCAGCAGGTGCATGGACTGCTCGACAACTTGCGGCTCACGTCGCCGAAGGTCGTTGATGAGTTGGTGCCGTCGCTGTTGAAGCCGGCGCTCGTGCATCAGGTGTTGGAGCACTTGCTTCGTGAGCAGGTGCCGATCCGCGATCTGGAAACGATCTTGGAGACGCTGGCCGATTATGCCGGACGAACGCAGAACCCGGTGCTGCTGACCGAGTATGTCCGCTCGGCGTTGGCCCGCGCAATCTGTCAGCGTCATCGCGATGCTCAGCGCGTGCTCCGCGTGTTGACGCTCGATCCGGACCTCGAAGACTTGATCGCGGCGGGGGTTGATTTCAACGACGCCGGCCTGATCGTGAAACTCTCGCTGGCAACCAGCGATGCGATTCGGCAATCGCTGACCGAGACGCTCGCGACGACGGAGGCCAGTCTCGTGCTGACGACCTCGTCGGTGATTCGGCTGGGCCTGCGGCACATCACGGCCACCGCGTTTCCCCGGTTGACGATTCTCAGTTTGAACGACATTTCTCGCGACACACAGGTCGAGTCGCTGGGACAAGTAGGTCAGCCTTTCCAGTCTGACCCGGTTTCGCGACAGACCCGCAATCCCGCCACGAGTCAGGCTGAAAGCCTGACCTACGGAGTTCCTCATGCCTGATATCCGAACATTCCGAGCGGCCTCGATGCAGGAAGCAATGCGGACCATGCGCCGCGAACTGGGCGAAGAGGCGGTTGTGGTCAACACACGCTCGATCGTGCAGCGGCGAGCGTTTCCGTGGTTGAAGTCCAGAAGCGAGGTGGAAGTCATCGCCCGTGTCGATGACTCGCGCCGAGCGCAGAGCGGCACACTAACCCGAAGCGCAAGCGAGGTGAGAGGTGTCGGTGTCGCAACTAAGACCTCGCTGGCGCGTCGGGTTAGTGCGTTGGACGATTCGCGAGTCTTGTCTCCTTCACAGTTGGCAGAACATCTGGAGCGTGAACTGCTCGAACCGGACCGGTTCGCTCCGAGCGACAGCGGGATTGAACTCAGCCCCAGCTTGGAGCGGTTGATCGCGACGCCTCCCTCGAAGCCGAGTGGAGCAAAGCCGAATGTCGCGTACTCGGACAAGACGAACATTCCGGCGCTGTCGCAGTTCCGCGGGTCGGTCGAAGTGAATGAGCGGCTGGATTCGATTCAGCGGATGCTCGAAAGTTTGAACAAGACACGGCATCTCGGCGGCGACAGCGAAGTGCCGCCGGAGCTGTTTCAGCTTTACACCGAACTGCTCGACAGCGATGTGGAGGAAGAGGTCGCTCGCGATTTGCTCTTCCGCGTCCGCCGGCATGTGAAGCCAGAGCAGCTTCACGATCACGATTACTGCAAGTCGCTGCTGACCGGACTCGTCGAATCCGACTTCCGCACCGCATCACCGATCAAGCCGACTCCCGGCCGTCGCCGAGTCGTGGCGCTGGTCGGGCCGACCGGCGTCGGCAAGACGACGACCATTGCGAAGCTCGCCGCCAACTTTCGATTGCGCGACGGGATCAAAATTGGGCTGGTCACCGTCGACACGTTTCGGGTCGCGGCGGTCGAGCAACTCCGCACGTATGCCGAGATCATCGACCTGCCGATGAAGGTCGTCACCAGCCCGCTGGAAATGCGGCGCACGTTGGACGAACTCGTTGGACTCGATCTGATCCTGATCGACACCGGGGGACGCAGTCCCCGCGACGAGCTGAAGATTCAAGAACTCAAGACGCTGCTTGCGGAAGCGCAGGTGGATGAAGTGCATCTCGTTCTGAGTCTGACCGCCGGAGTCAGCAGCCTGCGTGCGGCGTGCGAGAAGTTTGCGACCGCGAACACGACGGCATTGATCCTGACGAAGTTGGACGAGGCGGCCGGCATGGGCTCGCTGCTGACGGCGGCTCGCAAGCTGCCGCTGCCGGTGAGCTATCTGACGACCGGACAAGATGTGCCCGATGACATGGAATGTGCGAATGCCAGCCGCATGGCGCGGTTGGTGTTGGGGCAGGAGAAGCTGGAAAGCTGAAGTCCCGCAGGGACGACGGAATTTAGCCGTGGGCGCGAGCCCACGGTGTGGTTCGCCAAGATTCATCAAGCCCCGAAAGGGGCGAAGCTCTTTGATTAGCCGGAACGCGCTAGCGTCCGGTTCGGACACAATAACTACGGCAAACCGGACGCTAGCGCGTTCCGGCTCAGCATCCCATGCGTGACCAAGCCTCAACACTGCGAAATCTCATCCAACGCCGCTCGGCCGATGCGCCGACGGTGGCGGGCGTGCGTGCGCGGATCGTGACGTTCACGAGCGGCAAGGGGGGAGTTGGCAAGTCAAATCTCGCGCTCAATGTGGCGGTCGGGATGGCTCAAGCCGGAGCGCGAGTTTGTTTGCTCGACGCGAATCCGGGGCTGAGCAACATCGACTTGCTGTGTGGCTTGAACTGCTATTGGAACTTCGGACATGTGTTGACCGGCGCGAAGTCGCTCGGCGAAGTGATCCTCAAAGGTCCGTCGGGAATCAACATCGTGCCGGGAGCCAGTGGATTGCTGGAACTCGCGGCATCACATGACTTGGCCGAGCAAGTCGCTGCGATCGAAACCGCGTACGACGTGTTGGTGGTCGATACCGGCACCGGGTTGACCGAGACGGCTCGGCGATTCGCTAAGGTTGCGGACATTACGTTTCTGGTCACGACTCCGGAGCCAACGGCGATCGCGGATGCGTATGCGACGCTCAAGGCTTGGCAGGGGAGTGTGACGTCGATGCCCGATGTGCTCGTCAATCGAGCTGGCTCTGTCGCTGAGGCGAAACAGATTTTGGAAAGATTCCGTCAGACGGTCGAAATGTTTTTGCGCTGCCCGCCGCCATCAGGCTGTTGGGTCGCGGAGGATTCGTCCGTCGCACAAGCGGTGGCCGCGCGACGGCCGTTTGTGGAGACCGTTCCTGAGGGCGCGGCCACTCGCGATGTGCGAGCAATCGCCAAGCGACTGCTCGCCGGAGCAAAACCGGTCCGAACACAGACTCTGCTGGAACGACTTTAGGAATCTCGTAGCCGCGCTTCGCCAGAACGCGGGTGCCCGACCAATGACCCGCGTTCTGGCGAAACGCGGCTACGGACTTTGACGGTTAGGAAATTTGTAGCGAAAGGACTCAAGAAGACTCACTGACTTTGCCGATCTGATTAAAGAAGTTGATGCCGGTCCTGCGCCTGGATAGGTCGTCGGACAGCAATGACTTTGCTCTGCCTCATCGTTCGGACTGGCTCCGAAAACCGTAGCTCGACTCTCTGAGTCGAGAACCTTTGTGCTCGACTCGGAGAGTCAAGCTACGGAAATGGACTAGCTCTGAAACCTGCCTTTCTCTTATCTCACCTTCTGACTCTGGATTAGCCCACGGAGGGGTTTGTCATGGCTCTTGTGAAGCTCACGGAAGAACAACTCACCGAAGTTTGGGTCGACTACAAGAAGGACCAAGCGGATCAGCACCTTCGCAACACACTGATGGAGCGATACCTGCCGCTGGTCCGCTACAACGCCGAACGGGTCTGGTCCAAGCTGCCCGATGGCGTTGACTTGAACGACCTGATCTCCGCCGGCGTGTTCGGCTTGATGGACGCGATCGAAGCGTTCGACATGCAACGCGGCGTGAAGTTTGAAACGTACTGCGTGCCCCGTATTCGTGGAGCGATGCTCGACGAACTCCGCACGATGGACTGGGTGCCGCGACTCGTTCGCAGCAAAGCGAGCAAGCTGGAAGCCGCTCGCAAGCAGGCCGAGGTTGAACTCGGCTACCCGCCCTCCGATGCGGACATCGCGGCCAAGCTGCAAATCTCGGCCGAGGAATACGACCGCCTGAAGGCCGAAGCCAGCGCGGTGAATCTCGTCAGCCTCAACAAGAAGTGGTACGAGACCGACAGCTACAAAGACGTCCGCGAGGTCGACATCCTCGAAGACCAGAAGGGCGAAGACCCGACCAATGGTATCCAGAAGCGTGACCTGATGAAGCTGGTCACGAAGGGACTCAACCGCAACGAGCGGCTCATCATCATCCTCTACTACTACGAAGAGCTGACGATGAAAGAGATCGGCAACACGCTGGGTTTGTCCGAGTCCCGCGTCAGCCAGATGCACTCCAGCATCGTCCTGCGGCTGAAGGAACAGTTGGGCCGCCGTCGTCCGGAATTTGGGTAAGCGGCCGGCAGGACTTATCTTCGCGTAGCCGCGTTCGCCAGAACGCGGGAACCCCGCACTCTGGCGAGTGCGGCTACGGGGAAGCAGAAAAGGACTTTGTCATGCCCTCCGCATTGGCTGCGAAGCTGCGAACTCGCATGTTCGGCGCGAAGCCGACGAGCATGTCGGTTTATCACGACCTGATCGCCAAGTCCGTCGAGCCGGGGATGACCGTGCTGGATGTTGGCTGCGGCCGAGGCGCGATCGCTCCCTATCCGTGGCAGAGCCATGAGAAGATCAAACTGTGGGGCATCGACCCCGATCCGACGGCGGCCGAGAACCCACACCTCGAATCCTTCACGCTGCTGACCGACGATCCGAATTGGAAGATCCCCAGTGGTTCGGTCGATCTGGCTGTCTCACGCTATGTGTTGGAGCATGTCGAAGACCCAATCGCGTTCTTCAGCAACCTCTCGCGAGTGCTCAAGCCGGGGGGCAAATTTGTTTTTCTGACCCCCAACCGCTGGCATCCGGCGATGGTCGCCTCGCACTGGCTCCCCTATGGACTCAAGCAACGGATCCTCGCTCTGACCAAGCGGGCCGATCCGCATGATGTCTTCCCGACGTGCTATTTGCTGAACTCGCCGCAAGCGGTCAAGAAAGCGGCGCAGCGCTGCGGGTTGGACATCAGCGATTTGCGGACGCGAGAAATCCAGCCGTGCGGCTATCTCGACTTCAGCGTGCTCGGCTATTTCGCGTCGTGCGCGTACTTCGCGGCGATGCGAGCGACCGGCTTGCAACGCTTCTTCGGGATGACGCTGACCGGAGTACTCACGAAACCCATGATGGCGACCGCTGCGACGCGAGCGATTCCTGCCGAGCCATCGCTCACCGCGTCCGCGTGGCAACAAGTGGGAGCGGCCTCATGAATCGGACTCACACTCGAATCACTCTTGGCATACTGGCTCTGTTGGCGACGAGCACGCTCAGTGGCTGCATGGCACATCGCCCTGCACAGTACGCCCGCCCCTCGTTCCATGCCTCACGAGATCGTGTGCCGTCCGGTTCCTTCTCGCACGCGCAACTCGCACGCTGGTATCGGCCGGCCAACGATCATCTGGTCGCGACCGCGACGGCCACCGCTAACTCGTCGCAAGAGCTCGACGTTTCTCAGCGATGAACGGCAGATGATGCGGGATGTGTCCGGTGATCCGTTCGAGGAACGTGCGCAGAGTCAGTGGCCCCGCTTCGCTATGCCGGCCGACTCGTTGAAAATCGGAGTCCGGGACCGTTCGCAAGATTGTCGCCATCTGTTTGCGGACGCACTCGATCAGACAAAGTTCCGTTTCGAGATCGCGTTCGTGATACGCCAGCTTGGCCGCGAACTTGTCGGGATCACCGCCGAAGAGCGTTGGCTCATTCTCGGCGAGGATGCGTTTCATCCGATCGCCGTAGACCGGCTCGAAGTCCGCCAGGTGGGCGACCACTTCCAGCGTGCTCCACTTGCCGACGACCGGCCGTGACAGCAATTGCTCGCGAGTCATTCCCGCCACAGCCTCACGCAGTCGCTGCGGCCCCGCAAGATACTCGTCGATCAACTGTGAATGGCTTTGCTCAGAAAGGTTCATTGGCAGACTCCTGATTTGAATCGAGACGCGGAATAATTGGCCCGCCGCTGTCAGACCGCAAGCCGGCGAAAAATGGAGGGCGGAAAATGACGCAAGAAACCAACGAGGGATTTCCTGATGCCGATCTCTGATGAATGCTCCTTCCCTGAAGGGGTGACGTATTTGAATCACGGCTCGTTCGGCCCGTCGCCACGTTGCGTGCGTGAGGCTCGGCACGATTGGACCGAGAAGCTGGAACGTCAGCCGATGGATTTTTTCCTGCGGCAGATGGAATCGGAGTTGGACAACGCCGCCGAGAAGCTCGGCCAACTGATCGGCGCGGACGGCAACGATCTGCTGTTCTGCGACAACGCGACCGTCGCGATGAACATTGTCGCCGACAGTTTTCCGTTGCAGCCGGGAGACGAAGTCCTCTTCACCAATCAAGAGTACGGTGCGGTCATGCGCATCTGGCGGCGAGCTTGCGACCGAGTCCAAGCCAAGATCGTCGTGCAACCGCTGCCGCGGCCGATCACGTCGGCGGAGGAACAAGTTGCCGCGCTGATGGCTGGCGTGACGGAGCGAACGAAGCTGATCGTCGTCAGCCACATCACCTCGCCGACGGCAGTGATCTTTCCCGTCGAAGCAATCTGCCGCGAGGCGGCGAAGCGCGGCGTCAAGGTTTGCGTCGATGGTCCGCATGCGCTGGCGATGGTGGACATCAACCTGCGGCGGCTGGGCTGTGACTTCTACTGTGCGAGCTGCCACAAATGGTTGAGTGCCCCCTTCGGCAGCGGCTTCTTGTACGTCGCGAAGCGGCAGCAACAGAAGCTCTCGCCGCCGGTGATGAGTTGGGGCGGCAGCGTCGGCGGCCGGCCGGCTCATTGGCAGGACGAGTTCCGCTGGCTGGGCACGCGCGACCCGGCGAGTTTTCTGGCCGTCCCCAGTGCGATCGAGTTTCTGGACCGCTTTGGCTGGGAAGCGTTCCGCGAACAAACGCACGAGCTGGCGAAGTACGCTCGGCAACGAATCAGCGAACTGACCGGCTTGGAGCCGGCCGTTCCGGACAGCCGCGAGTGGTACGGTTCGATGATCGCACTGCCTCTGCCCCCCACGGAGGCTCCCAATCAAGGGATTCGCGATCAGTTGCAGACTCCGTTATGGGAGAAATATGGCATCGAAGTCCCGATCGTGAATTGGCACGGCGAGCGGCTGATCCGGGTCTCGTGCCATCTCTACAACACCCGCGAGCACATCGACCGCCTGTGTGCCGCACTGCGGGAGAGTTGGTCGCTGGTTGGCAAAGGTGCCACTCGCATTTGAACCGTTCTTTAGGTCGCCGTATGCTGGCTCGCGCCTCGTGGTGGCACCTGTGAGCGATGGGAGACGGTGGTGATGAGTCGAGTGTGGGCTTGGTTTTCGCGGCGTTTCTTCAGTCTCCGCTGGAAGACCGCCGCGTTGTTGACGCTGATGGTGGTGCTGACCGCGTTGCTGCTGATTCGTCCGGTTCGCGAGATTTCTGTTCGACGAGTGCTGGAACACGAATTGTTGGGATTGGCGGATGACTCCAATGTCACCGTGGGACAGATCCATTTGGAACTTCAGCAGACCAAAGACTATGCCTTGTGGCTGGCGTCGCAACTGGCCGGGGCTGCGGATGACGAATCCGCTCGCCGCCGCTTTCAGAACATCTTGAGGGACGCGCAAGACTCACAGGATTTGCAGAAGCCGCCGATCGCACACCTTCTGCAAGCGGAATTCCGAAACCTCGAGACTGATGGCCAACAATCCGGTCAGCAATTGGGGCAGCGCACCTGGAGTGTCAAGCCGTTCGAGCCAAACGGTCAGCGGGGTTTTGTCGCGCAGTTTGCGACTTCTCCGGCGACGACGTCCTTCTCACGCGCGGGAAGAGTTTCCGTCATTCCTGCGGAAACGTCGGCCGAAACATCGGCGTTCCGCGCCGGACATCAGTTAGCAGTGCAAGTGGCGGCTCGTGTCCCAGTGAATCAGTCGGACAACATGCCCGGCTCTTCCCCGCAACGGATCGTGCTGTTGACGACGACGCTCAGTGAGTTGGAAACGAATGTGCCGCAATCGACTTTCCCGGCAACAAGTTTGGATCAATCGCGATCCTCGCCGCGGTCGCTGTCGTACATCGTTGGGCCGGGCGAATTGCAAGTGTTCCCTCTGGCGACATCGAAGGAAGCGCCGCGTGTCGTCCAGGATGGCTTTCAGATTCTGCAAGCGGCGGCGCAACGGAAGCCGAACTTGCAGATCAGCGAGCGGATCGCGACGGAGTATGCGAAAGAGAAAGTTCGACAGTTTGCCAAAACTCAAGCCGCGCAGATCATGCAATATGGTTGGACCTACGACGATCAAACTCAGAACCACGACAATGAGTTGCAGCCCACGCGATATTTCGGCTTCACGAAGGAAGTGGACGCGGCCGACGTGGGGAGTCTCCGGGACGCTCTGCCGGAGCTGCGGCAGCGTTGGCGCAACTGTCAGTTCGCCGAGCCCGACGGCAGCATTCCGCGTGTGAAATTGCGCGCCGACAGCGAAGAAGAATTGGAGCGACTGAAGGACGAGTTCCGCTCGAAATGGCCGCACCTGAAATGGGAAAAGAACGTCGACTGCAAGCACTACAGCATGCACTTTGTCCGCGTGGTGTTTGACCCGGTGGGCTCGGACTCGGCCTATTTGGATCTCGCGTTCGGGGTGTCTCTGGAAGAGATCACTTCCGACGTCGAGGCGGAGATCGTCGGAACATTGTGGTGGGCGCTGTGGCTGATCGTGGGGACGATCGTGCTGGCAACCTGGCTCTCGGTCGCGATCACGAATCCCTTGCGACGCATCGACGCCTCGACGGAGAAGATTGCGGCCGGAAATTACGACGTGTCCGCACTGCCGGTCCATGACCGCAGCGAAATCGGCGCGCTGGCTCGCTCGTTCCAAAAGATGGTCACTCAGATTCAGGAGCGCAATTCCGCGATCGAAGAAGCGGACCTGCGCAACCGCTCGGTCGTGCGACTGGCGGCGGAAGGGATCATCGTCTGTTCCGCGACCGGACAGATGCAAGAGATCAACGACGCGGCGCTCCGCATCTTCGGCTACTCGTTCGAGGAGACGAAGGACCGGTCGTTTGACTTACTGCTGGAGCACTCGACATACGAAAACGATATGCTCCGTGGGACACATACGGTGTCTCAAAGTTCGGTTGTTTCTGATCTCGCCCAATTGACCACGCCATACACGGAAAAGGTTGGGCAACACAAAGACGGCTCGTTGTTTCCGCTCGAGGTTTCTGTCAGCCAAGTCAAACTACCCAACGGTACGAAGTTGTTCACGGTCATCGCCCGCGATATCACCGAACGCAAACGCCTGACACGCGAATTGCGGGATCTCAATGATCGTCTGGAACAGCGCGTCAAACGCCGCACCGCCGAATTGGAACAGAAACAATTGGACTTGGAGGCCGCTCGCGATCAAGCCTTGGAAGCCAGCCATGCCAAGAGCGCGTTCCTCGCGCAGATGAGCCACGAGTTCCGCACGCCGCTCAATTCAATCATCGGCTACAGTGAACTCATTATGGAGGATGCCGAGGATATCCCGCACGATCCGACGACCTTGGACGACTTGAAGAAGATCATCGATTCCGGACGGCATCTGCTAGCGCTGATCAATGACGTGCTGGACGTGTCGAAGATTGAAGCCGGCAAGATGGAACTGAGTCTGGAGGAGTTCGATCTCGCCGCGGAAGTGCGGGACATCGTCACGGCAATCGAACCGCTCGCTCAGATGAACGCGAATACTTTGCGAGTCGATTGCCCGACCGCGGCCTGCGTGATGCTTGCCGATCGTACGCGCGTCCGGCAGGTGCTGTTCAACCTGCTGAGCAATGCCTGCAAATTCACGGACCAGGGACAGGTCTCGTTGGAAGCGACGGTCGATGTCAGCCGCGAAACCTGTCGCTTTCGCGTCACGGATTCGGGCATCGGCATGTCGGCCGAGCAACTCACGAAGCTGTTTCAATCGTTCTCTCAAGCCGACGCCTCGACGACGCGGAAATATGGCGGCACTGGGTTGGGCCTCGCTATCGCGCAACGCATCTGCCATCTGATGGGCGGACAGATCACCGTCACAAGTGAAATCGGAGTTGGCTCGACCTTCACGGTGGACTTGCCGTTGCGAGTCACCGGTCCCACACGGATCGAAAAGCCAAGCATCAGCCAAACTGCTGTGAACGTGTCGATTGTCACTCAGGCGGTCGCCAAGACCGCGACGACTCTCGGACAAACGGTGCTGGTCATCGACGACGACCCCACCGTGCGCGAAGTGCTGCAACGCATCCTCACGCGCGAAGGCTTGCAGGTGGTGCTCGCCGCCAGCGGTGAGGAAGGCTTGCTGCTGGCTGACAAAATCATGCCCGCCGTGATCACGCTCGACACGATGATGCCACACATGGAGGGTTGGGAAGTGCTCAGCCGCTTGAAAGCTGATCCGCGACTGCGACACATCCCCGTGGTCATGCTCAGCATGGTCGACGACAAGCAGTTTGGCTTCGCGCTCAGCGCGACCGATTACCTCACCAAACCGATCGACCGCGAACGGTTGATCTCCGTCTCGCGAACGTATTTGCCCGAGACATCGCCGACAGTCTTGATCATCGAGGATGACCCGAACACGCGCGATCTGATGCGCTGGACGCTGGCCAGCGAAGGCTGGAAAACACACGAGGCGGAAAATGGCCGCGACGGATTGGATTGCCTCCAAAACGTCCGGCCGTCCTTGATCCTGTTGGACTTGATGATGCCGCAGATGGACGGCTTCGAATTCCTATCCGAGTTGCGGCGACATCCGGAATGGAGTGCCGTGCGGGTGCTGGTGATCACGGCGATGGAACTGTCGCCGAGCGATCAGGAGCGGCTCAACGGCCGCGTGATGCAAGTGCTCCGCAAAGGCTCGTACAAACTCGATGAGCTGGTTTTGGAAGTCAAACGAGCATTGCCTGGAGAAAGGAGTTTAGAACATGCCGAAGCTATTGATGGTCTAAGTTGATGAAAACAACCCCGACCTGCTCTCGCGGCGGCTGATCCGCAAAGGTTACGAGGTGGCAATCGCCATCAACGGCTTGGACGGCTTGGACGGCTGCGAGAAGGCACGCACCGAAACTCCCTCGCTGATTCTGAAGGACGTTTGGATGGTCAGAGCGTGGCACCGAGATTTACAAAATCGTCTGTCGTGGACTTCGCCCTTCCGCCACGCGATTTTTGCCACGACCGCCGATAGGCTGTTCCGCTGGAGATCTCCGCGTTCCTCGCTCCGCCGGAACAGACCATGACCGAGAAGTATCTGCTCTTCGCCGTGCTGGCCTTCGAGAGCGACCTCATCGACCTCGCCCAGCTTATTGCCGCGTGCCGAGCCTGGGCGGCTGACAAATCGAAACCACTGGCCGATCTACTGGTCGAGCGCGGGTGGATCACCGCAGAGGATCGCGGCTTTGTCGAGAAGCAACTCGAACGAAAGCTCGCCAAGCATCAAAACGATCCACGAGTCACGCTCAATGCGATCACGCGCGGTGATGTCTGCGATGCGATCAAAGAGATTGATGACTCCGACATTCAGCAGTCGCTCAGTTCGTGGCCGTCGAGCGGACCGGTATTGGTCGAATCCATCGACAAGACGATGACGCTCGATCCGTCGTTGCTACCGAAGTCGCGTTACACCTGGGTCAGCGAAGTCGGTAAAGGGGGGCTTGGCAAGATCTGGTTAGCGCGAGACAACGATCTCGCACGCGAGGTGGCGCTCAAGGAATTGAAGCCCGGCTCGGCATCGAGCGAAGCGGTGCGGAGGCTGATCAAGGAAGCGCAGATCACCGGGCAGCTTCAACACCCCAACATCGTGCCGGTCTACGAGGTCAATCGCGGCGGCCGACCGTTCTACACCATGAAGCTGGTGAAAGGTGAAACGCTCCTCAAGGCGATCCAACGTCACCATGTTCAACGCCGCGCGGCAGGGCCGGAAGACCGCCGACAGCAGTCCGACGCGCTCTCCGAGCAGCGACTGATGAGCGTTTTCCTCAACGTGTGCGACGCAATCGCCTACGCACACTCGCGAGGCATCATTCATCGCGACTTAAAACCAGAGAACATCGTTCTCGGCGAATACGGCGAGGCGATCGTGCTCGATTGGGGGTTGGCTCGCCGAGTCAATGCGACGGACGAAGAGACAGCACCGGTGGAAATCACCGCCGACGCCTGCACCAACGCGACTCAAGCCGGCCAGAAGCTGGGCACTCCCGCCTATATGTCCCCCGAACAAGCCTCCGGCCGAGTCGACTTGATGGACCCCCGCACCGACATCTACGGCCTGGGCGCGATCCTGTTCCAAATCCTCACCGGCGAACCACCGCATCGACAGTCTTTGGAGTGCGGCGATGAATCGCCACGTTCCAATGAAAAACCGCGCGTTGTCTCGTCGCTCATTGCCCTCCTGCACCGAATCGCCACCGGCGAGACCCCGCATGTCCGCGATCTCGACGACTCGCACCCCGAAGAACTCGACGCGATCTGCGCGAAAGCGATGAGCAAGACTCGCGACGAGCGTTTTCAAACCGCCCAAGCTCTGAAGGCAGCACTGCTGGAATTCCAAGTCCACAAAAAGAGCATAGAACTCGCTGCCGCTGCCGCCGATAAGTTTGATGAAGCCCAACGAACCGGCCATTACCAAGACTACAACCGCGCACTTTTCGCATTCGAAGAAGCCCTGCATCAGTGGAACGACAACACCCGCGCGGCAGTCGGCATCATCGAAACTCGAATCGCCTATACTCAATCCGCATTCGAGCGCGGCGATTACGACCTTGCCCTCTCGGTGCTCAATGACACATTGCCCGATCACGCGGAACGGCGGGCCGCAATTCAGCATGCAGCCGCCGAACGCGCCGCCCAAAAGCAGCTTAACGAGCAGCTTCATCGCCGCGACAAGGAGCGCACGGTGGAGTTGGAGAAGGCGTTGCTAAATCTGCAGATCGCTCGCGATCAGGCGATCGAGGCTAGCCATTCCAAGAGCGCGATTCTCAAGCTGATGGACGTAGACTTCCGCGAGGATCTCAATTCGATCATCGGCTACGGCGAACTGCTGATGGAGGACGCCCAAGATGCCCCGATCGCTCCGACGACCTTGCCCGACCTAAAGAAGATCGTCGATTCGGGCCGGCACTTGTCGATGCTGATCAATGACGTGCTGGACCTGTCGAAGGTCGAAGACAACAAGATGGAGGTGTCCCTTGAGGAATTCGGAACTGCTCCAACACCCCGAATAGAGTCCTTTTCTCCACAACAGCGAGTACAAACTCGATGAACTTTTCTCGGAAATCAATCGGGCATTGCCTGGAGTAAGGAGTGTGAAATATGCCAAAGCTGTTGCTCGTGGAAGATGACGAAAATAACCGCGACATGCTCTCGCGGCGTTTGATTCGCAAAGGTTATGAGGTGGCGATCGCCATCAACGGCGTTGACGCCTGCGAGAAGGTGCGCACCGAATCTCCCTCGCTGATTTTGATGGACATGCAGATGCCCATCATGGATGGCTACGAGGCGACGCGACGGCTCAAGACCAACCCGGCGACGCGGCACATTCCCGTGATGGGTCTGAGCGCTCATGCCATGTCCGAGCATCGCGAACAAGCTCTGGCCGCCGGCTGCGACGACTACGACACCAAGCCGGTCGAGATTCCAAGGCTACTCGAAAAAATCGAAGCCCTCCTTGCTAAGAACCCGCCGACGAGTTGACGATCACCGCTCCACGATCGGCGACTCCTTCATGGCTGCCAGCGACCTGCTCGAATCGGTCGAGAACCCGGTCCTCGCCTGTGTGAACTGCGGCCTCGAAATGATCGCGGCCACCCGTGCGCTGCCGACCGGTTGGGATCTCCGCGTTGGCATCCACTACGGTCACGTCATCGGCGGCGTGATCGGCCGACGCCAATACCTCTTCGATTTGTGGGGCGACACCGTCAACACCGCCGCCCGCATGGAAAGCCACGGCATCCCCGGCCGCATCAACCTCACCGCCGCCGCGTGGAAGGTCATCGCCGACCACTGCGCCGGAACGCCCCGCGAAAAGTTGCAGGTCAAAGGCAAGTCGGCCATCGAAATGGTGCTCTTCGACCGCTTCGTGAACCACTAAGTGGACCCGCATCGTGGGATAGGCTTCCAGCCTGTCAGATTCTCCGCGACATGACAGGCTGGAAGCCTATCCCACTGCCTAGTTTTCAATGCGGGTCCACTTAGCACGACGCGCCAGATGTAACGTCGAGAGTCAAGGGCGTTGGGCGTGATGACGCCTTTGTTTCTTCTGGGTGATGAGTGGCCGGTTGGAATTGTCCGTGTTTTTGGAGCGAGGTTTTCTGAGGCATTGCAGAGGTGTTCAGAGTGCCCTGGCGGAAGAAGCTCGACCGGGGCCGGCGCTTTGACGCACCTCTGACCGGGTTATCCCTTGTCGAGTTGCGGGCACCGTGCGGAGCATGGTCCAGCAGAGCTCGACTCCGTTTCTCCCGGCAGGGTCAGAAGATCCCGGTGAGATTGCCGAGGCGAGGCGGTGAGCCGATCCACCGCGCGAGCGAATGGTTGTGCGAAGCGAGCGGTCATTTGAGAGCAACCACTCGCTGGCGAGTCGTGCTGGAATCGGATCGTGAATCGTCCCGCTCAGAACACCATCTCGACGACCGAGAAGTCGTCGTCGAGCGTGTCGTTCGTCTTGAGCACTTTGACGTGCGCGAACAGGCGGTCCATGATCGACTCGCCCGGTTCCGGGGGCTGCGACAGGAACTGCACAAACTCGGCGTGAGTCCAGACTCCGCCGTCGGCCAATCGGGCCAGGGCATCATGCCGATGATCGGACATTCCGAGTCGAGCATTTGCGGTGCCTGACCCCTGCCGGTGGAATTGCTGTTTTGCACCCGATCACCGTCGGCCGGACTGCATTGGCCACCTCGACCGCTTTGGCCGGATCGCCTCCGCGCTGATGGCCTGATCGTCGAGGTTGTCCCTGCCGTAGTTGAAAAGTTGGTGGCGCGGTGAAGTGGGTTAGGCAGACATCTTTCGTGGGTGAGTAGAGGGTTTGAGTGTTAGGGCTTCAAGAGCAGCGATGAGTTTGGGGATGTCGCGGTAGCCCTTGATGCGGCG
>CAMDDX010000112.1 GCA_945893075.1 Planctomyces sp. SH-PL62 | reverse complement strand
ACCTCGAACGGCTGTGGTATCGCGCGGGGGGCGAGCGATCGAAGTTCGCTCGGCAACTGCTGCAAGTGGCCGAACGGCTGGGGGAGAAGTATCAAGTCGATGAACTCGCGGCGAAGTACGAGTTCATTGGCCGCAAGCCGTTGTCCGTCGAGACGGCTCTGGAAGTCAAAGAGGAACTGGAAACGATTGACCGGCTGCTGAAGCAACTCGAAGAAGCGGCGAAGACGGCGCAGATTGCGATCATCGACTTGGATGAACTGTCGCAGTTCGCGGATGAAGAGCAGCTTGAAGGGCTGGCTCAACTGCAACGGCAGGTCGAAGAGATGGTCCGGCAGATGGCCGAGCAGCAAGGACTCGAACACGGCCGGCGCGGGTTTGAACTCACACCGAAGGCGTATCGGCTGTTTCAAGGAAAGCTGCTGGAGAAGATCTTCAGTCAGTTGCAAGCCTCACGCAGCGGTCGGCATCAAGGTCCGATCGTCGGCGAAGGGGCGGTCGAGTTGCAGACCACGAAGGAGTACGAATTCGGTGACTCCGTCTCGCAGATGGACATCCCGCAGACGCTGATCAATGCGATGCTGCGCACGGCGTCGGAATTATCTCTGAGCGGCACGGCGCTAGCCGCCGGTGTTGAACGCGACCAAACACCGGCGGCTAGCGCCGTGCCGCTCAGAACTGGGAGATCGATCCACCTCAAGTCCGAAGACATTGTCATTCATCGGACGCGGAACAATCCGAAGTGCGCGACGGCCGTGCTGATGGACATGAGCGGTTCGATGCGGCAGGGCGGGCAGTACGTCAACGTGAAGCGGATGGGGCTGGCGCTCGACGGTTTGATTCGCAAGGAGTATCCGGGCGACTTCCTGCAATTTGTGGAGATGGCCAGCTTCGCGAAGCCGGTGCCGGTTGGCGATGTGGCCAAGCTGTTGCCGAAGCCGGTGACGATCTTCGATCCGGTCGTGCGCCTGCGAGCCGACATGAGCGACGCGAACATCACCGAGTCGATGATCCCGCCGCACTTCACGAACATCCAACACGCGCTGCAACTCGGCCGGCAATTTCTGATCTCGCGCGATACGCCGAACCGGCAAATCATTCTCATCACCGACGGACTGCCGACTGCTCACTTCGATGGACCGAATCTTTATCTGCTGTATCCGTCCGACCCGCTGACCGAAGCGGCGACGATGCGTGAAGCTCTGCTGTGCCAGCGCGAGGGGATCGTCATCAACATCTTCCTGCTCTCAAGCTGGAATCAATCCGAAGAAGACATCCGCTTCGCGCATCGCGTGGCCGAGTCCACCAAAGGGCGTGTCTTCTTCACGGCCGGCCGAGACCTCGATCGCTTCGTCGTCTGGGACTACGTCAACCGCCGCAAGTCGATCGTCAGTTGAAGCAGTCCGTAGCCTGACTCTCTGAGTTGGGAGTTCTGCGGAAAGACACCCGACTCGGAGAGTCAGGCTACGAAGGTCACGAAAGGGAGACATCATGAATCGCTGGTTGGTTCTGTTGGCGTCGATGGCGTGCCACGTGGTCATCACAGATTCATTGCCTGCTCAGAGCCAGCGGCCGAACATCGTCATCATCGTGGGGGATGACATGGGCTACGCCGACGTTGGCTTCCATGGCTGCAAGGACATTCCGACGCCGCGGCTGGATGCGCTCGCCAAAAGCGGAGTGCGGTTCACGAATGGGTATGTGACCGGACCGTATTGCTCGCCGACGCGAGCCGGCTTGCTGACCGGACGATACCAACAGCGTTTCGGGCACGAGTTCAATCCGGGCAATGGGCCAGACATTGGTCTGCCGGTCTCGGAGACGACGATTGCGAATCGGTTGAAAGCCGCGGGCTACGCGACGGGACTTGTTGGCAAGTGGCATCTTGGCGGCTCCGACAAATTTCATCCGCAGCGACGCGGGTTCGATGAATTCTTTGGGTTCCTCGGCGGAGCACACAGCTACTTTCCGGAGAAGCGCGGCGGTTGCACGATTCTGCGCGGCACCGAATCGGCTGACGAAGCGGAGTATCTCACCGATGCCTTCGGACGCGAAGCGGTTGCGTTCATCGACCGGCACAAAGCGAAGCCGTTCTTCTTGTATCTCGCGTTCAACGCCGTCCACACGCCGATGCACGCGACCGACGAGCGGCTCAAGCGGTTCGCGTCGATCGCCGACGAACAGCGTCGCACCTATGCCGCGATGATGTCCGCGATGGACGAGAACATCGGCCGAGTCCTCGACAAGCTGCGGGCCGAGAAGCTGGATGAGAACACGTTGATCGCCTTCATCAGCGACAACGGCGGGCCGACGATGAAGGGCGTGACAATCAACGGCTCGATCAACACGCCGCTGAGAGGCTCGAAACGCACGACGTTGGAAGGGGGCATTCGCGTGCCGTTCGTCTTGTCGTGGAAGGGGACGTTGCCGGCCGGCAAGGTTTACGAGTCTCCGGTCATTCAACTCGATCTATTGCCGACTGCGTTGGCTGCTGCGGGCGTAGGTCAGGCTTTCCAGCCTGACCCTTCCACTGGCGATTCGGGTCAGGCTGGAAAGCCTGACCTACGGAAACTCGACGGCGTGAATTTGCTGCCGTATCTCACGGGGAAAGCGACGGGGCAGCCGCACGAGACGTTGCTGTGGCGATTCGGTCAACAGATGGCGATTCGTCACGGCGATTCGAAACTGGTCCGCTACGACACCGCTGCCGATGGAATGAAACCGGGAGTGACCAAGTACAAGCTCTACAACCTGGCCGAAGACATTGGCGAGTCTCATGACCTTGCGGCCGACAAGCCGGAGAAGGTTCAAGAATTGGAGACACTCTGGAAGAAGTGGGACGCCGAGTTGGCGAAGCCGCTCTGGGGCGGATGATTGCCGCTCGATCAATTCCAATCGGACGAGCCTCTAGCTCGGATCAGTGCCTGGGAATACGATCTCTCGGCCAAGCTGAGGTGCCAGTGTGTGTTTAGAAAACGAGCTTGGGGATCGCTCGTGGTCCAGGGGAGAACTCTGTGATGCGACTCGCTCTGCTGGACGCAGCCAACCGTCGAAGCCTCTTGCCGTTGATCATTGGCGTTGGCTGGATGTTGGCGATTCCGGCGGTAGGCTCCGATCCGCAAGCCCCTTCATCGACGATTGAGTCGCTCGTTGTGGAACCGTCGGAGATCGTGTTGCACAACGCCAATCGGCGGCAGCAGGTGCTCGTGACAGCGACGGATCGAGATGGCCGCAGCACTGATGCGACCCGCGATGCCGAGTTCGTCGTCGATGCCCCGGCCATCGCGAGTGTCTCTCAGGCGAAGGTGCAGTCCATCAAGGATGGCTCGACGAGTTTGCTCGTGAAGTTTGGTCGTCGCGAGGCTCGCGTGACCGTCCGTGTTTCTGGATCAAACGAAATTCGGCCGGTGCATTTTGCCAATGACATCGTGCCGATCTTGTCGAAGCTGGGTTGCAACAGCGGCGGATGTCACGGCAAGGCGTCGGGACAGAATGGATTCAAGCTATCGGTGTTCGGTTTCGATCCGGAGGCTGATCGCACGGCGATTCTGAAAGAGGGCCGTGGCCGACGCGCGTTACCGGCAAGTCCCGAACGAAGTTTGATCTTGTTGAAGCCCACCGCGCAAGTGCCGCATGGTGGTGGACGGCGTATGGCGGTCGATTCGCCGGACCATCAACTCTTACTGCAATGGGTGACGCAGGGAATGCCGCTGGGTCGCGAGGATGCTCCGCGCGTGGTCGCGTTGCGGGCCAGTCCGAATGAGCGTGTGCTGGGCTTTCAATCGCAGCAGCAAATCCTCGCGACGGCGGAGTTCTCGGACGGAAGTCTGCGTGATGTCACCGACGCGGCGGCCTACACCAGCAATTCAGGCATCGCGGCCGAGGTCGATGCACACGGTCTCGTGCGAACGGGCCGAGTGCCGGGCGAGGCGGCGATCACCGTGCAATACATGGGACAGGTCGCCGTGGTCCGAGTCCTCGTGCCACGACCGACGGCGGCCACTGAGTTCATCAAATGGCCAGCGACAATGGACATCGACCAACTGGTTGCGGCGAAGCTGCACAAGATGCAAATCGAACCGTCGGGGATCGCCGATGATGCGACGTTCTTCCGACGGCTGTTTCTCGACACGATCGGTACGCTGCCGAAGCCGGACGAGGTGCGTGCGTTTCTCGCGGACCCGCGCGATGACAAGCGCCGCCGCGCGATCGACGCGGTGCTCGCACGCGACGAGTACGCCGATTATTGGTCATTGCAATGGGCCGACGTCTTGTTGGTGAATCGCGACAAGCTCGGCGATCGCGGGGCGTTTGAGTTTCATCATTGGTTGCGTGAGCAGTTCGCTCGCAACCGGCCCTACAACGAATGGGTCCGCGAGTTGATCGTTGCGTCGGGCCGCTCGGACGAGCACGGGCCGGTGAATTTTTACCGAGCAGTGCGGACTCCGGAGCAACTCGCTGAATCGGTCAGCCAGGCGTTTCTGGGCGTGCGCGTGCAATGTGCTCAGTGCCATCATCACCCGTTCGAGAAGTGGTCGCAGTCGGACTTCTATGGCATGGCCGGGTTCTTCAATGGACTTGAACGCAAACCGGTGCGAACGGCCTCTGATGCGAAGGTCGAACTGGTGTATCACGGCGGCTATCGCGAGACCCGCATGCCGCTGACCGACGTCGTGGTGCCGACTCGCGCGCTAGGCGTCGCCGATGCTGCCAGCATCGGAACCGACGCTAGCAGCGTCGGCCACGACCCGCGCGTCCAACTCGCCGACTGGCTGACCGCTCCGAGCAATCCGTGGTTCGCGCGACTCGTCGCGAATCGGTTGTGGAAACATTTTCTTGGTCGAGGTCTCGTCGAACCGGAAGACGATCTCCGTTCGACGAACCCGGCGACGAACGAACCGCTGCTCGATTGGTTGGCGAAACAAGTTGTTGAGAATCGTTACGACCTCAAACAGGTGATGCGGCTGATCCTCAACTCGCGCGTCTATCAACTGGCCGCCGATCCGAACGAGACGAACCGCGAGGACGAGCAGAACTTCTCGCATCACTACGTCCGCCGCATCCCGGCCGAAGTGTTGCTCGATGCGATCAGCGAAGTGACTGGCTCACCAGAACTGTTTCCGGGCCGGCCGCGCGGCACACGCGCGATCGAACTGTGGGACAACCGCTTACCGTCCTATTTTCTCGACACGTTCGGCCGCTCCGAACGAACCAGCCCCTGCGAATGCGGACGCTCCGGCGAGCCCACGATGGCTCAGGCTCTGCATCTGATGAACGCTCCGGAGGTCTCTGCCAAAGTCGCCAACTCCACAGGCCGCGTCGCACGATTGCTGCGGGCCTCGCCCCCCATCGCAGACGCCGCGTTGATCGAGGAACTGACTCTCGTGACGCTCGGTCGGCTGCCGACAGAAAAGGAACGGAGTGTCGCCCAAGGACTGTTCGCGAATACGGCTCGACGCGACGCGGCCGAAGATTATCTCTGGACGTTGCTGAACTCGTACGATTTCCTGTTCGTTCGGTGAACGATCAGGGGTCGGGTGTGCGAATTTCAGATTTCGCCGTATAAGATTTTGAAAGTGGCGAAGTGTGTGACGGCGAAATCTGAAATTCGCACACCCGACCCCGCTGGCAATTTCCTGTTCGTGCGGTGAGGCCGCGCCGAAAGGGAGACAGTTCCATGACTCGATACACGCTTGGAAAAATCCTGCTGTTGAGTTCGCTGGCAGTCAGCTCCATTTCCTGTGGTGGGCTTCTTCCGACCCCACACGATCCTCCGGCCTCTTCGCCAGCACCGACTGCTCAAAGCGATGCCACGCCACCGGCCGTTGCGGACGCCTCCGCTTCGGTCACCGAACCCGATGACAAAAAAGTCGACGCTGAAGAAGTCTTGAAGAACGCTCTGGCTCGTGCCCAAACCGAAGACAAATCGGTCCTCGTTCATCTCGGCGCACCCTGGTGAGGGTGGTGTGGTGTGCTCGAGGGGTTCCTCGACAAGGTTCACCAAGATCTCGAGACCGATTATGTGACCGTAAAGATCGACATCCAAAACATGAGAAATGGCAAGGAGGTCACCAGTCGGATCAGAACGATGACCGATGGGGGCATCCCGTGGATGGTGATTCTCAAAGCCAATGGCGACGAGCTGATCACGTCCGATGGGCCGATGGGTAATATCGGATATCCTTTCCAACCCGTGGAGATCGAGCACTTCCTTTCGATGCTCAAAGCGACGTCGAAACGGATGACTGCCGAGCAGATGGCCGCGATTGGCGAGGCACTCAACGAGAACGCGAGACGAATCCAAGAGAAACAAAAACAGAGACAAAGAAAGTCAGAGCCTGCCAACGAATAGCCGTCCGCGGGGTTGTCGGTTCGGCCAATCAGTCACGAGGAGTTCTGCATGTTGCCTGCGATTTGTGATGGCCTGAAGCGGCGTGAGTTCTTGCGAGTCGGCACTGTCGGCGGACTGAGCCTCGCAAGTCTGTTGCGAGCCCAAGCGGCTGAATCAAAGCCGAAGCGCGATGTGAACTGCATTTTCATTTTCACGCTCGGAGGAATGCCGCAGCATGACATGTGGGATTTTAAGAAGGACGCACCGGCGGAGATTCGTGGCGACTTCCAGTCGATCCAAACCGTTGTGCCGGGAGTGCAGCTCACCAACTTGTTGCCTCGGACCGCGCAGGTCATGGACAAGCTCACGATCCTGCGCGGCATGACGCATGGCGATTCGGATCACGGCCGCGGCTATCACATCATGATGACCGGCATGACACCGGGGCCGGGGGATTTCAATTCGACGAAGAACAACAACGTGCATCCGTCGATCGGCTCGATGGTCGCCCGCATGACGTCCGACGGCGGAGCGTTGCCGCCGTACATCTCGGCTCCCTGTTTTCTGCGCAGCGGCGGCCCGGCGTTTCTCGGCGCGAGCTACGCGCCGTTTGTGATCGACGCCGATCCGGCCTCGCCGGAGTTCACGGTGCAGGACATCGTGCTGCCGACCGGTATCACCGATGAGCGCAGTCTGCGTCGCCAAGAAGCTCTGCGAGCAATCAATCGCTTTGAACGAAAAGTCGAAGACCTCGGCAAGGACGTGCAATCGCTCGACACGTTTTATCAGAAGGCGTACAGCCTGATGACCTCGGCGAAGGCGAAAGAAGCATTCGACATTCGCCGCGAGAAAGAATCGCTGCGGCAAGATTACGGCATGACGAGTCTCGGTCAGTGCTGTCTGTTGTCGCGGCGTCTGGTCGAAGCCGGTTGCCGATTCGTGTCGATCGAGAACGGTCACTGGGACACGCATCGCGAGAACACGAAGAGTCTCCGCGATCTGCTCGTGCCGAGTGTTGATCGTGCGATCCCCGCACTGCTGCGTGATCTCGAAGCGCGCGGCTTGTTGGATTCGACGCTGGTCGTGATCGCCACCGAGTTCGGCCGCACGCCGCGGATCAACGTGATGGCTGGCCGCGATCACTGGCCGAATGCGTTCTCGATCGTCATGGCCGGCGGCGGCATCAATGTTGGCGGGGTGATCGGAGCGACCGACAAGATCGGAGCAGCCGTGACCGACCGGCCCGTCACTCCTCCGGACATGGCCGCCACGATTCTTTCGGTGCTCGGCATTGATCCCGAGACAGTATTGCACACGCCGCTGGGTCGACCGGTGCCGCTCGCGTTGGGAGGCAAGCCGGTGACTGAGTTGAGTTGAAGTTGTGAGCCGCAAGGCGCTAGCCGCGGTTCGATGAAGGCAAACCGCGGCTAGCGCCTTGCGGCTCACGGCGGCCGGCTGAGAGCCGATGGCCGTCAGCCGTGATACCATTTTTTGAATGGACCAAACGATGCGCCGAGTTCTTTGGACCTCGATCCTGATGCTGACCATTTTCCTTCCGGTTCAGCAATTGCCGGCGCAGGCCGTCCCCTCGAAGGAACCGTCGAGCACGCACATCTTCCCGGCTGGAGGTCGGCGCGGAACGGTCGTGCCGGTTCGCATCGGGACTGAGGCGATACCACCGAGTGCGAACCTGCGACTCTGGGGCGACGGCATCCGTGCAGCAGAACTGCTGGGAGAGCGATCGAAGCCGCGCTATGAGCCATCGGCTCGCCGCCCGCCGCGTGATGCGGACGGGGTCGGAGCGAACATGAGTTATCCGACCGAATGGGGGTCGGAGTTCGCGATCGCCGCTGATGCGCCGCTCGGCGCGGCCGCGTGGCGAGTCACCTGCGGCTGGGGCGGCACGCGCGTGCGGCCGTTTGTGATCGGCGACTTGCCGGAGTTTATTGAAGCCGAATCCAACTCGACGACCGAACGTGCGGAGCGCGTCACTCTGCCTGTCACCATCAACGGACAAATCGCCGGTGAACGAGACATTGACTGTTTCGTGTTCTCGGCCACGTCGGGACAAGTCGTCGTTGCGGATGTGCTCGCCGCGCGGATTGGTTCGCCACTTGATCCGGTGGTTGAGTTGTTTGCGGCTGATGGTCGGAGAGTCCGTGCCCAGGTTCGCCGTGTGAGTGATGACAACATGCTTTCGTTTCGCATTCCGATGGCGGGGGATTACGTCCTGCAAATCGCGAACGTCAGCTTTCGAGGCGGGCCGGAGTTCGTCTATCGAGTGACGCTGTCCGACGTGGGGCACGTTTCCAACGTGCCCGAAATTGACGGGCACGTTGAAAACGTGCCCCACGACAAGCCGCTCACTCTGCCTTCGACGATTCAAGGCCGATTCCTCAATGCGGCGAGCGAAGATTCATTCCGCATTGCCGCCAAGAAAGACGAGTTTCTCGCCATCGAGTGCCGTCCAGCTTCGGCCTCGTCGGTCGCAATGCCGCTCATGTCGATTGATGACGCCACCGGTCGCACGCTCGCGAAAGCTTCCAGCGCCGAATCGGTTGATCGCGCGTGTTTGATCGAATGGAAAGCTCCCGCCGATGGCGAGTACCGGCTGCGTGTGCGTGACCTTCAGCACGGGACTCGTGGCGGAGCAGAGTTCGCCTATCGCTTGTCGGTTCGCACGGCTCAGCCGGATTTCCAACTGAGTGTCCCAGCGGATTACGCCAACGTGATTCAAGGGAGCCGGACGGATCTCGATCTGACCGTCAAACGCTTCGGTGGGTTCACGGGGCCGATTGAACTTTCGCTCGCCGGGCTGCCCGAAGGGGTGACATTCGAGCCGCCGCGCATCGCTGACAACCAGACGAGCCTCAAGTTGGCGTTCAAAGCCATCGACGACACGCGGCCGACCGACGCGACGCTCCGCATCAGCGGCAAAGCGATGATCGCCAATCAGCCCGTCGAACATGTCGCGAACGTGGCGAGTCTCGGAGAAGCCACGGCCTCCATCGCGAACACCGTGCAACTCACTGTGCAGCACAAGCCGATCTTCAAGCTCACCTGCAATGAGGCGTACCAATACGGGCATCGCGGCACGATCTATCCCTATGCGATGCAGATCGAACGGCTTGGCGGTTTCGATGGTGAAATCCATCTGCAACTTTGCGAGCGGCAGGTGCAGGACTTGGACGGCATCGAAGTGGTCGAGACGCTGATCGCGCCGGGAGTCACCGAATTCAAGAACCTCGTCTATTTGCCGGAGACCATGCACGCCAGCGTGCAACATCACTGCCGGCCGTACTCACAAGCCTGGGCGACGTTCACCGACAAGTGGGGCCGGCGGCAGGCGATGCTTTCGATCTGCGACAAACGCAACATGATCCGCACGATGCCGACGGTCGTGAAACTCAAAACGCTCGACGATTCCGTGACCGCGCGGCCGGGGGCGACCGTTCGCTGCCAGCTTGTGCTGGACCGCACCGCGAACTTTGACGGAGCGATGGACGTTGAATTGGTCGAACCGGAGACACGCTCCGGCTTCCTGGCCGAGCGTGTGCGAATCGAACCGGGACAAACTCGCGCGGAGGTTGTGGTTCACGCCAGCGACTCGGCACGCTGCCCGCCCGACCTGTCGTTCAAATTTCGCGCGGTCGGTCAACTGCGTGAAGATGTGAAGGTGATCTCCGAAGTGGCGGTTCCCGTGCGCTTCGAGCCGTGAGCATTCCGGGGTCGGGTGTTCGGTTTTTCGGAATTGGCGGGGATCGGTCTGGTCAGCGAATCACGCTTCCTTCCCGCCAATTCCGAAAAACCGAACACCCGACCCCTCTGGCTGACGCATCGGGTTAGTGTTTGTGGCCGCTTGGCATTTCCTTTGTGGACGGCGATGACGTTGCTCCACCGTGGCCTGAGTGCAACGCCGCTCCGGCTTGCCCTGCGGGATACAGCAGGCTCGGCATCCCTTCGATTTGCCGCTGGCTGTCGAGCAAGAATCCGCTTTGCGAGACGACTCGATCGCCTTCGTTGATGCCGTCCAGCACCACGAAGAACTCGCGCCGTTTGCCTGACTCGTCCATCGCATGCGCGCGCGGGCCGAGTTTGAGTTCGACCAATTCATACGCGCCGTCATCGGTCTGCCGGTACGTGATCCGTCGCCGTCCGGTATCGAGCACAGCCGACACCGGAATCGCCAGCGTCCCCCCACTTGCCCCCACGTGATGTTCATGCCCCGCATGCTGTGATTTCTCCCCCTCTCGCATTCCTCGCTCCGGCACCTTCTCCAACGGCATCTCGCAGATCGAGCACTTGCCTGGCTCGCGCTGCATGACTTCCGGGTGCATCGGGCAGACGAACATCCCTTCGAGGCCCGTGGGTTGGGGCGTGCCGTCCGGACGCAGGCGCACATGGATCGTGGCGGTCGCGAACATTTGCGGTTTCAGTAGACGCTCCGAGTTCTTGATGTTCACGCGGACGCGGATCGTGCGTGTCGCATCGTCGAGGAACGGGTCGATGAACATGATCGAGCCGTTGAACGTCTCGCCGGGGAACGCTTCCAAGTGGACATCGACCGTCTGGCCGAAGCGGACCCACGCGACATCGAACTCGTAAATGTTGAGGTACAGCCAAATCGGATCGAGGTCCGCGATGCGATAGACCTGGTCGCCGGTCTTGAGGTACTGGCCGACGCGGACGTTCTTCTCAATGACGGTGCCGCCGATGGGAGCGAAGATCTTCAAGTGCGGAGTTGGCTTGCGAGTCTCTTCGATCTCCGCGATTTGTTCGTCGAGGATGCCCAGCAGCCGCAGCTTTGTGCGCACCGATTCCAACCGCGACTGAGCAAAGCTCTTGGTGGGGGGAGACGACGGCTTTTCTTTGTCGACCGCGTCGAGCGCAAGCAGCAATTCGTTTTGTGCGACCAGCAACTCGGGGCTGTAGATCTCGACGAGATGATCTCCCTTCTTGACCTCGACACCGGTGAAGTCCACGAACAGTCGATCGACGCGGCCATCGACGCGCGAAGAGATGTACGCCACCTGCCGCTCGCTGTAGTCGAGCTTGCCGACCGTGCGAATCTCCTTGAAGAGCTCGCGCCGCTGGACCGGTTCGGTGACGAGGCCGGCTCGCGTTTCCAGATCGCCGCGAGCGCTCGGCAGCTTCGAGATCGGAATCAACTGCATCCCGCAGATCGGGCAGCGACCGGGATTCGGCAGACGAATCTGCGGGTGCATCGAACAGGTCCAGACATCGGAATTCGACAAGGCCAGTGAAGCTGCTCGCGGCCACAACGTCGCCGCGGCAATCACCGACGTCAGCGCGAGCGCCACGACGCAGAATCGAATCGAGAGACGTTTCCAGGACATGGCGTCCTCACTTTTCTTTCATCAGCCGGAACGCGCTAGCGTCCGGTTCTTGCAAATATCGGGAAACCGGACGCTCGCGCGTTCCGGCTGAAGGCACGCAGCAACTTGACGACTTCGATGATCGTGACCGGTGTCAGGGACAGCACGCCGATCAGCAGCCATTCCCACGAGAGGTGAGTGGCCACCTCGAACACCGGCTGAGCGAACGGGAGTGTCACGGCGCTGAGCTGCAACAAGCCGGAGATGACGATCGCTCCCAAGAGGTGTGGGTTCGAGAACAACCCAAGTCCGAGCATGGTGGAGCTTTGGCTGCGGCAGCCGATGGCGAAGAACAGTTGAGCGTACGCGGTGATGCAAAACGCGACAGCCCGAGCACGGCCCAGATGCGCGTCGTCTCCCTGGTAGATCAGCCAGAATCCCAGGCCCGCGACCGTCGCGACCAGTGTGCCGTGGAACAGAATCAGCAGCCCGCGCTGGCGCGTGATCACCGCTTCGAGCGGCGGTCGCGGCGGACGGGTCATGATGTCCCGTTCGGGAGGTTCCATGCCCAAGGCCAGCGCCGGCAGACCGTCAGTCACGAGGTTGATCCACAGAATCTGAATCGCCGCCAGCGGGACCGGCCAGCCGATCAACGCGGCGAAGAACATCAGCATGACTTCGCCGGCGTTACACGACAGCAGGTAATGCACGAACTTCTGAATGTTGTCGAAGATGCCGCGACCTTCCTCGACGGCGTTCACGATCGACGCGAAGTTGTCGTCCGTCAGCACCATGTCGGACGCTTCTTTGGTCACGTCGGTCCCGGCGACGCCCATCGCGATGCCGATGTCGGCGGCCTTCACGGCGGGAGCGTCGTTCACGCCGTCGCCCGTCATGGCCACGATCTGGCCACGCTGCTTCCAGGCTTTCACGACCCGCAGTTTGTGTTCCGCCGAGACGCGCGCGTAAACGGCGATCTGGTCCACTTGGACCTTGAGCTGTTCGTCCGACAAAGCATTGAGATCCTGCCCGCTGACGACGCGATCTTCGTCACCCGCGATGTGCAGTTCGCGAGCGATGGCCAATGCGGTTTCCGGATGATCGCCGGTGATCATGACGGGGCGGATGCCCGCTGCGCGGCAGCGGCGCACCGCTTCTTTGGCTTCCTCGCGAGGCGGATCGATCATGCCGACCAAGCCCGCGAAGATCAGGTCGGTTTCGTCGTATTCGGTCCCCTGCGTCGCCGAATGATCGCGATACGCCAGCCCGAGCACTCGCAACGCGCGACCCGCCATTTCGGAATTCGTCCGCATGATCTGACTGCGGCGGTCTGCGGTGAGCGGTTCGACTTGGCCGCCGCGCCGCTCGGAGATGCACTTTGCGAGAATCACTTCTGGCGCGCCTTTGGAATACATGACGCGCGTGCCGTCCGATCCGCGCATCACGACCGACATCGTCTTGCGTTCCGAATCGAACGGAATCTCGAAGAGCACTTGCTGCTCGCGGTCGCGCGCTTCGATGCCCGCCTTGAGCGCGGCCACGACGAGCGCTCCTTCGGTCGGATCGCCGATGACTTGCCAAGAATCTTCCTCGTCGCCGCGCGGGCTGACCGTCGCGTTGTTGCAGCGCGCGGCGGTGGTCAGAGCGTGCATGAGGTCCGGCTCATTGCGCGGGTTGATTGGCTCGTAGCCACGCTCGCCAGAGCGTGGGTCGATCTCCGCACTGCCCACGTTCTGGCGAACGCGGCTACGTTCCGCGACGTCACATTTGAGAAACTCTCCGTGCGGCGCATAGCCGCCGCCGGTCACTTGAAATTGTTCGCCGCCGCTGACGATCTCGCGCACGGTCATTTCGTTGCGAGTCAGCGTTCCCGTCTTGTCGGAACAAATGACCGTCACCGAGCCGAGCGTCTCGACGCTCGGCAGCTTGCGGACCAGCGCGTTCCGTTTGACCATGCGTTGCAGGCCCAGCGCGAGCGTCAACGTCACCACGGCCGGCAGTCCTTCCGGCACCGCCGCCACCGCGAGGCTGACGGAGATCAACAGCGTCTCCAGCAACTTACCACCCCGCGCCACTTGCAGCGCGAAGATGACGACCACGATCACCAGGCAGACGGCCACCAGCACTTTGCCCAGTTCAGCGAGCCGCCGTTGCAGCGGCGTCGGTTCTGGTTCGGAGCGTTGCAGTAACCCGGCGATGTGCCCCAATTCGGTGTTCATGCCGGTCGCGACGATGACCGCGCTGGCTTTGCCGGCGGCCGTCACCGTCCCCATGTAAACCATGTTGCGACGGTCCCCCAACGGTGCGTTCTCGGTCAACACGCAGTCGGCGTCCTTGTCGACGGGAACCGATTCGCCGGTCAACGACGCTTCCTGAACGCGCACGCTGAAAGCCGTCAGCAGCCGCGCGTCGGCCGGGACGTTGTCTCCCGCTTCCAACTCGATGCTGTCCCCCGGCACCAACTCGCGAGCGGGCAGTGATTGCAGCACACCATCGCGGATCACCTTGGCCATTGGCGACGAGAGCTTTTGCAGCGCCGCGAGTGCGCGTCCCGCCTTCTCTTCTTGGAGAAATCCGATGATGCCGTTCACGAGCACGATGGCCAGAATCGCCGCCGTATCGGCCCATTCGCCCATCACGCCGGCAATGATCGCGGCGACGATCAGAATCCAGATCACCAGTTCTTTGAACTGACCCAGGAGCTTCTTCCACAGCGACGCGGGGGGCGCTTCGGCGAGCATGTTCCAGCCATGTTGCTCGCGCCGCCGATTCACTTCGTCGGTGCTGAGTCCGCGAGTCAGATCGGCCGCCAGTGCCCGCGTCACGTCGTCGCCGCGCAGGGCATACCAAATTTGTGCGTCAGGCATGCGTGACCTCATCTCTGCGACCCCTCGCCCGCACTTGCTCTGAACCGGACGCTAGCGCGTTCCGGCTGATGACTCTGAATGCGCGAAACCCGCGACCAGCGTACAGCCAGCCGCGGGTTTCACGATGTGTCCCCTCTGCGATCCGAGCACCGTCCACCGTGCTACTTATCCGCCTTCTTGGCCTCTGGCTTCTTGTCGGTGGCGGCCTTTTTATCGGTGGCCTTTTTCGGGATCGGCAGCTTGTCGATCTTCAGCATCTTCAAGAGCTTGTTCGTCTCGACTTGTGCGGCGTCAATTTCGGCCCACATGTCGGAGCAGCAATCCGCGATGGCGACGTGATCGCCATGCTCTTTCAGGCAGTGCTCTTCCGCCATGCCGCAGACTTCGTGAGCTTTGGCGTGATGCTTTTCAATCAACGCGATCTGCTTGACGATGTCCGGCTCCTTGGCATGATCGGCCTTGAGCTTCGCCAATGCCTTGTCCGCCTCGGTGAGATCCTTCTTGATGCCGCCGACCAGTTCTTTGGCTTCCTGCTTCGAGACTGCCGATTGTGGCTGCGCGTATTGATAGAGCATCTGCGACCGGTCCTGAGCGTGACGCTGATAGGTCTGAACTCGACCACCATTCCAAGCATCGCCGCGAATCTTCGCGCCGGCATCCGCTTGAGCGAACGCGGCTTGAGAAGTCAGCACGAAACACAGAGCCAACAAACTGGAAGCAGACAGGAGTTTCAGAGTCTTCATGGCAGCACCTTTCAGAGAGAAGCAACAAGTGGGTACACGGCATTCCTGGGGAACACTCCAGGGCAGCGACGGTGTGCTATCTTGCACTCGCTGTGCCAATCGCCGAACGAGGAGTCGTTGCCATGCGTGCCATGCTGCTCGAACAACCGCAGTCGCCGCTGCGTTGGAGCGAATGTGCTCGGCCGGAGCCGGGGCCGGATCAAGTGCTGCTGCGCGTGAAGGCTTGCGGAGTTTGCCGCACCGACCTGCATGTCTGCGACGGCGAACTGACGCAGCCCAAGCTGCCGCTGGTTCTTGGCCACGAGATTGTGGGGATCGTCGAAGCGGTCGGAGAGCGCGTCGAACGCTTTCAACTGGGCGACCGAGTCGGTGTGCCTTGGCTGGGTGGAACGTGCGGTGTCTGTCGCTTCTGCGAACGGGGCCAAGAGAATCTCTGCGAGGCGGCGCAGTTCACCGGCTATCAAATCGACGGTGGCTACGCTGAGTTTACTGTGGCCGATCAGCGGTTTTGTTTTCCGATCCCGCTGAAGTACTCCGATGCTGAAGCTGCGCCGCTGTTGTGTGCGGGGTTGATCGGATACCGCTCACTGGTGATGTGCGGCGACGCACGCCGCCTGGGCATTTACGGTTTCGGAGCCGCCGCGCACATCGTCGCTCAGGTCGCGCGGTTTCAGGGACGAGAAGTTTTCGCCTTCACTCGGCCGGATGATGTCGCGGCTCAGCAGTTTGCTCGCGACATGGGTGCGAAGTGGGCGGGATCTTCCGACGAGCAGCCGCCGGAATTGCTCGACGCGGCGATTCTGTTCGCGCCGGTCGGTGCTCTGGTGCCGCAGGCGTTGCGGTGTCTCGACAAAGGGGGAGTCGTCGTCTGCGGCGGCATCCACATGAGCGACATCCCGCGTTTTCCGTATGAATTGTTGTGGGGCGAGCGAGTCATCCGCTCGGTCGCGAATCTGACTCGCCGCGATGGCGAAGAGTTTTTGAAACTCGCCCCGCAAGTGCCGGTGCGGACCGAAGTCCAGACGTTCGCATTGAGTGCCGCGAACGAAGCGTTGTCGGCGTTGCGCGAAGGACGACTGCGAGGAGCAGCGGTGCTCGTGCCTTGAGGATTCCTCGGACGCACGACGCGCTTCGCACGCGAGCCGGGGTCAGGTCTGGAAACTTCCACCGACTCGGAACGGCGTTCGCAAAGGAGTGTCCGGTGCCTGACCCCTGCTCCCTCTACGCGGAGTTTCTCCCATGCACGTTCAACGCATTCTCTTTCCGACCGACTTCAGCGAACTCAGCAAAGCCGCCGAGAAATCCGCTTGCGACTTGGCTGACCAGTTCGGTGCCGAGTTGCATGTGCTGCATGTGCTCCACGATCTGTTTCTGACCATGCCACAGACTGCTGCCGCGCTGCTGATCTCGCCGGAATCGTTGGACAAAGCGATTACCCACGCGGAAGAGGAAATCCAAATGATCCCGCCGACCGCCTGGGCTTCCGGCAAGAAAGTGGTGCGCACGGTTCGCATCGGCTCGACGTTCGACACCATCGTGCAATACGCGAAGGAGACCGCGATGGATTTGATTGTCATCGGGACTCACGGCCACACCGGACTGCGGCATGTGCTGCTGGGAAGCATCGCGGAACGAGTCGTGCAACACGCGCCTTGCTCGGTCCTGACAGTCCGTTCCGAACGTCCCGCCAAGGTCACGGAGGAGGCCGCACGGCAACCCGTGCTGAAGACTGCCTGAGTTGTCATTGATATCGTGGGTGGGTCTCGTACCTCGACTCGCCCGACCGTGTCCGATTGGAGGAAATCATGAATTGGCTCCCAAAGAAAACTGTGGTTGTGCCCGTGGACTTTTCGACGGCTTCCGCCGACGCGCTCAAGACCGCGCTCCTGCTGGTGGCGAATCCGGAAGACGTGCATGTGATCTACGTCACGGCACCCCCCATCGCATTCAACTATGTCGAGGGCTGGGCGTTGGACGACCCGGCCATGCGGATGAAAGCCGCACACGAGCACCTGACCAAATTCCTGAAGAACCCCAACGCCGCCGGAGTGAAGACGATCATTCGCGAGGGGGATCCGGGATTGTTGATCGCGGATTACGCCGACGAAGTGCATGCCGACCTGATCGTCATGCCTTCGCACGGCTATCACGGCGTGAAACGGTTGCTGCTGGGCTCGGTGGCCGAACGTGTGCTGCGGCACGCGAACTGCCCGGTGCTCGTGTTGCGACAACCGGAATGAATTGGCGATTCGCGCGATCACGCCAGCTCGCGCCGTAGCCACGTTCGCCAGAACGTGGGGTTTTCGCGGGGTCGCCCACGTTCTGGCGAACGTGGCTACGGTTCGGAGACTCACATCATGTTGGCGATCCAAAAGATCCTGTGTCCGACGGACCTCAGCGACGAGTGTCGTCCGGCGTTGGCAATGGCGTGCGAGTGGGCCAAGCGCTTCGGCGCGGAGTTGCATCTGCTGCACGTGGTCGCCGGGTTGTCGAACCCGTACCCGTATCTCGGCCCGCCGTTCAACGAGGCGATGTCGTGGGAGACGATGATCCGCCAGAAGGCGCGCACCGCGCTGGACGAATGGCCGTTGCCGGAAGGCTTCGCGAATCTCAAGGTTGTGCGGCAAATGCGCAGCGGCTCGCCGATCGCCCACATCGTCGAGTACGCGCAAGTCACGGGCATCGACCTGATCGTGATGGGGACTCACGGCCGTAGCGGCATCTCGCACGTGTTGCTTGGCAGCGTCGCGGAGAATGTCGTGCGCCGCGCGCCGTGTTCCGTGCTCACCGTTCGTCCGAGTGAACCGAAAGCTGCCGGAGAATCAAAATGACCATCAGCACCATTAGCCCTCAAGACCTGGCGGCTCAACACGAGCGCGGTGACGTGTGCGAACTTCTCGACGTCCGCACGCCGGTTGAGTTTCGCGAAGTGCATGTGTCGTTCGCTCGCAACGTGCCGCTGGATCGGCTCGACCCGTCGGCACTGTTGAGTTCACGCAACGGCGCAAGCCAGCAGCCTCTGTACGTCATCTGCCGTTCTGGAAATCGAGCCAACCAAGCCTGCGAAAAACTTGTGACCGCCGGGTTCACGAACATCGTCAACGTCGTCGGTGGAACGTTGGCCTGGGAGCAAGCCGGGTTGCCGGTGACTCGCGGGCAAAAGGCGATCTCATTAGAGCGGCAGGTGCGCATCGCGATTGGCTTGCTGGTGCTGACCGGCTCGGCGTTGACGTGGTTCGTGCATCCGTACTGGATCGGTCTGCCGGCGTTCATGGGAGCCGGCTTGATCTTCTCGGGCCTCGCTGACTTCTGCGGACTGGCGTTGATCCTCGGCCGGATGCCGTGGAATCAAGTGGCAGCGCCGACCAGCGAAAAGCTCGGCTCGTCCGGAGTAAGTTGCTGCACCCGGAAAGACGCAGGTTGTTGATGTCTGACTCCGCCAAGCCGGAAGACAACCCCGCCCAACCATCGGCACCGTTGTCGCGCACCGTGCGAGTGCTTGGCCTGACCAGTCTGCTGAACGACATTGCCAGTGAGATGATCTTCCCGCTGCTGCCAACGTTCATCGTCACGGTGCTCGGAGGCAGCCGCACGTCGCTGGGCATGATCGAAGGAGCCGCCGATTCGTTGGCGAGTTTGCTGAAGCTGGCGGCCGGGCATTGGTCGGATCGCTCAGGTCAGCGGCGGCGATTCATTCTGATCGGGTATGGCTGCACCGTGTTCTTGCGGCCGTGCCTGGGAATGATGACTGCGGCCTGGCAGGTTGGATTGGCTCGACTGGCGGATCGCTTCGGGAAGGGATTGCGCACGGCTCCGCGCGATGCACTGATCGCCGATACGACACCCGCCGCGCAGCGCGGCCGAGCCTTCGGATTCCACCGCGCGATGGATCATGCGGGAGCGGCGATCGGGCCGTTGCTCGCGACGTTGTTCTTGTGGCTGAGACCGGGAGACCTGCGCACGTTATTCGAATTGTCGTTACTGCCAGGATTGGCGTTGCTGGCGCTGTTATGGTTCGGCCTGCCGAAGTCCGCCGCCGCAAGACCGGCCGCCGAACACGAACCGCTGCGGTTGACGTTGAAACCATTCGACTCACGGTTTCGCGGGTTTCTCGTCGCGCTGGTGCTGTTCACGCTGGGGAATTCCAGCGATGCCTTCCTGTTGGTCCGCGCGGAACAACTGGGGGTGCCAGTCCTGTGGCTGCCGGTCTTGTGGTGCGTGTTTCACATCGTGAAGAGCGTGGGCAATTGGTGGCTGGGTGGTCTCGTGGATCGCTTCGGCCCGCGTCGGCTGATCGTGTTGGGCTGGGCCTGGTACGCCGTCGTTTATCTACTGTTCGCGATGGCGACCGAAGCGTGGCACGCCTGGGCGTTGTTCTTGCTCTACGCCGCGTTCTACGCGCTCACGGAACCCGCCGAAAAAACGCTCGTCGCCAATCTGGCCGGCTCCGAGCGGCGCGGCCTCGCGTTCGGTTGGTTCAACTTCGCGATCGGCATCGCAACTCTGCCGGCGAGTGTGCTGTTTGGCTACCTCTACGATCGCTGGGGCAGCCTGGCCGCCTTCGGCACAGGGGCGGGACTGTCCCTTGCCGCATCGATTCTGCTGTTGTGGGCCACACGCGAACGCGGGGATCAACCCAGTGAGGCTCGTTAGAGTCTTCGTTCGAAACATGCGTGTTTTTTGCGCGCGTGTTTGTCGTCGCTCGTGTGATTTATTACGAGCCGTCATTCGCACCGGAAGATGGTGAAAAATGATTGGGTGAAAAATGGAACACGCGAACGAGCCATTTGAATCACAATCCATCACTTTGTTTTTCTGGCTTTGTCTCTATTTTTCACCCAACAATTTTTCACCTTCTCGGATTGCGGGCGAAGTCCGCGTTAGGAACGCGGACGCAATGACTTCCCGAAGTCGAATTGGTTGCAATGAGCCGCAGGGCGCTAGCCCCGGTTTGTGCCGACCGAACCGGGGCTAGCGCCCTGCGGCTGATCGGGAAGAACCTCGACGCTGCGCAGATACGTGGCTGCCTCTTCGGGCAGGACCGTGTTGATCGACATGCCGCTGCCGAGTTCAAAGCCGGCGGGTGTCGTGAGCCGCGGAAGAATTTCGATGTGCCAGAGGAAGTAACTCTTGTCTTCATCGCCGCGCGGAACGGTGTTGATCGTCAGGTTGTAATCGGGGTTGTCCAATCCGATCGAAAGCTTTTGCAGGACCGACTTGAGAATCTCCGCCAACGGTCGCAGCTTCGCCCTCTCGACATCGCCAAACGAGGCGTGATGCGTCAGCGGCAGAATCCAAGTCTCGAACGGCACATGCGAGGCATACGGCAGAAAGGCGACGAAATCGGAGTTCTGGACCAGCACGCGCTGGCTGGCTTCCAGTTCGTCGTTTCGCAGCACGCAGTACAGACAGTGACCGGTCATGTCGTAGTAATCCACCGCGATGCCGAGCTTCGTGCGCAACATTCGCGGCACGACGGGCGTGGCGATCAACTGGCAGTGCGGGTGCCGCAACGACGTCCCGGCTCCTTCTCCGTGATTCTTGAAGAGCACGATCATCTGGAAGCGCGGATCGCGGAGCAGATCGTTGTGCCGCTCCTGCATCGTGCGCAGCAACGCTTCAATTTGCTCGACCGGTTGCTGCGCGAGAAAGAGGTCGTGATCGGGGGACTCGATGATGACCTCGTGCGCTCCGCAACCGCCGCGATGCCGAAAGATCGTCGAGCCATCGGTGCCGCCGTCGGTCGGCTCTTCGATGCTCAGCGCGGGGAATCTGTTGGGAATCACGCGCACGCGCCAATCGGATGGTTTCGGCATGCCTTGCGCCGGCACGCGAAAAATTTCCGGCGGCGTGAGGTGCTCGTTGCCGGGACAAAACGGGCAGACCTTGCCCGGCGCTTCGGGAATGGGCTTCGGACACGCTCCACGAAATTCGTGCGGCCGACGCGCTCGAGACGGCGCGAAGATCACCCAATCATTGGTCGTCGGATCGAATCGGAGTAGCGACATGCCAGCCTTTCACACCACGCAGAGTTTTTCCTCGCCCATCGTGACCATTTCAGAGCCTCCACCGATTGGAGGCAATCGAAACGCTGTTTTCCAACCAGCCGCATCGCAAGACTGGTGCCGTAGGTTGGGATTCCATCCTGTCGTTTATACACAACTTGATCAGTCGTTCGGACCGAAGGCGAGCCAGGCGGTGGCGAAGTCGTTCATTCTGCGAAGTCCGATCCAGAGGGGTTGTGGGCCGGGTGGTAATTCCGTGGCTCGGTTGTTGTAGCCGCCCAGTTGTG
>CAMDDX010000111.1 GCA_945893075.1 Planctomyces sp. SH-PL62 | reverse complement strand
CCGGATTGAAACAGGTAAATGATCCGCTTCGCCTTCGGAGCGAAATTTAGAAACCCCGGCAGTGCGGCGTGGGCCTTCGGCGCAGATTCTTCCGCGCGACTCGACGAGGCCAGCAGCGTCGCCAACGCAGCGACACCCACTTGAGATGTTGTGTTTCCGAGGAAGCGGCGACGATTCAGCATCGACGCTGGAATTTGTGGATCGAACATCGTGATGGCCATTCTCAGGAAGGTGAAATGTCGCGACGAATCTCATCCAAGGTTTCGCGAGTGTCGTGCTGATCGCACCATTGATAGACGTAGTTCCAATCCACGACGGACTGCCGCACGATCAGCATTTGCCGAATGTCTTCGCGGTCTTTGGCCCGGTTGAGATATCCGCACCAGCGGAGCTTCGTGAGGATGACGTCCTCCAAAGTCGGCAGGAAGACGTTACGACCGAGCATGGGGACAACGACACGGCGGCGAAACCGTTCTTGATCGTGAGGGTCTTGGCTAAGACGAAACAACTCAACCTTGAAGAGTGTGTCAGCAACCTTGATGACGTTTCGCAGCGTTCCCGTAACCGATTCAAACTGCATTTGCGGGTCAATTGTCATCGTGGGTGGAAGATGCTTCGCCAATGAAAGCACTCCCTTGCCACCAAGCTCGATGACGAAATCGGCATCGCGCGTCGACCGAGGGATTCCCCAGTAGTTGCTCGAAAACGAACCCGCCAGCAAGAACGGAATCCCTTCCGCGTGCAAGGCATCGAGCATCGTGGCCACGATGCGATCTTGATTGGGTTCAGCTTCGATTTCCACGACGTTGCTCCACCCGTTCGATCAGGTCGAATCGCTCCTGAAGGATTTCCAGTGCCCGCTGGTTGTCGATACCGGGATTCTCGTGCTTGATGCCAGCCAATGTGATCCGCTCGGCATAGCGATACAGATCCTCGCCGGCAAGTAACTTTTGTTCTGGCGTCATTCGACGAGCTTCTTCAACTTCTTCCAGAAACAGTTCATCGATGAGTTGTTGAGTTGGTTGCATCTCAATGCCTCAAAAAAACGCCTACTGCCCTGCCAAGTGATCGTTATCGCAACGTGTTCTCGCCCAGACTAACTCAAAAAGCTCGACAGTAATTGGTGCAACGACGCCGTATTCGTCCTTTAATGCTTCTGCCTCATCCCAGAGTCCCTCTGGAAGTTGACCAAGGCTATCCGCGTCGTGCGTCTCGGTGTATTTCAACACCAATCCGTCTGGCAGAAACTCGATGTATCGCGACCAGTATCCATCGTCGCCGATCTCTGAGTATCCAAGATAGGGGTCAACACCAACCGAATTGCCGACAGACGAATACAGGCGATACAGCATGGAAGAGCCTAAGATCTGAGTGATATCACCGAATTGGCTCGCCTCATTGAACCGCTTTTGAGTGAGCCTGCTTTTCGACATTGGCCGCAGAATCCGTCGCAACGGCAACGATCTTTTTCAGCTCATTGGCAGGCAGCGCCGTTTCCCATTCCGCGAAGTTGTCTCGCACCGCGCGGGCGGCGACTCCGTTGACGGTGACTTGTTTGATCTCGCCGTTGTCAGACGCCGAGCCGCGCACGAGCCAGCCGTCGGTTGTGCGAGAGACGGAGGTGATGACCGTTGACGGCGGGAGGTCATCGACCGGGTCGAGCAGTTGTGGGAACGCGACGTCGCGGACTTCAAGCACTCGCGATTCGTCGCCGGTCAGCGGTGATTCGGATTTGTAGGTAGCCGGTTCGGTCTTCACTTCGCCCGACTTGGCGCTGACGACTCGCGCGTGGCGGCCGGAGCCGTAGAAGTCGTGCAGGATGACTGGCACGCTGGTTGGCGTCTTCGGTTGCGGTCGCGGACCACCTCCGAGGTTGACCAACGCTCGGCGGTTGTTGTCTTGGCGATTGATGACCTGCACGTTGCGGATGTGAGTCTCGGCCGAGCCGGTCGGGTTGTGGTCGGTGATCTGAATCAGCGGCATCGAGCTGTTGTGATGGCCGGAGAACGTCAGGCCGTCCACGGTCAACGAGCCGTATTGAATGCTGTCGTCGTCATGTCCCCGATTGAACGGCTCGGCATCGCCGTGCTTGGGCGACTGCGTGATCGACATGTTCCGATAGACGTGGCGGTCGAAGTTCGGGTGATAGACACCGTAGATCGAGTTGTAGATCGTCATCCCTTCGACCAGCACGCACGGAGCCTGAACTCGGAAGGCGTAATGGATCTCCCAAATCTTGGTGTTCCGCAGCACGAACGGGTGCTTCGCGTCCGGGCCGATGCGATTTACGCCTTGGCCAAGATTGACGCCATACAAGCCGTCGCAGTGAGCCTCGTTGTCTTCGAACCTCACGAACGGCAGCGTGCGAATGTCAGTTGGCTTTGCCTCGCCGCTCGCATCCTGCACCGGCAACGTCAGCTTCAGGGCGCTCGTCTCGGTCGCTTCAAAGAAATAGCCGTAGTGATTGTTCTCGCAGCTCACGTTTCGAGTGAACGTGTTGAGGCTGTTCGCCCACCAGAAGCCGGCTCCGTCGTTCTGATCGAACGGCAGCACTTGCTTCGGCAACTTCTTGCCGTCCATCGCCTGCACGGCGAGGTTCCGGTCGAGGATGTTCTGCACCTCGGTCCCGTCTTCCAGAAAGTACCCATGGCCGATGCTGCGATAGCCGACGCAATCGCGGACGACGAGATAGTTCGTGCCGTGAATCGTCAGCCAGCGGTTGTGGCTGTCGTGAATCGACGCTCCGATGACCGAACTGCCGCGCATCGTGTTGCCGACCAAATGAAAGTGCAGGCTGTACCGGCCGAGCGTGTCCTTCTTGCCCAGATGCCGGAACTCGGCGTAGCTGATCGAGCCGGCCGAGCCGCGGTGATACATCGTGTGCCCACGCACTCCGTCTGGACTCGCCGATTCAACAATTACGTTGCGGCTGAGATTTGCGACCTCGCCGCGGAAGTCCCCTTCGCCGAGATGCTCGCGCTTCAACGGTTCATTCAGCATCAGCTTCGCGCCGTTCATCGCCGTGATGGTGCGCTCTTCCGTTTCGAGCAGATCCGTTCCGCCACCATTGTCTCGACCAAGATGCGTGGCCGTGATGATGACTCGATCGCCGATTCGCCAGCCGGTCACCGATTCCGACAGCGTGACCGCGGCGTCTCCCTTCTTCGAGGTCGCGCCAAGTTTCACCCATGTCCGGCTGAGCGGCGCTCCATGAAACTCCATCCGTCCGCCGCAGCAGACGATCGCAGGGCAGGACTGCTTGTCTTGTCCTTCAAACGGCATGAGCCGAATCAGCGCCGTGTGCTTCGCGTCAATCGGCTTCTCCGGAGTACCAACCAGCAACGCTGGCCGTACCGCGCCGGTCGGGAGGTCTTCGATGTGAGCATCGCAATCGAAGCCCCCTTCAGACGGCTCATCTCCCGCTTCGACTTTCAGCACGCCGACGTTCAATTGCGTATCGCGATCCGCCGCGAACGTCAGTGTCCCCGCAACGTAGACCGCTCGGATCGGCGTCTCTGTTTTTACGTCGTAAACCACGACATGTCCCGGTCGTACATGCACGAGGGCTCCCACTCCCGGAATGTTTCCGCCAGTCCAAGTTGCCGCATCCGACCACGCTCCGCTTTTTGCGGATTGAGTCCACAAAGGCTCCGCAGAAATCGCGGTCGAGGTTTTTTGTCCAAAGTCTGCCAATTCGATAACCAGCAGGGAAAGGCAGCAAAGAGTCGAGAATTTGATCGACGGCACGGTGCGCGACATGGTTTTCTCTCAATACGGGGTGAGGAAGTCATTCTTGTCAAGATTTGCGATCCGGCGATACTCTGTGGCCGTTCGGTCAATTTGAGAATGAACGGGGCAAGTTTATGAAAGTCTTTCTGAGTTATGCACTCGACGACAAGGACGCGGCGCGGGATTTCGCAAAGCGTTTGTCGAAGGAAGGCCTGGATGTGTGGTTTGATGAATGGCAACTTCAACCGGGAGATAACTGGTCGAAGCAAGTTGGACGAGCCTTGGAACAGGCCGATGCGATGGTCGTCCTGGTGACCCCCGAGGCGATGAAATCCAAAGGAGTCCGAGGAGAAATCGAATATGCCTTGATGACTCCTCGATTCGAGGGAACGCTAATCCCTGTGGTCCTCAAGCCCAGCGATGACATGCCCTGGATTCTGGATCGGATGGCGGTTCAGGCAGGTGGAAATCCAGCGGCGACCGTTCGCAAAATCGTCAAGAGCCTCCACGCCAAAGCGGTGACCTGAAACATGCCGCGTGCGAAGTCCAAGAATCCTCGCGAGGTTTTCCTGTCGCATTCCAGCCGCGACCGGGCGTTCGCCGACAAGCTGGCGGAGACGTTGCGGCGTCATGGCGTTCCAGTTTGGTACAGCGAAACGAATATCGTCGGAGCTCAACAGTGGCACGACGAAATTGGAAACGCGTTAGCTCGCTGCGAGTGGTTCTTGTTGGTTCTGTCTCCCGCTGCCTCCAAATCACGATGGGTCAAACGCGAATTGTTTTTTGCTCTGGAAGATGCCCGATATGAGGGCCGCATCATTCCGATCATCAAACGACCCTGTGATCCCAAGAAACTCTCTTGGACGCTGTCGAGCATGCAGCACATCGACTTTACGTCGTCCAACAGCGAAGGGTTCACAGACCTGTTGAGAGTTTGGGGGCTGGGTTATCAGCCAACGTGAGACGACTCGTGCAGGATTTCATTCTCGTGTCACGACCTCATCCAGATTCAACAACACATTCGCGGTGAGTGTGTATGCCGCCAGTTCGGTGGGGTCGAGCGACGCACCGGCTTTGCTCTCACCGAGCACGATCAGTTGCTTGGCCGCGTTCGCATCCTGTCGGAAGCGAGCCAGATCGTCGTTCAGTCCGCCGACGAGCACCGCCAATTCGTCGTCCGTGGGAGTCCGCGACGTCACTCGGCGAAATGCAAATCGAAGACGTGCGTCCGGCGTTGTTCCGCCGTCGGTCAGCATCCGCTCGGCCAACTTGCGAGCGGCTTCGACGTAGGTGATCTCGTTGAGCAACGTCAGCGCTTGCAGTGGCGTGTTGGTGCGCGAGCGTTTGACGGTGCAGATCTCCCGGCTGGGAGCATCAAACAGCAACATCGTCGGGGGTGCGGCCGTTCGTTTCCAAATCGTGTAGAGCGTGCGGCGATAGAGGCCGTCGTTCGTGTCGTGTTTGTAGCCGCGTAGGTCGCCGTACCGACTCGTCTCGTCCCAGACTCCGTCGGGCATATACGGCCGCACGCTCGGCCCGCCAAGTTTTTCGACAAGCAATCCGCTGGCGAAGAGCGCTTGATCGCGCAATGCCTCGGCCGGGAGCCGTACTCGCGGGCCGCGCGCGAGCAGCCGGTTGTCGGGATCGAGGTTGGTTGCGGGTTGAGGGTTGAGATTTGAGGGTCTGCCTTCACCCTCAACCCTCAACCCTAAACCCTCAACCTTCGACGCTTGCCGATACGTCGCGCTCATCACGATCAGCTTTTGGAGTCGCTTCATGTCCCAGTCGGTCATGAACTCGACGGCCAGCCAGTCGAGCAACTCCGGATGCGACGGGTACTCGGCCTGTGAGCCGAGGTTTTCGGTCGTCTTCACCAACCCGTTGCCGAAGAAGCGTTCCCAAGCTCGATTGACCCACACGCGAGCGGTCAGCGGGTTCGTCGGCGAGACGATCCATTTGGCGAGATCGAGACGGTTCATCAGCCGGGGGGCGCTAGCCCCGGTTGAATCGGTTTGAACCGGGGCTAGCGCCCTGCGGCTGATCACTTTGTCGTCGATGAGCGCGGCCGGCAACGCCGCTGTCACTTTCTCGCCGCGCTTGTCGTACTCGCCGCGAATCAAAATAAACGCCTCGCGCGTTGGGCCTTCTTTCATGATCATGACGCTCGGCGTCTTCGCGGCGAGGTCGTCTCGCGACTTCTTGGCCGACACGACGGCAATCTCTGCCTGCTTGAGCGGGCTATCGACGTTCGCTTTGAAAAACTTTTCGAGCTCCGCTTTCTGTTCCGGCAAGCGTTTGTCGGCGGCGAGTTCCAGGATCGCTTTCAATGACTCCGGGAACTTCGCACCGTCGAGCTTCACGGTGCTCGGCGGCAATGACGTTGACGACAGGCGGAAGCGACCGATGTTGTGCTGTGAGAGGGCTTCATGCTTGAGCCGCACCGTCAGTGTGGCGTCCGCCGGCACGGTGAGCGGTGCCTCGACAATAAACATTGCCGATGTCGGATCGCGCCGAGTCGGGCCATCGACCGCCCAGCCGTTCGCGGCGGAAGCATCCAGCACGAGACCGATCTCCCAATTGGGTTGCGAGTACGTCGCCTCCGCTCGAATAAACCGCGCGGTCAGTGGCTCGGCCAATCCGGGAGCGGTGACTTCCGCCTCAATGCGGCTGAGCACGAAGTTGCCGTTCGGGAATCGGCCGAGGCTCTTGTTCGGCAGCGAATCATCCGGCAGGCATTCGAGCAACACCCCGCTGAACTGCCCGGCCGGCAGCGGCGCGGTGATCGTGTACGTGTCGTGCGGCGGGTTCTTGCCACTGGCGAGGTACGTCCCGTCGGCTTGCTTTGTGAGCTTCGCTCCGCCGGCTGACTTCACCTCTTTCGGTTGCAGCGGCGACCAGACCGCTGCGCCGGCGTCTTTCAAAACTTTCTCGCGAAAGTTCGGCTCCCAGGCGGCGATGTATTCGGGCAGTCGTTTGGCTTCTTTCGCGACGCGGACATTCGCCGTGACGATCAACTCGTCGAGCTTCTTCAACTCCGCCTCTTGCTCGGCGATGGGAGCCGAGATGGTCGGCTCGGTGTTCTTCGATTCGCCTTGCAGCGTGCCGCTCTCGGTGACGTTATTGAAGAACGCGAACATCGAATAGAAGTCGCGCTGGCTGATTGGATCATATTTGTGGTCGTGACAACGGCAGCAATTGAAGGTCAGGCCAAGCCAGGTGATCCCGGTCGTCTCGACGCGGTCGATCACCGTTTCCACACGCCATTCTTCGGCGATCAGACCCCCTTCGCCGTTGAGCCGGTGATTGCGATTGAATCCGGTCGCGATGATTTGCGATTGCGTCGGATTCGGCAACAGGTCGCCGGCAAGTTGCTCGATCGTGAATTGATCGAACCGCATGTTGTCGTTGAAAGCATTGATGACCCAATCGCGCCACGGCCATTGAAAGCGACTGCTATCGACCTGAAAGCCGTTGCTGTCGGCGTACCGTGCCATGTCGAGCCACGGCCGCGCCATCTGCTCACCGTAACGCGGCGACTTGAACAGCCGATCCACAACTTTCTCATAAGCGTTCGCGGACGTGTCGGCGAGAAACGCATCGACTTCGCTGGGTGACGGCGGCAGGCCAGTCAGATCAAACGACACGCGGCGGATGAGCGTTGTCTTATCGGCTTCGGGAGACGGTTTCAGGCCGGCTTGATCGAGACGGGAGAGAATGAATTGGTCGATTGAATTTGTGATAACGGCCATCGGCTTTCGGCCATCAGCCATCGGCCGGACAGGGACTGCGGGGCGAGTCGGCGGGATGAACGCCCAATGGCCTTGGTATTCGGCACCGCCGGCGATCCAGCGTTTGAGCGTCTCGATCTGAGCCGCCGTGATTGTCTTTCCGGAATTGGCCGGCGGCATCCGCACGCTGTCATCGGTCGACAACAGTCGCTTGAGAAGTTCGCTCTCCGCCGGTTTGCCGGGGACGATGGCGGTTGCTCCGGATTCGGTGGGCTTGAACGCGATCTCTGGGACATCCAGCCGCAGGCCAGCCTTGCGTTGCTTCTCGTCCGCTCCGTGACATTGGAAGCAGGCGTCCGCCAGGATCGGCCGGATATCGCGGTTGAACGTGACTCGATCGGCAGCCGTCACCGTGCGAGCCAACAACAGAACGACGGCAATTGTGAGTGTGTTTCTCATGGCGGGCATGTTATCTGGAAGAAATCGCGTTCAACACCAAGCGACGTTCCTCCACCGCCGGCTGATGGCTGTGAGCTGATGGCCGATATCTCACCTTTGCAATCCCGTCCGGTCACGACCACAGTCAGTCATCATGACCTCTCCCGTCTTCGCCGAACCGCGCGCCGCCTACCTGCATGTGCCGTTCTGCGCGCATCGCTGCGGGTACTGCGACTTCACGCTGCTGGCCGGGCGAGACGACTTGGCGGGCGAGTACCTGCGGGCTATGGAGTTGGAGTTGCGTCAACTCGAATGGCCGCGCGAGGTGGACACGCTCTTTTTCGGCGGTGGTACGCCGACGCATCTCGCCGAGGATGAGTTGGCTCGGCTGCTGAAATTGGCTCGCGAGTGGTTTCGACTGGCACCGGGTTACGAGTTCTCGGTCGAAGCGAATCCCGCCGCGCTGACCGATGAAAAGCTGCGGCTGCTGGCCGACGCCGGCGTCAATCGCATCAGTCTGGGAGTGCAGTCGTTCGACGAGGGGTTGCTCAAGTTGCTGGAGCGAGATCATCGCGAGGCGGAGATCCTCGACGCGGTCGCTCGGCTGCAAGACCGATTTGAAAATGTCTCGCTCGATCTGATTTTCGCGTTGCCCGGCCAGACACTCGCTCATTGGCGAGAAACGTTGCGCCGCGCGATCGAACTGTGGCCGACGCATCTCTCGACCTACGGGCTGACCTTCGAGAAAGGGACCGCGTTCTGGTCACGGCGCGAGAAGGGTGCGATTCAGCAATTGCCCAATGAACTCGAACGGGACATGTACGCGGCCGCGATGGACGACCTCGCCGCCGCCGGCTTCGAGCAGTACGAAATCAGCAATTTCGCTCGGCCCGGATACCGCTGCCGGCACAATCAAACGTACTGGCGAGCACTCCCATATTTCGGCTTTGGACCCGGAGCGGCTCGGTACATCAACGGCCGGCGCGAATCCAATCACCGCAGCACAACGACGTGGATCAAGCGAGTGCTCGGCGGACAGAGCGGCGTCGCGATGAGCGAAGAACTCGCCCCGGAGCATCGAGCCCGCGAGGCGATCGTGCTTGGCCTGCGGCAGCTCGATGGGATTTGCCGCGACGAGTACCGAACGCTGACGGGCTTCGATCTCGATTCGCTCGCGGGCGAGACCATCAGACGCGAGGTTGCGGCCGGCCGGATCGAGGATTTCGGTGACGGCATCCGCATCACTCACGAGGGACGATTCTTCGCCGACCCTGTGATGATCGCGTTTCTGTGATGATCCCAATTGACCGTTTCTTCGGAGCAGAGTTACAACTCGTCCCTCGTCGCGAAGATGTTTTCTCGTCTTCTTTTTCCGTTTGCCGTCCATTCGTTGTGGCAGGGAGGCCATCATGGGCTGGACTCGTCTGTTGGGTTCCGCAGTTTCCTCGGTGCCATTGCCGCGTGCCGTCGTGCGGCATCTGTTGTTTGCGCACCAGATCGGCATGGGCTCGCGAGTCCTCGACGTCGGCTGCGGGCACGGCGACTTAGTCCATTTCCTCGACGACTTGGGCATGGACGCCGTTGGCTTGGATGAATCTCCGGACAACGTCCAATGGGCTGCCGAACACGAGCCGCGCTCCGACTTTCAACTCGTGACAACGCCCCCCGAAAAATCGCTCGAACACATCGCCAACGACGAACCGCTCGACCTGATCGTCGTGCGGCACCTGACCAGCTACGACGGCAACTTGTTCTGCTCGTCAAGCTTTCAAGCCACAGCCAAAATGTTGCAGCACTTGCGGCCCAACGGCTGGTTCACGTTTCTCGTGCATCGCGATACCAGCCGCCGTGAGGCGAATGCCTCACACGAAGTGAGCTGCTTTGCTCGGCATTTGTCGTTCTTTCCGGGAACCTGCCGCGTGTCGCACTTCGCCGACTGCGAACTCTCGACGATTGCCAGCGACTGGCTGCACCTGCACCGCCATCACGGCGAATTCCTGGTCGCGTCGCTGCGCGTGCCGCACGTGGCGCTGTCGGCGGCAGAATGGCAGCGACTGGCCACACAAGCCGCCGAAAGTCACGTCGGCTGCTGCTGCTCCTGGGCCGATCGCGGTGATGAAGGACGCGGGAGCGATGAACGCCGCGCTGCGTGAGCGATTTCAAAACTAACACGAATTGCGCACCGGCAGGAGTTATCTGTGACAGTGTGTCCCACACTAACCCGACGCGCAAGCGAGGCCATGTCCTGAGGCGGGCCTCGCTTGCGCGTCGGGTTGGTGTGGGACGCTGCGGGTTAGTTCGCTGTTTGGGCCGACGCCGACAATGCCAACTCGCGTTTCGCGCGGGCGACCATGTCGCGCACATGCTCGCGATTCTCGGACAGCCGCGCGAACGCCGGCTCGATCCAGCTATTCAGGAAGATCAAGACGACCGCCGCCGCCAACCCGGTGAAGGTGGCCCAGATCGACTCGCCGAAATTGCGCACGATCGCGTTGACCGTCGCACTTCCCGATTGATCCGCTTGCAGCGCGGCTCCAATCGCCAGCACCGTGCCGAGAATCCCGGCCATCGGATACGCCTCGATCATCGAACGCCATACGTTGTAAATCGTCTCGAACCGCAGTGCGTGCAGGTAACGACGCTTCTCGTCGAGGATGCTCATGCGAATCGCCAACTCCTGCCGCTCGGCCGATCGAGCGGGGATGTCCAAAGCGTCTTTCACGTCCGTCAGAAACGCTTCGATCTGATCGGACAGCGCCAAGCTGCGATCCAGAACGCTGCGATGCTTCAACCCACGCGTGAAGTCATCCAGCGTCTGCGCGATCGCGCGCAGGCTGTGCCGATACGCCATCCACAGCATCACGAACACCACCAGGTGTGTGATGAACGCACACAGGATGACCGGCGTCGAAAGCTCGGACAGTCGCTTTAGAAGTTGGGCCGAGAAGTGCATGGCGTCATCGAATGAAGAAGGTGAAAAGGCGTGGTCAGGAGATGCTGATGTCTGCCAATTTGCAATTTGCAATTTGCAATCCCCCCTTCCTCTCATACCCCCAGCCGCTCCAAAACGTAAAGGGCACTTTCGGCTCGCCAGTTGGCACCCCAGGCATCGGGGACGGCTCGGCGTTTGATGATCGGCAGTTCGCGAATGATGCGGAAGTTCTGCTGATCGCACAGGCCGCGGAAATCGCGGAGCGTCATGAAGTGGATGTTCGGGCTGTTGTACCACTCGTAGGGCAGCGATTCGGTGATCGGTGCCCGGCCTTGCCACAGCACCTGAAACCGCACCTGCCAGTAGCCGAAGTTCGGCACGACGACCAACCCGCGCCGAGCGACTCGCAACATTTCTTCCAGCACGAACTGCGGCCGCTGCACCTGCTGCAACGTCTGGCTGAGCACCGCGAAGTCGAACGACTGGTTCGGAATCTCGGACAACCCCGCATCGAGGTTCGCTTTGACGGCCGGCACGCCGCGCTCGATGGCCCCCAAGAGATGTTCGGCATCCAAATCAACGCCCTGCACATCGCAGCCGTGCTCATCGCGCAACCGTGCCAGCAACCTCCCGTCGCCGCAGCCCAAGTCCACGACTCGGCTGCCACGGTCCACGTGCTGCAAGATGATTTCGTCCGTCAACGCCGCCGTTGGGTCCGGCATGCAATATCGCTTGGGCATGAAGTTCCTCGATCAGCCGCAGGGCGCTAGCCCCGGTTTGTGACACACGAACCGGGGCTAGCGCCCTGCGGCTCATAGCAGCCTGTTTCAATTCGGAAAGTTTGTGTGACTCTGTTCCAAAGTTTATCGCGTCTCCGACGATTCCACCTTTCGGCGGCAGCACAAATCGAACACGTCGCCGGGGGAAAGCAGTTCGTATTTTTGATCGGCCGTCTTCGGCCAGTAGCGGTCGTGAATCACGACTTGGCTCGCGCCGATCACTTTGAAGCGGCGACCGGTGACGACAATCGCCGTCCCTTCGTCGATGCCGATCCCTAGCAGTCCCGGATACGTGTCGAGGACTTCCGCGAGGTCGTTCTCTCGTTTGCGAGCGATCACATGCTGGTCGATCGCCGTGCAGGACATGAAGCCGAAGCCGAATTCATGTCCCTTCGCCATCATGACCGTGTTCCCTTCGGGAGCGCCGCGCACGAGGTACGAACCCTGAATCGTCGCTCCTGCCGAACTGCCGCCAATCACACCGCCGCGAGCCAACACACAAAACAACTCGCAATGCGTGCGTGTGCCGAGATACGAATCCGCCAGACGCCATTGCCGGCCGCCATCAATCCACACACCCTTCGCACGGCGCAGCGGAGCGACGAACTCGTCCGAGTCTGCAATCTCGCGGTCGCGCGTATGCAAGACCGTGATGTCCTTCGCTCCCGCGCGAGCCAGAAAACTCTTCGCCACGTATTTCTCGTCCCAGTCCTCCCCCGCATTCGCTCCGGGAACGATCACGAACGGCGAGTCGATCCCGCCGGCTCGGTCCACAAATTCTTGGACGAGCTCTTTCCCCATTCGGCCACCGCCGACAATCAGGAGCGATCCATTCTGTGGTCCCATCGATTGCGCAAATGCGGTCGAAGCCATGAGCCACGAACAAAGCCAAACAGCCGTGAAGACAATTCGCATGGCAACTCCGATCCCAGGCGTGGATCGCTAAACTCATTTGTTTTGATTTTTCGCCCTTCATTTTCCGCCAGCCCTCTGAAGATCGAAGGTTCCAAGCGGCTGGCGGAAAATGAAGGGCGGAAAATTGAGCCGCACAATATCGAGACCGATTTTGTGCGCAGGAAAAAGCCTCCGGTGATTGAAGATCACCAGAGGCGGTGTTGTGAACCCAATCCATGCCACTACAGGCCAGAGTCAAACTTCACGAGTGATCCCGCTGGCTTGTCGCTCCCTTCGGCAACGGTGCCGAAGACGGCGACGTACAGCACGCCGTTCTTGTCGAACGCGCATGCCGTCGGCTTGTCGAGACTGGCGATCTTCACCGCCTTGATCGAGTCACCGTCGATGTCCAGACGGAACAGTCCGCCCGCTTTCGAATCGCTCCACGAGTAGTCGGTCGCGTACAGCTTCTTGGTCTTCGGGCTGTAGGCCAGGCCGGCGATGTCGTTCAGGCCGGTCTTGTAGTTCTTCTTGAGCTTGCCGGTTTCCGGATCGTAAATCGACAGCAGGCTGTCGCCGGGCGGAGTCGAGACTTCGCCCATCTGGCCGACCACGAGATCCTTGCCGTCCAGAGAAAAGATGACCGGCACTGGAGCATCGACTTCGGTGGCGACTTTGGTGGCGATCGACAACTTCAACGCCCCCGGCTTGCCGTTGGTGGCGGTGCTCTTGGCGATCCAGCCTTTAGTGTCGTCGCCGTTGCAGGTGATGAAGATCGACTTGCCGTTGGAAGCCACGCCGTAGAAGTTGCCTTCGCCTTTGGCGGATTCTTCGCTGGCCTTGATCGGGCCGAGCGTCGCGACGGCGGCGTCCTCTTTGATCGGCTCGTGATCTTTGTGAGCCGCGTCCTTGCCGACCTTGTAGATGCGGACCAGTTCATCGCCGTCCGGTCGGCTGCCGTCGCCGACGATCAAGTGCTCGTCATCCCAAAACGCCAAGCCGAGAGGTCCGATGTTGTACTTCGGCCCTTTGCCGTAGATGTCGGTCGGGAACCCGCTGATCTCGACATGCGCCTTGCCGCTCTTGGGATCGAAGCGGTGGACGCCGCTGTGAGCCGCAATGAAGACATGCCCGGTCGCCCCCTGCACCGCGACGCCGCACGGATTGTCGATGCCGCCCAACACCGTCGTCGGCTTCGCATCTTGAGCGACCGCCGTCAGAGCGATCGAACCACACAACAAAAACGCCATTGATCGGAGCATGAGAAACTCACTTTCTGTTTTGAACCTGGAGTGCTCCGGCTTGACGGAGCCCTCCATTCATTTGGAATGACGACGTTGATCGCTACAAGCAGCCGACGTCCGTCAGTTGATTTACTTGGCGAGTCCTCTTGGACTTCGAGAGTCGCCATTTCAATGGAATGGAGGGCGGTGTCGAGCCACCGCACTCCAGGGTTACTTCGGCAACTCCGGAGCCTTGTGGTCCGGGTAGTCGGGGCTGCTGAGTCCTTCGGTCATGAACTTCACCAAGTCGGCCTTCTCCGTCGGGGCGATCTTGATGTTGAAGATTTCTTCGTCGAGCCACTCGTTGGGGACGCCTCCTTTGAGATAGTGCTCGACGACCTCTTCCAGAGTCTTCGCGCTACCGTCGTGGAAGTACGGGCCGGACTTGGCGATCTCACGCAGCGTCGGCGTTTTGAACGCGCCGGTGTCGCCGGCGAGCTTGCTGATGTCGGCTCGGCCTTTGTCGAAGTCCTTCTTGTCCATGCCGACGCCGACATTGTGGAACGAGTTGTCCGTGAAGTTCGGCCCCGCGTGACACGCCGAACAATGAGCCTTCCCGAAGAACAACTTTTGGCCTCGCTGAGCGGCTTCCGACAACGCCTTCGTGTCCCCCGCCTTGAAGCGGTCATACGGCGCGTTGCCGGAGACGACCGTCCGCTCGTAAGCGGCAATCGCCTTCGCCATGCCGTCGGACGTGACGTCGGTGCCGAAGACTTTCTTGAACTGCGTCTTGTAGCCCTCAATGCCGTTGAGCCTCTTCACGACATCTTCGAGCTTCATCGTCATCTCAATCGGATTCTGGATCGGACCGAGGGCTTGATCTTCGAGACTCTTCGCGCGGCCGTCCCAGAATTGCAGCGTGCCATACGCGGTGTTGATGACGGTCGGAGCCGACCGGCCCCCCTTTTTTCCGCCGACACCGGTGGCGAATGGCTCGCCGTTGGAAAACCCTTTGGCCGGGTCGTGACAGCTCGCGCAGCTCACCTTGGTGTCGGCCGAGAGCCGGCCGTCGAAAAAGAGCTGCTTGCCGAGAGAAATCTTCTCGGCCGTCATTGGGTTGTCGCTCGGCACGGGGATCGACGGCAGCCCGAGTGGCGGATCGGCCGAGATCGCATCGCTGGCGACAAGCACGGCGTACAAGGCACCGCAAAACAGTAAGAAACATCGAGGCAGGAACTTCATGGCGTGACTCCTTCAGTGGGGCGGTGACATTAACCCGGTCAGCTACGTTTGCAAGCTCCGCGCCGGAAACGTAGGTTGCGTGCCGTACCGCGACCGTCAGGGAGCGGCCCGCCACGAGCGTGTGATCCAGGCCGCTCCCTGACGGTCGCGGTACGGCGATCTTTATTCCGATGGAAAGCGAGTCCCTGTGAGTCACGACGTCTACGAAAACCCGCTCATCAAGCGTTATGCCTCGCGACCCATGGCCGAGTTGTGGTCTGAACAACGGAAGCACTCGACCTGGCGGAGGCTGTGGGTCGCGCTGGCCGAGGCCGAACGAGAACTCGGCATCGACATTTCAGAATCTCAAATCTCAGATCTCAAATCGGTCACGGACGACATCGACTTCACGCTCGCCGCGAAGTACGAGAAGGAACTGCGACACGACGTGATGGCTCACGTCCACGCCTACGGCGACCGCTGTCCGTCCGCTCGCGGCATCATTCATCTCGGCGCGACAAGCTGCTACGTCACCGATAACACCGACCTGATCCTGATGCGCGAGGCATTGCAACTCGTGCAATCAAAACTCGTCTCGGTCATCGACGAACTGGCGACGTTCGCGGCGAAGTATCGCGACTTGCCGTGTCTCGGCTTCACGCACTTGCAGCCGGCTCAGCCAACGACGGTCGGCAAGCGGGCGACGTTGTGGTGCTATGACCTTGTGCTCGATTTGGCCGAGATCGAATATCGGCTCGCCGCGCTGAAGTGCCGAGGCGTCAAAGGGACGACTGGCACGCAGGCGTCGTTCATGACGCTGTTCAATGGCGATCATGCCAAGATCGAAGAACTCGATCGCCGCGTCTCGGCCAAGATGGGTTTTGAGTCGGCTTACGCCGTCACCGGGCAGACGTATTCGCGCAAGGTCGATGCGCAGGTGCTCGACGTGCTGGGCGGTATCGCGCAGTCGGCTCACAAAGCCGGGACGGATTTGCGAATCCTGCAAAGCCGCAAGGAACTCGAAGAGCCGTTCGAGAAACAGCAGATCGGTTCATCCGCGATGGCTTACAAGCGGAACCCGATGCGCTCCGAGCGGATGTGCTCGCTGGCTCGCTTCGCGATGAATTTGCCGGCGAATCTGGCTCAGACGGTCGCGACGCAGTGGCTGGAACGGACGCTCGACGACAGTGCGAATCGGCGGCTCGTCTTGCCGCAAGCATTCTTGGCGATCGACGCGGTCTTGATCTTGTACCGCAATATCGTCGATGGTTTGGTCGTGTACCCGAAGGTCATCGAAAAGCATCTCGGCGAGGAGTTGCCGTTCATGGCCACTGAAGAAATTCTGATGGCCGGAGTTCAAGCCGGCGGCGATCGCCAGGAACTTCACGAACGAATTCGAGTTCACAGCCAAGCGGCCGCTCAGCAGGTCAAAGAATTTGGTCGTGCCAACGACTTACTCGAACGGCTGAAGACCGACACGGCGTTTGCGGCGGTTGATCTCGGAAATGCGTTGGACGCTCGGCGGTTCGTCGGCCGTGCGCCGGAGCAAGTCGATACGTTTATCGCCAACGTCATCGAGCCGATTCGGCAGCGATATTGTGATCTAGGAAATCAGCAGTCAGAACAACTTCGCGTTTGAAAAATGAGCCGTAGCCACGCTCGCCAGAGCGTGGGGAAGCTCATCGCCACCCACGTTCTGGCGAACGTGGCTACACCCAAGTCCAAGGAGCTATGCCATGAATCGTCTCTGGTCCTTCGTCGGCCTGTTTGTCGCGTTCGTGTTTGCCGTGACGTTCTTTGGCCAACCCGCTCAATCCGACACCCCGTCGCCAGCCACCCGCTGGGAATATCGCACGGAGACGATCGAGCCGACGTTGCTTTCTCAGCGACTCAACGAGTGGGGCGGCGATCGGTGGGAAGTGTTCGCCGTTGAGCGCGGCGACACGGTGCTCGAACAAGACGGCGCGACCAAGCTGAAGGTGACGAACTTCCAAGTCACCGCGCGACGACCGCTGAAGTAGACGACTTCATTCGTAGCCGCATTCGCCAGAATGCGGGATCGGTTGGCGACTGGCCCGCAGTCTGGCGACTGCGGCTACGGAGCCGGCTTCCAAGCGGTGAAGAACTTTTGCAGGCGGACCATCTCACCGGGCAGATACGCGGCGGCGGTGATGTGGCCGGCGTCGAGCCACACCAATTCCGGTTTCGTGCCGATCGAATCCCACAACGCCATCGTCGCTGCGTGCGGGATGATCTCATCGGTCTTCGCGTTGACCATCAGCACATCGCGGTCTTTGAGCAACCGGCCATGCGTCGCCGGGTCGACCGGCTCCAGCGCTTTGAGAAACGACTCGCGCGATTCGCCCGCTTTGAGCCATTCGGCGCGGAACATCTCCGCGTCGCGATGTTCCATGCTCCACAAATTCTCGCCGAGTTTTCCGCCACCAAGGTAGATTGCGACTTTGCGAAACCGCGGTTCGCCCGCCGCCGACAGCGCGGACATGATGCCTCCCAAGCTGATGCCCGTGACGCCAAGCCGTTCCTTGTCCACCTCCGGCCGAGCGGACAGCCAGGCCCCCGCGCGGCGAATATCGAGCACCGCCTGCGTCATCGCTTCGGTCGTCTCGCGCGGGTTTCGCGAGATCATGCGGCGCGGAGACTCCTTGCTGCGTCGCTCGCCGTAGTACGGCATTTTGACGAACAGCGCGGCGACCTGCGCGCGAGCCAACGCGCTCGCCACCGTTTGCGACAGCGGGAACTCGCCCCCCAAGATGTGCAGCACGACGACTCCCGGAAACGGTCCCGGTCCGGCCGGCTGAAAGTATTCGGCATGGACGGTGTTGTTCTCCGGCACGATGGTCTCGACCGGCGAAGGGAACGTCACGGCGATCGTCCGCAGTGATCCGCGCTCGTGCAGCATTTCCGCTTCCGCCTCGAAGCGATGCGGCTTCAAACGAAAGTGCTCAGGCACCGCCCCTTCGTTCTTGGCCGGCAGGAATTCGATGGTCGCCGCTTCGGGGACTTCCGTAAAAGCCGCCTCGTCGGCCATGACGGTGCCAGCGCTCAGGCCCACCAGCACCGTCAACCATCCGGCAACAAACGAACGACCAATCCAGTAGCAGGAACGATACATCGTGAACCTCGTATTGAATTCGCGAACTACGACTCGTACCGGACACATCGTATACCTCGCACTTCCATGAATGAAACAGGCGAGCGGCGTTGATCCGCACTCGCATTGACGGTCGTTGTGATCCGCTTCAGACTCCCGCCCGATTTGGCAAGGGAGTGCCGTATGAATTGGTTGGCTTGGCGATATCGGCTGGAGTACCTCGTCTTTCGCGCGCTGGTGTGCGTGATTCAGATGTTGTCGCCGGCTCGCGCGCGGGATTGTGCCGAGGGCTTGGGATTCGTCTTCCATCGCATACTGCCGCGCAAGCTGACTCGTTATGCCGTCTCGCAAGACAACCTGCGTCAGGCGTTGGGACCGGAGGCGTCCGACGCGACCATCGACGATTACATCCGCCGTATGTGGGTGCATCTTTTCCGGGTCGTGGTCGAGGTCATTCAGCTTTCGCGCAAGGCACGCGACAACAGCATTCTGGATGTCGTGCAATACGGCCCCGGTCGGCAGGCGGGTTGGTCTGCATTCAATTCCGGCCGGCCCGTGATGATGGTCGGCGGGCATTTTGGAAATTGGGAAGTGGCGAACTCGGTGTTCGGTTTGTACGGCGTGTCGATGGGTGTGATCGCCCGCGATTTGGACAACCCGCATCTCCACGAATGGTTCAAACGCTTTCGCGAACAAACCGGCCATCGGATGTTCTCGAAGGCCGGAGCGGCCGAGCAAATGCTGCCGCTGCTGGCTCGGCGCGGGCATGTCGGGCTGTTGTGCGATCAAGATGCCGGGCCGCGCGGACTGTTCGTGGACTTCTTCGGCAAGCCCGCTTCAACGTTCAAGTCGATCGCGCTCGCGGCGCTGGAATATCGCGCGTTGATCTGCATCGGCGGAGCGATTCGTCTGCCGGACAATTTTCGCGGCGATCACACGGTCGGCCCCGCGTGGTCGCGGTTTGAATTGATCTGCGAGGATGTCATTGACCCGGAGACGATCGACAGTCTTGATCCGGTGGGAGAGATCACTCGCCGCTACACGGCTGCCCTCGAACGCCTGATCCGCCGCGCTCCGGAGCAATACTTTTGGGTCCATCGCCGTTGGAAGAGCGCCCCACAACAACGCCGCGCGACACGAAAGGCGGCGTGAACGTGGCGTCCGAACCGACGCTAGTCGGGATTATTCATGGCCTCCCGCAGGAGGAAACAGACTGCCGCACACTAACCCGACGCGCAAGCGAGGCTAAACCGTCACGACAGCCTCGCTTGCGCGTCGGGTTAGTGTGGAGCCATGAATAACCCGGGCTAGCAGCTTCGGCCACGAGTCTCTACGTCTCACCAGCGTTCGACCGGGCCGGATGGGACGGGGATGTGCATTTCCGGCAATTCGCCGGTGCGGTTGCCGTTGATTGGGCCTTCGGTGCTGAGCTTTTCGAAGTAGCGGTCCAATTCGTCGGACGATTGGATGAGTTGAAATTCGTGACGCAACCGCGCTCGCACGTGCATCGCCTTCAAGCTCCAGTGAGCCATCTTGCGAAAGCCGATGATGGCCGACTCGACCCCCTGACGCTCGGCGAGAAACCGGAATTGGGACTGCATCAGTGCAAGCCGTTCGTCAAACGTGCCGCTGGGTCCGAACGCGCCGGTCGTTTCCCATTCGACGAGTTGTCGGAAGATCCAGGGATTAGCGAGTGCGCCGCGGCCGATCGAGACTCCGTGGCAACCGGTCTCGCGCAGCATGACTTCCGCGTCGGCGACCGTGCGCACGTCGCCGTTGCCGATCACCGGAATCCGCTCGACCGCTTCGACTACCTGCCGAATGCCGTCACGATCGACACAGCCGGAGAAACCCTGTGCTCGCGTGCGGCCGTGAATGGCGACCGCTGCGACGCCGGCTTGCTCGAATTGCCGAGCGAAGAACGGAGCGGTGATCTGTGTCGCATCCCAACCCAGCCGCATCTTGACTGAGACCGGAATCCGCACCGCTTCCACGACGGCGTGTACGAGTTCAAGGGTCGCATCGGGACGGCACATCATGCTCGCGCCCGATCCATTCGCGACGATCCGTTTCACGGGGCAGCCCATATTGATGTCAATCGAATGCACGCCGCGAGCTTCCAAAAACTGCGCGGCATCGCGCATCGGACCGATTTCGCTCCCGAAGATCTGCACGGCGAACGGCGAGTCCTCCGGACACGTTTCGATCAACTCCAGAGACCGCAGACTCCCCGCCAACAAGCCGCGGGCATTGACCAAATCCGTGGTCGCCAGGCCGACGCCACCGATCTCGCGCACGATGCGGCGAAACGGCAAATTCGTGAAGCCCGCTAACGGCGACAGTAAGTAGCGCGATGCGAGTTGGAGTGAGCCGTAGCTCACCGGCGGCGGAAACGAAAAGCAGGTCACAACGATCTTCGCCCTGTTCAGGTCATTGGTTCGTGGGTGGGGATGTTACGAAATGGCGACGTGGATGTCCTCAAGCTCCGCCTGTTCGGCTTGATCGTTTTCTCCATGCGCTGTGTGCTCCGCATAGCTTGCCAATCCCACACAACGGCCTCGACTGACTTGACCGTCATGTCTGTTGCCGCGAGACGCGCTCTCGCCGGTATCTTGCGACTCGTGCATCTAAACGCGGCAAGAACAATTCCGTGAGGCACACTTGCGAAGCAGGTCCGACCTTTCAAACCCGATATCTACCTGACCCCTGGACCGACGACGCAACCTGGAGCCTGATTGTGAGCCAACACCATCTCCCCATCGAGCACTTCCTGACCAAACTGGATTCCGAGGAGCAAGACCGCTCGGCCGCCGCCAAACGCGACGCCCGCCCGGAATGGCTGACGCACTTCATCGACAGCATTGCCGACCTGTTCGATCCGCTGATTGGTGTCGCTCGCGTAGGCTTTGACTGCAACTTTGTCGAAGGAGCCTGGGTCGTGGGGCTGTACCTGGGCTCTTATGAAATTGTCGGCGGCCGGCACGACGGAGAAGCACGCCACATCAACTTCGAGTTTGATCTGCAACAGCTCATGGCTCACTTCAACAAAGTCAGCGAGCTGGTCTGGAGCGCGTTCCCCTCGCCACGAGACACGCGGTCCTCCTGGGCACGCAGCTACGTGACGATCGCCGGCCAAGTCGCCGACCAAACCGTCCGCCTGCAAGTCTTCAGCGTCCCGCCGGTCCATGCCGAGATCGGCATGCGCCGCTACCCCGACGGACGCTTTGAGCCGGTTTAATCGCGCCAGTTGGACCGCAAACGTGGGGCAGGTTTTCAACCTGCCCGGCCAGGAACCAGCTTGAACCTGACGGGGACGGGCAGGTTGAAAACCTGCCCCACGAGTGATCGGCTCACATCACGCGATCCGCCGCCCAGGCGTAGCGGCGGCCGGTGAGAAACTCTTTGTATTCGGCGTTGATCGGCTCGTGGATCGTGTCCCGATTGAACGGTGTGTTGACCGCATTCAGAATCGGGATGACGTCCGCATCGGCATAGCCCACGCCGGAAACCTCGAACCAATCGCCGTTGACGTCGAGAATCCGCACCCACTC
>CAMDDX010000110.1 GCA_945893075.1 Planctomyces sp. SH-PL62 | reverse complement strand
ACGATATCCTCGACGGCGGCGACGACAACGATACGCTCACCGGCGACGGCGGGATCGACTCACTCTTCGGCGGAGCGGGCACCGACAGCCTGTCGGCGGCTCCCGACTTCCTCTTCCCCGATGGCTCCTTCACCGATGCCGCGTTCTTCGCGAACCTCAGCGCTCTGCTCGCAGCGTTTCCGTAAGCGGCCGTCACCTTGTACGACTCGCTCGCGATTTCTTGTTGGCGTGCGCGCATTGTGGTGCGACGCTCCACGTCGCAACTCACGACGCGGAGAGTGTGTGAATCAATGAGCCTTGACCGTCAGGGAGCGGTTGTAATACGGATCGCAAAAAATAACTGCGCGCCATGCGCGGCACGAGAATTGCGCCAGCCGAAGCCATGACTTGGATGACCGTCAACATGGCAGGAGGCTGGACATGACCGTCGTGGAACATCATTCGGTGGACGAGTTGCAGGGGCTGTTTCGGCAGGCAAAGGACGCGCAGGTCGCCAAGCGGACCTGGATTGTCTGGCAGGCTCGGTTGGGACGCATCGAGCCGCAAATCACGGCCGCGATCCGCGATCGTCGATTTGACGTGGGTCAGTTTCGTCGGACGGACAATCCAGTCCGTCAAAATCGAGCGGCGGACAAGATTGTCCGCTCTACAGACTCTTCAAACGAACCCGCAATCCTGCGGTTTCTTTCAGTCACGGAGATCCACTCTTTGCCGCCGCAGGAATGAGCAAATTTGGTGCAATTTGATACTTCGGGGTCAGCGGATCGAATGAGTTCGTTTTCGGATTCTTGAATAACTGACAGTTTGGGGGCCTCGTTGACCGGCTCAAGGTCCGAACGATATCGTCCGATCCTCGCGTCGTGGCTTTCTGAGTTGTCGTTGAAGAAGCCGTAGACTGGACGCCTACATCTCCGCCTTTGGCGGACTCGGACGTAGGCGTCTGAGCTAAGAGACTTGGGCGGAGACATTCATGCTGACCATCGAACACTCCCGACCGACCCAGAACTGCCAGGGGATGTCTCGCCGCACGGCGATCAAAGCCGGTTTCCTTGGCTTGTCCGGCCTGACACTCGGCGACTTATTGCGGCTGCGAGCACACGGTGCGGCGGAGAAGAACGACAAGTCCGTCATCCTCATCTGGTTGGATGGTGGTCCAAGTCAATTGGAGTCCTATGATCCAAAACCGCACGCGCCTTCGGATTATCGCGGGCCATTCGGGGCGTTGCAGACCAACGTGCCGGGCATGATCGTCTCCGAGACATTGCCGTTGCACGCGAAGCTGGCCGACAAGATGGCGTTCATCCGCTCGGTGCATCACGACAACGGCGATCACTTCGCGGGTGGCCACTGGATGCTGACCGGACGGTTCGGCTCGAACGCGGCCAGCTTGCCGCAGAAGTATCCGTCGTTCGGCTCGTACATCTCGAAGTTGCGCGGGGCGAATGTCGCGGGGATGCCAGCGTATGTCGGACTGCCGGCCGCTCAGAGCATTTACCTTTTCCCCGGTTACATGGGAGCCGCGTATCTCGGTGCGGCGTACAACCCGTTCGATGTGGACACCGAGCAGAAGTACCTGCACTTCGCTTCTCAAAACAAAATCGGCCGGCCGAAGTGCCTCGACAGTTTCGGCAAGTTGGACACGGCTCGCGCGGGAGATCGCCAGTCGTTGCTCAACGGCCTCGATCAGATCGAGCGGCAAGCCGATCAGTCGGGCTTGATGAAAACGGTCGATCGGTATCAGCAGGATGCGTTCTCGATGGTCCTGGGTGGGAAGGCTCGCGAGGCGTTCAATCTCGACCTGGAAGACCCGAAGGCGATCGACAAATACGGCAACAACCCGTGGGGCCGGTACACGCTGATGGCTCGGCGATTGGTCGAAGCGGGCACAACGTTCGCCACCGTTGATATGCCGCACTGGGACGATCACTCGAACATCGAAAAAGGGCACGGCGGAAAGCTGGAAGCCGTCGATCGCGCCGTCGCAGCACTGATCGACGACCTCGACGTGCGCGGCATTCTTGATCGCACGCTCGTCATCGTGATGGGCGAGTTCGGCCGTACTCCGAAGATCAACAACGGCCAACCCGGCATCGCCATCCCCGGCCGAGACCACTGGGGCAACGCGATCAGCGTCATGATGGCTGGCGGCGGCCTCAAAGGTGGAGTGGTCGTCGGAGCCACCAACTCAAAAGCGGAATTCCCCATCGAACGCGCCCTCAAGCCCGCCGATATTCTGGCCACGGTCTACAAGGTCATGGGCATCGACCCAAATCTGTCATTCAAAGACCACGCCGGTCGCCCGATTCCAGTCCTTGACGAGGGCGAGGCGATATCGGAGTTGGTTTGAAATCAGTGGAGATTAGCGCCGATTAGTGTTCCAAATAATTGTTCTGAAAAAGGTTTGGGAACACTAATCTTCACTAATCGACGCTAATAAAAGGGAGCAACTTCAATGACAAGTGATGTCCTTCAAAAGCGAACTGGACCGGCCGTGAGTGATCTCATTCGTGTTGGCTCGCGCCGTTGGTTTCTTCAAACCGGCTTGGCTGGCTTCGGTGGTCTGACTTTGCCGGCGTTGTTGCGAGCCAACGAAGCGGCCAAGACGTCGGATCGCAAGGCGATCATCCTCTTCTGGCTTTCTGGTGGGCCTAGCCATTTGGACATGTGGGATCCAAAACCGGATGCGCCGCGCGAGATTCGTGGACCGTTCTCGTCCATCGAGTCGTGTGTGCCGGGGGTTCGCCTCTCCGAGCATCTGCCGAAGCAAGCCTCGATCATGGACAAGCTGACGATCATCCGGTCGGTCGATTGCAAGGCGAGCAATCACACACCGATCACGATGCAGGCGGGGAACCCGCTGGCTCGGCGCGTGGACAAGGTCAGGGACGGCGACGGATATCCGTCGATGGGTTCGGTGGTCGCGAAGTTTCGCGGCTCGAACGATCCGCGCATGCCGGCGTTTGTCGGACTGGCTCCCAGTTGGAAAGCGGACGTGTGGGAGTCCGGGCAGATGGGTTCGCAGTTCGCTCCAGTCGATGGTGGCGAATTGGCCGGCCGGATCGCTCTGCCGCAGGGGATTCAGTTGGATCGGCTCGGCAACCGCGATGAGTTGCGGCGGCAGTTCGATCAACTCCTGCGAGACCGAGATCGCACTGAAACAATGGCGAACGCCGATCGCTACACGACTCAAGCGATGGACCTCGTCACATCGGGCCACGCTGCGAAAGCGTTTGATTTGAGCCAGGAAAAGGATTCGTTGAGAGACGCCTACGGCCGCGATTCGGTCGGTGAGAAGGCGCTGCTCGCGCGAAGGCTGGTCGAGGCGGGTGTGTCATTCGTGCTCGTCAGTGCGCGCTGGGGTTACTTCGACAACCACGGCGACAATGTTCCGCCCTGGGGCGGCATCGAAAAGGGACTCGCTCCGATCCTGCCGACGGTGGATCGCACGGTTTATCACCTGGTCACCGACCTCGAACAACGCGGACTGCTCGACAAGACTCTGGTGTTGATGATGGGGGAATTCGGCCGCGGTCCGATCATGACAAAGGATGCCGGTCGCGATCACTGGCTCAACTGCATGAGCATGATTCTTGCCGGTGGCGGGCTGAAGCATGGCCAAGTGATCGGCAGCACCGACTCGCGCGGCTACGACATCAAGGATCGTCCCGTGCGTCCGCAAGATCTCGCGGCGACGGTGTTCAAGTACGCTGGCATCGACCTCGCGACGCATTGGGTCAATCCGCAAGGACGGCCGATTCCGATTGTCACCGAAGGCGGGCAGCCAATTTCCGAGTTCGCGTAGGTCAGCCTTTCCAGGCTGACGCCGAGTGAATCGAACGTGTGCGAAGCATTCGAGTCAGGCTGGAAAGCCTGACCTACTCAGCCGACGACAAACACGGTCATCGAGCGTGGTCCGTGAGCACCGATGACCAGCGATTGCTCGATGTCGGCGGTCTTTGAGGGGCCGGAAATAAAGGCTCCGAAACCGGGCGACTTGAATGAGAGGCGGCGATACGCCGCGTGCATGTTCGGCACGATGTCGTTCGCCGAGATCACCAGCGTGAGATGCTGAGCAATGAAGTAGATCGCGCGCTGCTTCACCCCTTCGTCGCTGATCCACACAGCTCCGTTTTCGGCGACGGCGAATTGACCGGGCAAGATCGCGAAGTCGATGTCTTCCGTCGCGTGCGGGTCGTCGATCTGTGCGAGGTCCGTGTTGCCATGAACTCCTTCGACCAGCGAGACCGTCTTCTGCGCGTCCCGCCATTCGGGCAGTGCAGACAACTCGAGGTTCAGCGCGGCCGTATTGGCGACCATGACCGCTCGGCCGCCAACGGATTCCAAGACCGACGCGAATTGTGCTCGCACGTCGCTGAACTGAATCCACGATTGATCGAGGCTTGGCAGCGGAGCTTCGGGCAATTGATGTCGGCGAATGGCGGAGAGGATGTTTTGCTTGGGAGTCATCGTAGCTTTGAATAGGTGTGATATCGGCTATCGGCTGCCGGCTATCGGCGTTCGGCCGGTCAGAACAGGACGCGGGTTTGCAGGAATTCGAGCAACTCGCGCAGCCAAACGTAACCGATCGAACGACGGCCGCATTTTATCTTGGCGATCACGCTGGAGCCGGGACGCAGGTCGGGGATGTCTTTCGGATTCAGCGTGACCTTGGCCAGCGTGGAGAGTTCGCCGTCCTGATCGAGATCGGTGGCGAGATTCACGTCATCCAACGTGGCTGAGTAGGTCGTCTTGGGAGACATACGGAACAAGAACCGAACCGACAATTTGTTCTCGTCTTTCGCGGCGGATTGCGCGGCGAGGACGTGTCGCACATGGCGATCGGGGATGCGCAGTTCGAGCTGCCACGGTCCTGCGGGATCGACGACTTGCATCAGCAGTTGCCCTTGCCGCACCGGCCGCGACTCCAGCGAGCGGATCAAGTCCCAGCGGACGACTTGTCCGGCGATCGGCGAGCGCAGCGTCAACTCGGCAACGCGGCGGTTCACGATTTCGAGCTGGCGAGTCAGGCTCGCGAGCGTGTGTTTGAGTTCTTCCCCTTCCGCCGCGAGTTGTCCGGCCGACGTCGAGGTGGGGCTGCGACGATCGTGATCGACACTCATGGCCCTGATCGCCGCCAGCCGAGCGTTGCTCGTCGCGATCTCGCCACGGATGCGCTGCTCTTCGAGGTCCAGATCGGGATTTCGCATGATCGCCAACATCGCCCCTTTGTCGACAGGGGTGGCGTTATCGACGAAGACCTCTCGGATGACGCCATCGGCGGGAGCGTAAATATGCTGACGCCGTTTCGGTTGAACTTGGCCGTGCGATTCCAGTTCAAAATTCGCAGGGATGAGGGCCAGCGCGAGCAGGACGCCGACGACCGACATCGCGATCGTGCGTGCTCGGCGCGAAGGAGCCAACGCTTTCCAACTCTGCAATCGACTTCGCAACCCGTGAGATTCTTGAACCGCAGCGTTGGCCAGCGCGGTCGCGGCATGGCGGCAGACTTCTGTGACGCCGTCGAAATCTGGGTGCAGCGGGGCATTGCTGAACGATTCCAACACGACCGCGCCGCAGGCTTCGTCCCACGAGCCAGGCTTGGCACCAAGCGGTTCGACACGGACGCGGTTCGCGCCGGATTCTTGCAGGTACGCTTTTGCCGCATCCGGTGCTTCGTCGGCGGTTGTCCACGGCAACGCAGTTCCTTGGCGGCGAACGTCGAACACAAGCTGTTCGATCGCGCGACTGGCATTCGCGCGGCGGTTGATTTCGTTGACGGAGGTTGCCGCTTCCAGCCGGAAGCCCGATTCATCCGCCAGCAGCACGCTGACGCGATCGACTCGTAACGCAGCCGCGCCTTCGTTGGCTAAATCGAGCGCGATGCGGCGACGATCCAAGGTGGTGTGCAAGGTCTGGCACAAGGCGGCGACGTGATCTCGCTCGACCGACAGCGAGAACATCCGCTCGAGTTGTCGGCCGCGATGAAATTCGACCACGATCGCGGCGACCGCAGCGACCACGTCCGCGATGTTCTCGCCACGTTGAGCCGCCGGCGGCAAACGCACATCGAGCGCCAATCGCAACGACGGAGCCACCGAGACGCAGGCGATGCACCGTGCGAACTCCAGCGCATTTGGCAATCGCCCACTGGCCCCGGGCGGAACGAGGACGGTTCGGTCCGCTTCCAAGCGGCCGATGGGTTCGACTGCCTGGGCGACGCGATCCCGGTCCAATTCGCTGCGTGTGTCGAACAGCAGCGACACGCTTTCGTCGCGAGCCGACCAAACCGCCACGCTGTCGGCTTCCAAAATGTCCGCTAATTCGCCCAGCACCTGTCGGTAATAGTCCCCCGTGGCGACAGTTGTCCGAGCCAGGGTCTCGGCATGTTCCAGCAAGCCATCCACGCGCGCCAGCAGCGACGCGGATCGAGCGACAGATTCCGATTGGCTAGGGAAGGTCATGGGCCGAACGGTAAGCCTTTGGAATGCTGGATGCGAGCGGCGGACGGACATGGGACAGGAAGATTTAGGGCAGGAAAATCAGGCAGAGCAATAGGAGTTCAATCCGTATCCAGACTCAACCCTCATGAGCAATGTTGCTGCTGAATCCAGGAGCCGCAGGGCGCTAGCCCCGGTTCGGATGACACAAACCGGGGCTAGCGCCCTGCGGCTGATCGGGAAGTTATTGCGATCTCGTCCCAAATCTTCCTGTCAAAACCGGTTTGCTGAAGGTGCGCAGTCGTGCCGGCAAGCCTCGCGTGCTTGCCCATCTTCCGCAAACTGGGTGACTAACGCCGTCGAGCCGCTGGAAAGGTCTCATTGATCGTTTCGACCCGCAGAATCGGAAAATTTTCTCCCATCGGCAGAGTCGAGTGCCGATGACTAGGGGGAGGCATCTCAGAGATGTGGTGTCTCAAGATTGTGTCTGTTGAATTTAGAGCGAATTCGCTCGGATGAAACCTCCCCCCAGCACCGGGAACGACAAGGATGTCGGCGAGACAATTCTTAATCCGTTCAGGACCAACGCCGCGTCGCTTTGCGGTTGGACGAGCGGCCGTGTTGCTGCTGCTCTCGGCCGCATTCGCGGGGGTCGTCGGTTGTTCGACTTACGACACTCTGAAGACGACGGTTGGTAACAGCACGGACGAGATCGATTCGATCACGGCGGACGCGGAGAACCCGGTTCCCGAAATCTATGCGGCGGTCCATGCCAGTGCCCCAATCACCACGAAATCGCTGCGTGAGAATTCCGACATTCAGTACCGTGACATCAGCGTCGGCGAAGTCTTACAGATCGCGTTGGAGAATTCCGAAGTCCTGAGAGAACTCGGCGGGACGATGTTGCGCACTCCGGAAGGGATTCGCACTCGTTACACGCCAGGTTTGCAACAGACCGATCCACGATTTGGAACACATGCCGCGTTGAGCGCGTTCGATGCACAGTTCAAGGCATCGGCGAACTTCACCAAGAACGATCGCATCTACAACAACTCGTTCTTTGCCGGCGGGACCAACACGTTCCAGCAGGACTTTCACGAGTACAAAGCTGAGCTTTCCAAACGGACGGCCAGCGGTGCGTTGATGATCTTCCGCAACGTCTCCGATGAGGACGGCAACAACGCACCCGGCAACTTGTTTCCCAGTGCGTGGAATTACTACACGGAGGCCGAAGCTCGGCAACCACTGCTGGCAGGAGGTGGGTTGCAGTACAACCGCATCGCCGGTCCCAGCGGTGCCCCGGGGCTCTACAACGGAATTCTGGTAGCGCGAGTCAGTGCCGACATCACGCAGACCGACTTCGAGATTTCGGTTCGCGACTACGTCAGCAACGTGGTCAACGTGTATTGGGATTTGTACTACGCTTATCGCGACCTGGATGCGAAGCGCCGAGCCATGTACGGGGCGCTCGAATCCTGGCGCAAAGTCAAAGCTCAGGTTGAGGCTCAGCAAGTCTCCGCTTCGAAAGAAGCCCAAGCTCGCGAGCAATACTATCGCTTCAAGCAAGAGGTCGATGATTCGCTCTCCGGCCGTTTGCTCCAAGGGACTCAGACCCGCAACGGCAGCACGGGCGGCACACTGCGAGCCAACGGCGGTGTCCAAGTCACCGAACGTCGCTTGCGGTTCATGATTGGCCTGCCGATCACCGACGGCACATTGCTGCGACCGGCCCAAGATCCGGACGAAGCCGAGGTCATCTACGACTGGGATGTCGTCATGCAGGAGGCGTTAGCCCGTCGTCCGGAACTGCGTCGGCAACAGCTCAAGGTGAAACGCCGCGAGATGGAGTTGCTGGCCGCTCAGAATTTTCTGCTGCCCCAATTGGACGCCATCGCCCGGTATCGTATTCGAGGCTTCGGCGACAAACTGATTGACTACACTGGCAAGCAGGGCGGTGGCAAGCCGGTCTCCGCCATCGGCAATCTCGCGACCTTAGACCATCAGGAATGGTTGCTGGGTATGGAGTTCTCGATGCCCATCGGCTTCCGACAAGGTCATGCCGCCGTCGCCAACGCCGAACTCTTACTGTGCCACGAACGAGCCATCCATCGCGAGCAAGAACGGGAAGTCATTCATGACTTGAGCAACGCTCTGTCCGACGCCGTGCGGGCGTTCGAGTCCTCGCAAAACAGTCTCAACCGCTACATCGCTTCTCGCGAAGTGTTGCTGTCGCTGCAAGCGGAAGAAGAACAGCAACTGCCAGTCGATATCGACCGCATCCTGGATGCTCAGCGGCGAGTCGTCGAATCCGAGATCCGTTATCACCAGTCGCGTGCCGAATACGCCGTCGCCCAGAAGAACGTGCAGTTGGAGCGTGGTGCTCTGGCTGGCGAGAACGATCTGTGGCTCATCGACGGAGTCGGTTCGTCCGATTCGGAAGGGCTGCCGACCGCGTCTCCCACGCTGCTCATGCCACCCGCTCCGGCCAGCGAAGCCGTGAAGCCCGCCGCTCCGGACAAGGAAGAAGAGTCCGAGGAATAATCTCATTCTTCGAGCGGAATCGCGCTAGCCCAATGGCACTCACTTTTGAAAGTAGTAGGCACATTCCATGTGCCGTCAGCCTGAAAAATGCGGACGGCACATGGAATGTGCCTGCTACTTTGCGACAAAGTGAGTGCCAGTGGGCTAGCGCCGTGCCGCTCAACTGAGAATCACTCGGCGAGCTTGACCTGGTTGGGCGCATTCTTCCAACGGTACTTCTTGGCGAATTCAGCCACGGAGTACGTGTCGAGGGAAGACTCTGTCTGCACGACGTAGACCAACTCTGGGTCCGCATCCGCGCGGTAGTGACCGTCGGCGCTGATCGCGGGGACTTGATCGTGGTCGGTGATCAGCGTCGCGCGGAGCTTGCCCGTGGCGGTATCGAAAAAACGCACCGAGCGATCGGCGGTTCCGACCGCCAGACTGCGATTGGTGTCCGACCACAGCACCTGTTGCACGGGAGCCATCGTCGGCACGTTCTGAGCCACCTTGCCGTTCTGCGGATTCCAAATCTGAGCCGTGTGATTGCCTCGGCCGGAGGCGATCGTTTCTCCCTTAGCGCTCCAAGCCAGCGCGGTCACGGAAGGCGGGTCGCCCGGCAAGCTGAGCTTGAAGAGGATCGCTCCGTTGGCGGGATTCATGATGCGCAGCGAATCATCCACGCCCCCCGTGGCAACCACTTTGCCGTCCGGCGACCAGGACATCGACTGTGCTGCTCCCGACACTTCCAGCTTGCGAACCAGTTGACCGGAGGTCGTGTTCCAGACGTAGATCATGTTGCTGGGACCGCCGGCAACCAGCATCTTGCCGTTCCAATCCATGAGGGTGACGGCGACGGTCGGTCCCTCGAACGTCTTGGTCGATTTGCCGGTGACGGTGTCCCACAGCCGCACGGTCTTGTCGTAGCTGCCGCTCGCGAGCGACTTGCTGTTGGGAGCCCAAGCAATCGTCGCCACACTTTCCGTATGACCTTCGAGCTTCTTAATGAGTTCGCCCTTCTGGGCATCCCACACGCGGATGGTCTTGTCGGTCGCGCACGACGCGAGCGACTTATCGTTGGCGGCCCAAGCCAGCGCGGTGATCGTGCCGGTGTGTCCTTCCAATTTTCGCAGCAGCTTGCCGGAAGCGATGTCCCACAGCGAGACCACTGGCGTGCCGATCCCGGACGCCATGATCTTGCCTGTCGTCCACATCACGCGCGAGGCCGGACCCGTCGCGTCGAGCGTCGGCAGAGCCTTGTCAGCCGACCGGTCCCACAGCGTGACGTTCGCTGACGTCATCAGGCAGAGCTTGCTGCCATCGTTGGTCCAAGACAGTCCCGATGCTCCCAGCGGCAAGGCTTTAATGAGCTTCCACGTTCCCGTGTCCCACGTTTGCACCGCTTGACCGGAATACGCGGTCGCGAGCACTTTGCCATCAGGCGACCAAGCGACTGTGGTCATCGGCCCGGCGAGCGTTTCTTTCAAATCGCCCGACTCGGCGTCCCAGATTTTCGTGCCCACGCTCGTCGCCACCGCCAGCCGCTTGCTGTCGGGAGACCAGGCCGATGAGTAATTCGTTTCGTTGACTCCATCACCGAACGATCGGATGACTTTGAATTCCCCAGTGTCGAACATCTGCGCCGCTTGACCGGTGCAAGTGAACGCGACGGCCGATCCATCGGGAGACCACACGCTGCTCAACACATAGCGGCCATGCTCGACCTTGCCGCGCTCGGCACCGGTCGCCACGTCCCAGAACTTGGCGATGCCGCTTTCGCCGCCGCTGACCAATAACGTGCGACCGTCGGGTGACCAGACAACCTTCGAGGCCCACGACGGATGTTTGATGGTTCGCAGATTCAACCCGGAACGAACATCCCAGAACTTCGCCGTCGCGTCATACGAACCTCCCGACGCCAGCGTGCGGCCGTCTGGGGACCATGCCAAGTCGTGGATGTAGCTGTCGTGTCCGACCAATGCCTTCTGAAACTCACCTGTCGCGGCGTCCCAGATCCGAATGATGCCATCCAATCCACCGGTCGCGATCTGCTTGTCATCCGGGCTGATCGCCGTCGTGATCAAATAGCCGCGATGCCGTTTCGACTCGATGGTCCAACTCAAGACGTTCGGAATCTGTGGCGGACGCAGTACCAACGTACGCACGCTCAACGGCGATCCCGGAGTGATCTTTCGCGGCTCCGGCTTGATGTCAACCGGCGAGACTGACCGGAGCTTGGCCTTCGCTTCAGTCTCTTGCGCCGCTGCTCCGCGAGTTCCCAGCAGACAGGCCATAAGACCGAGCGTTACCCACCAGCACTTGGAACCAGAAACGACCATCGCGCGGCACCTTGTTGCAGAGGTTCGTCGTCAGCCATCAGAGGGCGAACAGAGTAACCGGCGTCCGTGCGAATTGCATCGTTTCAGAATTCACCGCCGAGCCGAATCCTGGAACAACGCCGTGCCTGTGCGTGACTTCGATTGGAGAGAGAAGCACGACTCATGAACCGACCGATTCCAGCCCGCTGAGTGTGCCCGTGCTGGTGCCAAACTTATCCGTCTCGATGCCCAGTCTCTGGAGCATACTGACATACAAATTGCACAACGGCGGCGGGTTCTGCGGATCGAACGGCAGATGTTGACCGTGCCTGAAACCCCCTCCGGCCAGGAGCACCGGCAGGTTTCTGACGGAGTGGCTGCTGCCGTCCCCAAGATTGCTGCCCAAGAAAACGGTCGTTCGGTCGAGCAAATTGGCATCACCCTCTTGTGTCTGCTTCAGCTTGGCCAGCAGGTCGCGCAGAGTCTTCATGGTTTCCAACTCAACGGTCTTGAGTTGTTCGAGCTTGCCCGGATCTTTGCCGTGGTGCGACAGGTCGTGATGGCCCAGGCTCACTCCCTGAATCGGCGGAACGTAGGTCGTGCCCGCCAGCATGATCGTGATGAGCCGGGTCGAATCGGTCTGCAGGGCCAAATGGGTGAGGTCGAACAGCAACCGCGATCGCCCGATGAGATCGGCCACATTGGGAATGTCCGTGGGGGGCTGGGCATCCACTTTGGGTTTGGGCGTCTTGGCCCAGCCTTCATCCTTGAGCAACCGCTGCTCCAACTCGCGAACGCTGGTGAGGTATTCGTCGAGCTTGTCGCGATCGTCGCTGCCGAGGTCGGATCGCAGTCGGTTGGCTTCTCCGCGAACGTCGTCGAGGATGCTCCGGCCGTCTTCGAGACGACGCACCTGAGACTGAACTTCGTCAGCACGACCTTCGAGGAACAACCGAGCGAACACTCGCGACGGCGAAGTGGCCGCCGGCACGAGCGCCCCGGTGCGAGTCCAAGAGAGACCGGACCCCTCGGCCGACAAGGTCAAGCTGGGGAATCGCGTTTGACCGCCGATGTGATCCGCCGCGAATTGGTCCAGCGAGACGGCGTTGCGAAAGCCGGGCCGGCCCGCCCCCGGCGCTCCGGTCAAAAAACTGGCCGAGGCCTGATGCGCGAACCCCGAACTCATCCCCGCATGCGACAAGCCGGAGATGACTGTGAAATCGTCGCGGTAGTCTTTGAGCAATTCCAAGTACGGTGACAGCGCGTAATCTTTGCCGGCTGCCTCAGGGAAGAAATTGTCTGGGTGCAACCCCAGCGGCGTGCAAAGACAGACCATACGGCGCGGCACTGCGGCTGCTTTTCCACCGGCTCGCGCTCGTGGCAGAAAATAATCGAGCAACGGAAGGGCCAGAGTGACGCCGGTGGCGCGGAGGAAGGTTCTGCGTTCAAGCTTCATGACAAATTCCTTGTCGAGCAAAGATTGGAGATCCGCCTAACGTCTAAGTTCACCGACGGCCGTAGGCCGTCCGGTGCAACGAGGGGTTATCCGTCTTCAGAGGGACTTCATGAACTTCCGAAGGACAGGCTTGATCGGCTCGATATGCTTTTTGTCCGCTAAGGACGCGTAGATATCACCACCTAGGTCCGCTGGCATCTTTGCACCGGATTCGCGCACGATCAGCACCTTTGACTTGCCCTTAAGGGCGCTGAAGTAGCCGGCTTCAAAGACGACATTATCACGCGGCACGGCGCGGTCTTTTACGGCTCCGTCTGAAAGTGGGTCGTCCTTCGTAAAAAGAAAGATGCCCGCTCCGCAACGTCTCGAGGCTTCCTCGATTTGGTGAAGTATCGACGTCGCTGGATCAAAGTCCGTTGCCCAATCAAGTACGCTGAGGCCTAGATTATGTGCGAGGAATTCCTTGATCTTGAGCGCGACCGCAGCCGACGAACTGCAGTAGCCAAGAAAGACATCTCGGCGCAATTCGAGTTGCTCACGCCAATACTTGAATGGGACCTGAAAGGCGTCAGCCGTTAGCCATTTTGACGTAGGTTTATCTGGAATGATCCCGACATACCCCTTGTAACTGGGATCGAACACAACGCGTCGAAGGACGCCCGCTTGCACGAGGACGAGAAGTGGAAGACCTAGTGTGTGCGCGACGGCACCTTCGTAGTGATTGAACTCGGTCGGCAGATGAATTTGTCCTGAGTTGCCATTTATTCGCCACCGCGGGAATCCAAGAAGGACACACCCTTCGCAGCGACGCATGACCTGCTCGCAAGATGTAGCACTCCACGCCTGCGAAGCGGCCAGTGAGCGAGTGCCGCGTGGGTCAAGAAAGACTTCGGTTGTAAATCCAAGATCTTCAACGGCGGTCACAACAGCCCACTTGGTCTTGTTCTCTTGCTTCGTGAGCCACTGATCCGCCGGGAGGCTAACAAAAATGCGTTTAGTCTTCATGATGTCTCCGATTGGTCGGGTTGGATGGCACCAAGCGAGGGGCAAGTCACATAACAGTTAAGGCAACCGCGCGCGAGCGATCACGAGTTGACTGAATTGGATTCACCGCTCGCTTGGTGAATCAAAGTCTCATTCCGGCTTTGGTTTGTCAATCGGCTGGAAGGCCCAGCTTGCGGCGTGGCAGAACGATGGGGCAGAATGATGGGAGGAAATTGAAAGAGTCATGGCGTTTGTCTTCATCGTCCTGCCCTCAATTGTTCTGCCGTTTCCCAGTAAAGTCATTCCCGTGGCGGCATCAAGTCCGGGAATCGGCTCTTCAGCCAAGCTGTCACCTGCGTTCGCAAGCGGATCGCCAACGCGATCATCTCGTCTGCTTCCTGGTCTGAGATGGCACCGACTTGCTCATAAACATTGGTGTGTCGCTTGCGCCGACAGAGGTCCAATAAGGCCACTTCGCTGGAGCCCAGGCCGAGCGTCCACGACAGACATTCAATCGTTCGCTGGTGCTTGTTCTGCCGCTCGGCTTGGTATCCCGCCGCCGCCAGTGCTGCGGTCGCCAATTGCAGCGCGGCGTTGTACCCGATGCCGAATCGCCACTCTGGGCCGAGGCCGGGCGTCTGACTTTGGCCGATGTCCCGGTCGGCGATGGCAAACAACTCGCCGATCTCCTGGGTCGATGTTTCGTGTCGGCGGATCCAGCTATTTTCCAGATAGCGCTGCAAGGTCATCCTCGCCTCCCATCAACATCAGTTTTTCGCGGCCCATGACCTTCGTCAGGAAGTGCTGACTGGCGGCGAGCTTCGCGGTGAATTCTTTCCACGGATAGACGGTGGGATTCACGGGGCGCAGGAGGATGGCTTCGGTCTCGCGCACCGCATCCACCACTTCGGCCAAGGTCACATCGCCGACGACCATCAAATCCACGTCGCTGGCTGAGTTTTCACTTCCACGAGCCACAGACCCGTAAATAAACGCCACGCGAATTCGCTTTCGCAGCGGCAACAATGCGCGACGCATCTCGTCGGCCACTCCCACAGTCTTGAGCACGATGCCGCGCAGCTCGTTATAGATCGGACATGTCTGATCCGCTTGGAAATAAACGTGTCGCCCCTGCGTGAACCGCCGGATGATGCCCGCATTCGCCAACCGTTCAAACTCGCGCTGCAGATGCCCGATCCCCAGGCCCGTCAGTTCCACAATCTCGCGCAAATAAAACGCGCGGTCGGGATGACTCAGCATCAGCCCCAGCACCGCGCGACGCGCTTTCGGAAACAGAATTGTCGCCAGAGATTCTGAATTCATGTTTGTACCCTTTTCGAGGTCAATCGTACTCGCAAACGGTACAAGCTGAAAACCTCCCACGCTCTGGCGAGCGTGGCTACGTTACTTCACTTCTTTTGAAACAACTCACTCTGCACGACTTCATGCACCAGCGATCGCAAGCCGTAATTCTTTTCGCGGACCTTAGCGACGATGGCGTCGATCTGTGGATCATCAGCGGATGTCGGGGCCGCGCCTGTTGCGTAGCTGAGCAGTTTGTCGCCCAGAGCGCGGGCCAGTTGGTCTTTGTCGGACAGCAGCAGTTGCTTGTATTCGTCGATGTTCTGAAACCGTCGGCCGTCGGGCAGCACGTCGGCGGCGTCAACGGGCGGGCCGTTTCGATATCTCACTCTTCGGCCGTCGACGATCTCGGCTTCATAGTCTCCGACTTTTCGATAGTGCTCGCGCCAACCGCCGATGACGTCGAAGTTCTCCAGTGCGAATCCTGGCGGATCGATTTTGACGTGGCAGCTTGCGCAGTCGGCGTTCTGCCGGTGCTTGGCTAGTTGATTGCGAATCGTCGTCGCGCCGCGAATGTCTGGCTCGACGGCTTCAACGTCCACGGTCGGCTTCGGGGGCGGCGTCCCCAGGATGCGGTCCAGTACCCATGCTCCGCGCAGGATCGGCGAGGTCGTGGTGCCATTGGCGGTCACCTTCAGCACACCGGCCATCGTCAAGACTCCGCCGCGGTGGCTTTCTGGCGGCAGCGACACCTTGTGGAAGTCCAGACCCTCCACGTTCGGGATGCCATAGAGTTTGGCCAGCCGACTGTTGAGCATCGTGAAGTCGGAGGCCACGAAGTTCGTCAGGCTCAAGTCGTCCTTCAACACTTCGTTGAAGAACAGCAGCACCTCTTTGACCATCGACACCTTGAGGATGTCGTCGTACTCCGGATAGAGCATGCGATCGGGCACTGTGGCGTCGATCGCGCGGAGACCAAGCCACTGACCGACGAAGTTGGTTGTGAACTGTTCGGCCTTCGGATCTTTGAGCATTCGTTCGACTTGTTCGCGGAGCGTGTCTGGGTCGGATAGTCTCGACACACTAACCCGACGCGCAAGCGAGGAGGGGTCGTCACCGACAACCCCTCCTCGCTTGCGCGTCGGGTTAGTGTGTTCGGCGAGCTTGAGCAGTTCCTCGTCGGGCATCGAACTCCACAAGAAATAAGACAGCCGACTGGCGAGCGCGAAATCGTCGAGCGTTCGATTCTCGGCACCCGTCTTCTCGCGGAAAAACAAGAAATGCGGTGAGACCAGCACGGCCTTGAGGCCGACGCGCATCGCCTGCTCGAACGATTCCTTCTGGTCCAACTTGGCTCGCACACGAGCGAGCAACGGCTTGATGTCCTCGTCCGTCACCGTCCGCCGAAATGCGCGGCGTGTGAAGTCGCGGAGAATTCGCTCGGCATCGACCAGAGGCTGTTGCGACACAACCTCACGGCGGTTGGGATTGTCGGGGAGTGGAGCGGTCTCTTGCTTCATGTCGCCGAAGATCCGTCGATGGCTGGCCGGCGGCCACGAGTCCATCAGCGGTCCTTCGATCTCGACCCATTGCACGACCAGGCCCGGTCCTTTGTAGTTCTCCGCGCCGACCTTCTCGACTTCGGGCGGAAGCGCTCCCAGTCCATCCGCGACGATCCGAATGCAGTTATTCGGTTCCAGTTGTTCGACAAATTCGATCACGGTCGGCTTGTCGGCGGGGACCGAGTAGTAGTCGAGGATTCGCTCTTCGGTCACTGCGGTCAGCGTGCCGGCCGTCACATGAAAATTGACCGGCTTGTCCGTTTGAAGACCGTGAGCCGAAATGCGGAAGCGATACTTGCCTCGGAAGCGGGTCCGAAAGTTCCACAGCGTGACTTGGATATTGGCCGACACCCACGAACTGAATATCGCGACGCCGTCGTCCGTGTGGCGATAGACGCTGCCGGTTGGTTTGACCGATTTTTCGTCCTTGATGTCGAATCGCTTGTCGATCGTCCAAGGCCGAGGCCCATTGGCAATCGCCGCATCCACGACCCTGTCGGCCGCTTCCAGGTAGGTCTCCATCAAACAGGAGGAGACATGCAATGCCTCGGCGCTGTTGTCAAAACCGTTCGTCGATGTGTCCAGAGGCAGCAAGTCTTTCAAATCGACATCCACACCCAGCAGATCGCGCACCGTGTTCGCGTACTCGGCCCGGTTTAGGCGGCGCAACACGACGCGGCCCTGCGCCGCACTCCGAGCGGCCTCCGCAGCGGTCGCGTGTTTGCTGATCCAATCGGTCAGGACTTTCAACTCTTCCGCCGCAGGACGAGGCTTTTCCTTCGGAGGCATCGTGCCTGCTTTGACCTGTTCCAACACGGACAACCACCGCTTGCGGTTCGCGTTGTCGGAGAAGTCTGGCGAGAGACTCTCAACGAGGAAGTCTCCCTTGGGTTTGTCTCCGCGATGGCAACTCTGACAGTGCTTCGCGAATAGCGGTTTGATCTGCTCGGCGAACTGCTTGGCTTCTCGATCCGCATCGCTGGCGCACAGCGACGGAGTGATGCCCAGCCCCAGCACTATTGTCGCAACCAAAATCCAAGACTTGGACATCATCACGAGTCCTCATTGCGTTGTCGCCACGTTCGCCAGAACGTGGGCTGCGAGCGACGAAACCCACGCTCTGGCGAGGCGTGGCTACGACACATCACTTCTTCAGCGCTTCGCCGACGAAGTCAAATAATGCCTTCGTGGAAGGATCGTCGGGCAGGCCCAACTCCGCGTTGATCCGCGTGTGGTTGGTCTCTTTGGCACCGAAGACCGTGACGGGAAGTCCCGCGTCTTTCATCACGGCACCGAGTCGCTGCGCCTGCGCCGCGTTGTCGGGATGGTCGGCGACGTGCAGGATCAGAAACGGTGGGATGTTCTTGCCCTTCGCCACATGTGTGACGGCGGAGAGGTCGCGATGCTTCTCAGCGGTGTTGCCAAACTTCTCGCGGTGACCAAGTTTTGGTTGCGGCTGACCATGAACTCGGCGTCGCGTCTCGGCCGTCTCAATGATGGCCGGCACGTCGTAGGTGTCGCCATCGACGGGCACGCAACCCTTGAGGACGTTGAACGGAACTCCTTCGGCCTTCAAATAGCGATCGTCGATGCTGACTAACGCGGCGAGCTGCGCTCCGGCGGAATGGCCCATGACCAGAATTCGTCTCGGATCGCCACCATGCTCGGCGATGTGCTTGTGGACCCAGCCCAGCGACTTCGCCACATCGCGAATGATCGTCTCCATGTCCACGTCCGGCAGGAGTCGGTAGTTGGTGGCGACAAAGACGAATCCCTTCTCCACAAAAACCTGCGGCTTCAGTTGGATGCTGGTCTTGTCTCCGGCCTGCCAGCCGCCGCCGTGAATCCAGAAGACCACGGGCAGGTTCTTCGCACCGGCCGGCGAATAAACATCGAGCACCTGCCGCTCATGTGCCGGCTCGGCGTAGGGGATGTTGCGTTTGACATCCTCAGCCCGCACTTCGGACAAGAAAACGAAAACGATGAGCAGAAAGGTGAGGTGTTTCATGGGGTGTCTCCAGCGGTGAGGAACGAACAGCCAAGAACGCGGGAGTATCTTAGGAGTCGTTCTGCGTGGCTCGGAAGGGAGTCCCATCCACTCGGCGAGGTTGACCAAGATTCGCACAACTAATGAGCCGCAGGGCGCTAGCCCCGGTTGAAACGCTCTGAACCGGGGCTAGCGCCCTGCGGCTCATTACTTCGCCAAAGCCGGCTTGCGCTTTTCCACGAGCCGGGGCGGCGTGACTTCCGCCAGCGTGGTCGCCTCGATGACGTGGTCGATGAGGATTGTCTCCGGGACGTCGATCGTGTCGCGCATCAAGCCGATCTGAAAGAAGGCCACGTTCTCGTCGAGCAGCGTGGCCGTCATCGCGCGTGGCACCACCTGTTCGCCGTCGAACCACACCTCGACAAAACCCTTGGCGGGATCGCGCGACCACAGGACGTGAACTGCGAAATCGTGCCAGCGACCGGGCGTAAGCTTGCCCTTCCCGGTCCAACGGAGAGCGTACGGCACACGGGTGCTGTAAAGGATGTCTTCGCCACGAACCTCGAACGACATCAACTGCCGCCAGCTATTTCTGGTCTCGAAGTACCCGACCGCGTGCATGTCGTCCGTGAGCTTCTTGGGCACGAATACGCTCCAGCCGAAATAGCGTTCCGTCCCCTCGGCCGTACCGGGCGGTTCCGGCTGATGCTGGAATTCGATGCGGTCAAGTTTTCCCTTTTTAGCGGCGTTGGTCCCATCGATCCGCAAGGCGTACTTGCCTTCACGCACGGGATCTTCCACGACTTTGACACTGTCGGACTTGGGGGCACCGCGCCACTGCTGCGTTGTGCCGGTCTCGAAGTCGCCACGCCAGATGACCTCGGCCGAGACCGAAGTCACCAACAGCATCGCCGACAGGAAACCGATCGGAAATCGCATGTTTGACTCGGCGCGGCTCAGAGAGAATTGCGTTCGCACGAGATTCAATTCGAGAACTGCTCCTCGATCACGTCGTACGTCGTGATCGGGACTTGCTCGACGAACTGCTGAGGGACCATTTTCGTCACGGGGACTTGGACTTGCTTGGTGACGACGTACGGCACTTGCACGGTGAAGCTCTCAGTCCTTTGTCGCGGCACCGAGCGCATCTCGTTGACTTGATGCGTGCGGACTTCGACTTTCGGGACATGCACGGTTTCCGGAACGGAGCGGTTGCGGAGTTCGGTGCGGTATTCGGTTTGCTTGACCATCCGCGTGCGCATCTCCGGGCGATTGACCTGTACGTCGTAGGCGATGGTTTGCTCGAAGAGCTGCGGGCGCGTCGCCGTGACCAGCTCTTCCGTTTTGGAACTACCGTGTATTTCGAGGTGCGCCCGCACGCCGCCCAGATCGGATTTCCTCGACCTTTTCACGACCTCGGCGTGGGTGATGGTGGTCCGCAATTCCGCGCTGGGGACGTCGCGGCGGACCAATTGTTTGCGGGTACGCGTCTCGGTCTGGACGTTATCGACGGCGTAGATTTCCCGGACCAATCGCTCGTACGGCACTTGGACGCTGATGGTTTCCGTGCGGTGGCGCGTCTGGGGAACGAGGACGGTGTGCTCGGTCGCGACCTGCCGCGTTTCGGGAACTTGTTCGTAGACGGTGACGGATCGCTCGCGGACTTCGTTGCGGTACTCGACCGACTGCACCTGCCGAGTCTCCATGACCGTGGCCGGGACCATGCTGGTTTTGGTCACGGTTTGATACGTTGTGCGCGGCACGAATCGCCGCACGGACTGCGGCGCGGGACACGGGATGACCGGCGTCGCACACTGCACTGGGACGGTCGGGCAGTTGTCGGTCGCAAACGAATCCAGAATGACAATGCTCTGCGGATACTCGTTGTCGGCCTGAACCGAGGAACCAAAAACCAAACCGGGAATCATGGCGAGGGTAAAGCAGCGTTTCATGACAATCTCCTGACGGACATCCGGGGTGGGGAACATCGAGAGAGGACAGCAGACTGACCATGCTTTTGAAAAAAGTCCAGTACTCATCCGAAAAACTTCGGGACTTTGTCTGCCGCCTATTCGTTGCGGCGGGGGTTGCCGAGCCAGAAGCGGCCGAGATCGCGGCGAGTTTGATCGAGTCCAATCTGCGCGGCCACGAGTCGCACGGGGTGCTCCGCGTCGGGGACTATCTCGCCGCTTTGAAAACCGGCGAACTGTGCGGCGGTGTCGAGTGGCAAGTGCTCACCGAGACCCCGGCGGTGCTGGTGGCCGATGGCCGCCGCGGCTTCGGACAAGTGTTGGCTCGCCGGCTGGTCGCAGCGCTGGCCACGAAATGCCAGACGCTCGGAATTGCGTGCGGGACGCTGAAGAATTGCGGACATGTCGGACGCCTGGCCGAGTGGGTCGAACTGGCGGCGCACAGCGGCTTCGCGGCCATGATGTCGGTCAACGACAACGGCGTGTTGCGCTGCGTCGCGCCGCCCGGCGGACTCGACGCGCGAATCAGCACGAACCCGCTGGGCCTCGCCGTGCCGACGGGTGACGAACCGTTGGTGCTCGATCTTTCAACGAGCATCGTGGCCAACGGCAAAGTCAAAGCGCGGTTGCTGGCCGGTGAGTCGTGTCCGCCGGGATGGCTGCAAGATGCGAACGGAAATCCGACGACCGATCCCGCCGCGCGATTCAGCGACCATCCCGGCACGTTGCTGCCGCTGGGGGGCGAGTCGCACGGTTACAAAGGGTTCGGCTTGGGATTGCTGTTGGATGTGTTGATCGGAGGCCTGTCGGGCGGATCGTGTCCTCCCGCTGGACCGTCCGAGATCGGCACGAACAACGTGCTGATGGTGCTCTGGGATCCCGCGCGATTCGCCGGCGCGTCGCACTTTCTCGGTGAGGCGGACAAACTGATCGACTACGTTCGCTCGACGCCGCGCAAGCCGGGAGTTGATTCCATAACGCTGCCGGGCGATCGCAGCGCGGCGATTCGCCGTGAGCGGTTGGCGAACGGAATTCCGCTCGACGCGGGAACGTGGTCGATGTTGTGCGACGCGGCGAAAGACCTCGGCGTGAATGCGATTGATGCGATCTAACAAATGTAGGGTGGGTCGAGTCATCGAGACCCACCGAATCGGCTGCGAATCGTGGTGGGTCTCGATGACT
>CAMDDX010000109.1 GCA_945893075.1 Planctomyces sp. SH-PL62 | reverse complement strand
CGCCACGCTGGCCCAACTGCCGAAGCTGCCGACGCTGAAACGGCTGGTGCTCGACGGCAACGACATTCGCGGCACGGGCCTGCCGCACCTGGCCGGCCAGCCGGAGTTGATCGACCTGTCGCTCAGCCACCCGAACCTGATCGAACTCTCTGCCGAAAATCTCGCCGAACTGAAGCCGCTCAAGCGGCTGTCGCTGGCGGGCAGCGGTCTGACAGATGCTGGGATCAAACCACTGGCGGTCCTGACGAACTTGGAATCGCTCGACCTGCGCCGCACCAAAGTCACCGCCACCGGCATCGACGCGTTGCAGGCTGCGTTGCCGAAGTGCCAGATCCAATGGGATGGAAAGCCGAGCAAGTGATGTCGGATAAGATCGGACCTCTGACCGTTCTGCAACTTTTTTAGGAGACTGACCCATGAAGCGACGTACGTTCTTGAGTTCCACGATCGTTGGCGGCAGCTTGGCTTCGCTGCCGGCGATGACCTCGGCGGCTGACGCCCCGAAAGGTCAGCGACAACTGATTGAGCTGCGAACCTACTTGCTCAAACCGGACAAGCAGAAAGCCTTCGACGTTTACCTTGAGAAGGCGCTGATCCCGGCGCTCAATCGTTTGGGAGCGAAGTCGGTGGGCGTGTTCGTCGAAACTTTGCCGCCATCCAGACCGCCGATTTACTACGTCCTCGTGCCGTACGAGAACGCCGAGCAATGGACCTCGACGTCGGCCAAGCTGCTGTCGGACGCCGCCTATCAAACAGCCGCGGCCGAGTATCTCGCCGTGCAGGCCACCGACCCGGTGTACGACCGCGTCGAGAGTTCGCTGTTCCGCGCATTCGAGACCATGCCGAAGGTCGAACCGCCCGCTGGCAAGCCGCAGATGTTCAACCTCCGCATCTACGAAAGCCACAACGAAGCCGCCGGCCAGAAGAAGATCGAGATGTTCAACCAAGGCGAGATCGCCATCTTCCGCCGCGTCGGCCTGACCCCGGTTTTCTTTGGCGAGGCGGTTGCCGGTTCACGAATGCCGAACCTCACTTATCTGCTGGCCTTCAACGACGACAAAGCTCGCACTGACGCTTGGGGCAAATTCGGCGGCGACCCCGACTGGAAGAAGTTGCGGGCGATCCCCGAATACGAAGATAAGCGGATCGTCTCACGCATCACGAACAAACTGCTGTCGCCGACAACGTACTCGCAGATTTAGCCTCGATGTTTCTTGGCTTCGTAGCCAAGCTCGCCAGAGCTTGGGACGATGTCTGCCGTTACCCCCAATCTCTGGCGAGATTGGCTACCGCGACAGCCATACCTTGTTGGTCCTCTCGTTGAATCTCTGATTCCCAAGCTCATCACTCATGCCGCAGCCTCTGACGGACTTCACGCAACAACTGACCGACAGCGGATTGATGTCTGCTGACGAGGTGCGTGCCTTTGTCGAGGGGCTGCCGGCCGACGCACGCCCCACCGACGGTGCGGCGTTGGCGAAGGCGCTGGTCAAAGACAAACGGCTGACCAAGTTTCAGGCGCAACAGCTTTACGATGGCGATGGGAAGTCGCTGACGCTCGGCAACTATGTCATCCTCGACAAGCTGGGACAGGGAGGCATGGGGATGGTGCTGAAGGCTCGGCATCGCCGGATGGAACGCATCGTGGCGTTGAAAGTGATCGCGCCCCAGGTTCTCCAAAATCAAACAGCGCTCCAGCGGTTCCAGCGCGAAGTCGTAGCGGCGGCGAAGCTCAGCCATCCCAATGTCGTTGCGGCTTACGATGCCGACGAGGCCAAAGGGACGCACTTTCTGGTGATGGAATATGTCGAAGGGACGGACCTGGCTCAACACGTCAAACAGCATGGCCCGTTGCCGGCGGAACTGGCGATCGGTTGCATCGTGCAGGCCGCGCGAGGTCTGGCATTCGCTCAGGAGCAAGGGGTGGTGCATCGCGATATCAAGCCGCACAACTTGCTGCTCGATCCGAAAGGGACCGTCAAAATTCTCGACATGGGACTGGCTCGGCTGGAGGGGACCGTTGGCGGAAGTGCGGCACAGGCGGACCTGACCAACTCCGGAGCCATGATGGGGACTGTAGATTACATGTCTCCCGAACAGGCGATGGACGCCAAGCACGCGGACGCGCGCAGTGACATCTACAGCTTGGGCTGCACGCTGTTCTTCCTGCTGACCGGCCGAGCCACCTTTGTCGCCGACACCATGATGAAACGGCTGACGGCTCATCAGAACACCCCGGCACCGTCCCTCGTGGCGGACGCTGCCAGCGTTCCAGCCAAAATCGGCAACTCCGACGCTGGCAGCGTCGGCTACGCACTCAATGCGGCCTTTCAAAGGATGGTCGCCAAAAGACCGGAGGATCGGTTTCAGTCGATGGCCGAAGTGATCGTGGCTCTGGAGCAGTGCCGATCCGGCGTCGCCGAGACCATCGACTTCCCAGGCAAGGCCGACTCCAGCGGCCCGGCGTTGCAGAGTTTTCTGAAAGAGATCAAAGACGGCGGCTCGGCAGCCGCTCGAACCGGAGAGAGCGGTTCACGGCCGACGGCGGTCCTGTCGAGTGCGAGCGCTGAGTCTCAGGAAGCAACCGTTCTCGATTCGCAGGCGTCGGGCCACGCCGCTGCGCAAACGCAATTGACGATCACCGAGTCTGCGGGGAAACCGTCCGGACGCGATGGGAATCAGAACCGAAGTCGACGTGTTTGGCTGACGACAGCCATCGCTGGCGTGCTGTTGGTGTCGTCCCTGCTGGTCTTCATGAAGAGCAACCAGGTCGTGCCGCACGCCCCCCAAACAGTGGCCGCGCACAACGGCACCGATCACGTTGCGAAAGATGCCGGCGAGCCGGACGTCGTCGTCAAAGCCGGCGATGCCGTGGCTGTCGCGCCACCAGACGTGGACCGCACCGTCGCCGAATGGGCTCGGACTTTGGGCAGCATCGTGGGAGTCGAGCTTTCGCCCGAGGCGGGGGCGATCGCAATCGCGGCCGATGCGGAATTGCCCACCGCCCCGTTTCGGCTGGACTCCATCCGCTTTGCGGGAGCCAAGGCGGAACGACTCGGCGATCAACTGATCGAGCGGCTCGACGGCACGCGATTGAGAAGACTGCAATTCCTCGAAGTGCCCCTCACGAACGCGGGCGTCGAGCGGTTGTCTTCAATTCCCGGTCTTTCAGAGTTGTCCGACTTGTCGATACGCGGTGCTCGCGTCGACGACGACTGTTTGAAACATTTTGCCAAGTTTCCAGCTCTGGACTGGGTGAGCCTCGAGGGTGCTCCCATCACGGATGCGTGCTTTCCGCACTTCCGAAACCTCACGTTGCTCAATCTGGGAGGGACACGCATCACCGACGACGGCTTGCGGCACCTCAAGGATTATCCGCGCTTGATCGTGCTCCATCTGCCGCGGACTTCGATTTCGGATGCCGGCTTGAAGCATCTGACGGGACTGTCGCGGCTTCAGGAACTCATCATCGATCACACGAATGTCACGATCGAAGGAATTCGAGAACTGCGGATCGCTCTGCCGAAATGCAACATCGCAACCGATCTCGAAAAGTAGACCAGTCACTCCGTGACTGGAAAATCGAGTCACGGAGTGACTCGTCTACTTTTTACGACCAGTCCCTTTAGAATCCGCACCGTCGCCAAAGCATTGAGCCGGGAGTTCTTCATGCCGTTGACGGTCGAGCAATTCACTCAGCGATTAACGTCGTCCGGCGTGATGTCGGAGGACGAACTGCGTGATTGGATCGCGGCGGTGCCGGTCGAGAATCGGCCTGGCGACAGCGACCAGTTGGCTCGCGAATTGGTCCGCGAGAAAAAGCTCACCAAGTTTCAGGCCGAGCAGCTTTATGCCGGCAAAGGCTCATCGCTAACGCTGGGCAACTATGTCATTCTCGACAAGCTCGGTCAGGGCGGCATGGGGATGGTGCTCAAGGCCGAGCACAAGCTGATGAAGCGGCTCGTCGCGCTGAAGGTGATGACGGGGCCGGGGATGAAATCGGCCGGCGCGGTGAAACGGTTTCACCGCGAGGTAGAAGCGGTCGCGAAGTTGACTCACTCGAACATCGTCGCGGCGTTTGATGCCGACGAGGCCAAGGGGACGCACTTCCTCGTCATGGAGTTTGTCGAGGGTGACGACCTGTCGCAGTTGGTGAAGAAACACGGAACGCTGTCGGTCGAGCAGGCGATCGAGTGTGTGATTCAAGCGGCACGCGGGTTGGCTCACGCGCACGCCGAGCGTGTCATTCATCGCGACATCAAGCCGGCGAACTTGCTGCTCGACAAACATGGCACGGTAAAGATTCTCGACATGGGATTGGCTCGACTGGAAAGCGGCTTGTCGGATGTGGCCGGAGTCGCGGGAGCCGGACTGACTCAGTCCGGCACGATCATGGGGACTGTCGATTACATGTCGCCGGAGCAGGCGGAAGACACTCGGCACGCCGACGCGCGAGCGGACATCTATTCGCTGGGTTGCTCGCTGTACTTCCTGCTGACCGGCCAGCCCGTGTACGGCGGCGAGACGATGATGAAGAAGCTGCTGGCGCATCGCGACGCGCCGATTCCGTCGCTTCGTAGACCTGTCGCTCCGCGACAGGAAAACGGAACGTCTATGGACGCGGGATTGCCGGACGACGATCGGACGGGTGATGCGCGCTCGGCATTCGTGTCACGGAGTGACACGGCTACTTTGGAGACACTCGACTCTGTCTTTCACAAGATGATCGCCAAGAAGCCGGGAGATCGTTACCAGTCCATGGGCGAAGTCATCGCGGATTTGGAACGCTGCCGCGCGGGTGAGGGAGTGACCGTCAACCTCGCGGCGGTCAGCGGTGAGTCTGCCAGCAGCAATGAGCTACAAGATTTCCTGCGGCAGATCAGCGGTGAAGAAGGAAGTCAGATCACGAGTGCGACATCATCGAGTCCATTCGGAACCGGGGCCTCGGTGGGCGGGACTGACGAGACGATGTTCTCGGCGGCGAACGGAGTCGGCACCGATCCGCAGACCGAGATGACGCTCTCGGCCGAGCGAATGCGGCGGTCGAGCAGCCAAAACTCGCGGAGCCGAAACGCGTTGTTGGCGAGTGCCGGTGTCGTGCTGTTGCTGCTCGGAGCCTGGTCGGTGTTTCGGACTCCGACCGGAACCGTGCGGATCGAGATCACCGACGATCAAATCGAAGTCACGCTCGGCGAGACCGGCCGGACCCTGCGCGGCAAGATTGATGAATCCATCAAGCTGCCGATCGGCGAGCATGTGTTGCACGTCCAAATCGGCGAGACGACGTTCGACACGAACGAGCTTTCCGTCGCGAAAGGCGAATCGGTCCCGATCAAAGTCGAACAGGTCGGCCGCCGAGTTCGCGTGATGCAGGGAAACACATTGCTCGGCCACAAAGAATTGCTCAAGTCCAAGACAGAGACCGCTGTGACGGTTCGTCGCCTGCCGCCGCAGAACCCCGACCGCCTCGCCGCCGAGTGGGTGCTGTCGATCGGCGGCACCATCAGTATCCGGGAGAAAGATAAGGATCGCGAAATCAAGGCTGTCGGCGACCTGCCCAATGGGGCGTTTGAACTCACACGCCTGCGTTGGAACGCAATCAACGAGGTGAGCGATGCAGGGCTGGCCCGCTTCAAGGATTGCAAAAACCTCACGCACCTCGCGATGGGCTGGACCAAGGTGACTGACGCGGGCTTGGTCCATTTCCAAAATTGTAAGAGTCTCGTAGACCTTGGTCTGGCCGGAACCCGCGTGACAGGTGCGGGGCTGGTCCACTTCCAAGATTGCAAGAACCTCACGCACCTTTCTCTGGCAAGTACACGGGTGAGCGATGCGGGGCTGGCCCTCTTCAAGGATTGCAAGAACCTCAACTACCTTTCTCTGTCAAGTACACAGGTGAGCGATGCGGGGCTGGCTCTCTTCAAGGATTGCAAGAACCTCAACTACCTTTCTCTAGGCCATAACCAGGTGAGCGATGCGGGGCTGGCCCACTTCAAGGATTGCCAGAACCTCAACTACCTTTACCTGGGCCGTACTCTGGTGAGCGATGCAGGGCTGGTCGTCTTCAAGGATTGCCAGAACCTCAACGCGTTTTTTCTAAACGATACACCGGTGAGCGATGCGGGGCTGGCCCTCTTCAAGGATTGCAAAAAGTTCAATGACCTTGATTTGAGCGGAACAAAGGTGAGCGATTCGGGGTTGGCCCAGTTCCCGGATTACAAGAATCTCGGGAGCCTTGGTCTGGAAGGTACATCGGTGAGCGATGCAGGGCTGGAATCACTCGCCGACTGCCCGAAGCTCGTTTCCCTGCGCGTCAAAAAGACAAAGGTCACCGAGACTGGCGTGAAGAAGTTCTCAGCCGCGTTGCCGCGGTGCCGGATCACATGGGATGGCGGCGTGATCGAACCGCTCGCCGCCGATCCCGACCGCCGTACCGCCGAGTGGGTGCTGTCGATCGGCGGCACGATCAGTATCCAGGCGAACGATCAGGAACGCCCGGCCGCCGCTGTCGCCGACATTCCCCAAGGGGCGTTTCAACTCACGGTCGTGGGCTTAGCCGAAAACTCGAAGGTGAGTGATGCGGGGCTGGCCCACCTTGCTGGTTGCCCGAAGCTCGTTTCCCTGAACTTCAAAAAAACGAAGGTGACCGAGGCTGGCGTGAAGAAGCTCGCGGCCGCGTTGCCGGGGTGCCGGATCGAATGGGACGGCGGCGTGATCGAGCCGAAGGTCTCAACCAATCGCTGAGCCTGCGCTCGGCGCGGGTCTCGCGGCAGCAGCCCACCATCGCACCGTTTCAAACAGAATGGCTTTCGTTGCCGTGCGAGTGTTGGATGCGTCGACGACCAAGTCGGCGACAAAGTAGACGAGTCACTCCGTGACTCGAAGGTTCCGGTCACGGAGTGACCGGTCGACTTTGTTCGCGTTATCATCCGCCGCCACCTCTCAGGCGGGAGTTCTTCATGCCGTTGACCGTCGACCAATTCACTCAGCGATTGACGTCGTCCGGCGTGATGTCGGAGGACGAACTGCGTGATTGGATCGCGGCGGTGCCGGTCGAAAAACGGCCGAGTGACGGCGAACACTTGGCTCGCGAATTGGTCCGCGAGAAAAAGCTCACCAAGTTTCAGGCCGAGCAGCTTTATGCCGGCAAAGAGAAATCGCTGACGCTGGGGAACTATGTCATTCTCGACAAGCTCGGCCAGGGCGGCATGGGGATGGTGCTGAAGGCTCGGCACAAACGCATGGCGCGAGTCGTCGCGCTGAAAGTAATGTCTCCGGCAGCGGTGAAGTCGCCTGATGCGGTCAAGCGATTTCATCGCGAGGTGCAGACGGCGGCAAAGCTCACGCATCCAAACATTGTCACCGCGTTCGATGCCGACGAGGCCAAGGGGACGCACTTCCTCGTCATGGAGTACGTCGAAGGGGATGACCTGTCGCAGTTAGTCAAGAAGCACGGGCCGATGTCGGTCGAGCAGACGATCGAGTGCATGATTCAGGCGGCACGCGGATTGACTCACGCGCATGCCGAGGGAGTGATTCATCGCGACATCAAGCCGGCGAACTTGCTGCTCGATAAGCATGGGACGGTGAAGATTCTGGACATGGGACTGGCTCGGCTGGAGAGCGGCTTGTCGGACGCGGCCGGTGTTGCCGGAGCGGGGCTGACGCAATCCGGCACAATCATGGGGACGGTCGATTACATGTCGCCGGAACAGGCGGAGGATACTCGCCACGCGGATGCGCGAGCGGATATTTATTCGCTGGGTTGCTCGCTGTACTACTTGCTGACCGGCCACGCCGTGTACGGCGGCGAGACGATGATGAAGAAACTGCTGGCGCATCGCGACGCGCCGATTCCATCGCTCGTGGAAGAATCTCGTAGGGTGGGTCGAGGCACGAGACCCACCAACGAAGCGGCGGCAAACTCCAATGCTGGTGGGTCTCGCGGACTCGACCCACCCTACTTGGAACACCTCGATTCCATCTTCCACAAGATGATCGCGAAGAAGCCGGCCGATCGTTACCAGTCGATGCCCGAAGTCATCGCCGACCTCGATCGTTGCCGAGCGGGTCAGTCGGTGACGGCGAATGTGGACGCGGTCAGCGGCGAATCGGGCAGCAGCAATGAGCTGCAAAAGTTTCTGCGGCAGATCAGCGGTGAAGAGGGAAGTCAGATCACGAACGCGACCTCGTCGAGTCCGTTCGGAACCGGGGCCTCGGCGGATGGGAACGCCGAGACGGTCTTCACGGCCAACAACGGGGCCGGGACTGATCCGCAGACGGAGATGACGCTCGTGGACGAGCGAACGCGGCGGGCGAGTGGCGGGAAGATGACCACTCGCAACATGCTGCTGGCGAGTGTTGGTGTGGTGTTGTTGCTGCTCGGAGCTTGGTGGGTGTTTCGCCCGCCCACCGGAGCGGTGGAAATCGAAATCACCCATGCCGACATCGAAGTCCTCGTGGGCGAGACCGGCCGCACGCTGCGGGGCGAGACCAAGCAGACGCTCAACCTGCCGCTCGGCGAGCATGTGCTGCATGTGAGCAGCGGCGAGTTGAGGTTCGACACGCCGGAGATCACGGTCGCGAAGGGCGAACCGCTCACGCTCACCGTCGAGCAAGTTGGCAACCGCGTGCGCGTGATGCTCGGTGACAAGTTCTTGGCCGCCAAGGAACGGCCGAGATCGAAAACCGGCGGCGGGAAAGGCGTGAAAGCGGATGGGACGGCGATGGCACCCGTGGATTTCGCGTTGCGATTTGAGGATCCGAAGAGCCGAGTCAACTTGCCTGTCTTGCCGTTGGATCGCTCAAAGCCCTTCACGCTGGAGGCATTTGTCACCACCAGAAAACTTGGGGCTGGTCATACTCAGCAAATCCTCAATTGCGAAGGTCACGTTCTCTTTGGAATTTTACACTCGGCCAATTTGACCTCCACGTTGTCTCGTGAGTCCCAGCCTTCGGCGATCTCCGAGACGAGTCCCCCGAGATTGGAAAACGATAAACGCATCCATGCCGCAGTCATTTGGAAGCCAAACCAAGTCCAATTCTTCGTGGACGGGAAACTCTCCTTCACCAAAGAACTGGTCACTTTGGGTAAGCCGCCTTCAACGAGACCCTGGCAGATCGGCGGGGGCTATGCGGGTTTCTTTGAAGGCGAGATCGACGAAGTCCGCATCTCGAACGTCGCCCGCTACGCCAAGGACTTCACGCCGAAAGGCCGCTTCGAGCCTGACGCCGACACGCTCGCCCTGTACCACTTCGACGAAGGCCAGGGAGAGGTCTTGAAGGACTCCTCCGGCAACAACCATCACGGCCAGATCGTCGCCGCGAAGTGGATGCGGGCAGATGGCGCCGCCGAGCCGGATGCGTCCGAGTGGGCCTTGGAGTTTGATGGCCAGACCGCGGAAGTGGCCACGACGCTCAAGGGGCCGGTGGATATGTCCCTGGTCACCATTGAGGCTTGGTTGCAGCCAGGCGGGAGCGAAGCAGAAACAGCACATCAGCGTGTCGTCGCGTTCGGAACGGATCAGCTCTCGGTTTCTAATGATGCATACCTCACGCAGTTCACGGGTGTGGATGGAAAGTTAGGAGGTGTCAGAAGCCGTGCCACCGCAAAGCCCGGCGTTTGGCAACATGTCGCCAGCGTTTTGAACAAAGACCGTGGCCTGCTCTTCGTGGATGGCAAGCTGGTCGGCTCACAGGTCATGCCTCAGGGGCTCCATCGAGGAAATCTGGACGGTTCGTCCAAACCTTGGTTTCTCATCGGCTACCACGGTCATCCGAGCCAGCCACGTTTCAAAGGCCGCATACAAGCCTTTCGCGTTTCGCGATCGGCGCGTTACGCAGCCGATTTTGTTCCGCAACAGACGTGGCTGCCCGACGCGGAAACGCTGGCCCTGTATCGCTTCGACGAAGGCAGAGGCGATGAGCTGAAAGATTCGTCCGGCAACAACCATCGCGGCAAGATCGTCGGCGCGAAGTGGGTGCGAGTGGACAGTGCCGCGAACACACTCTCCACGACGGCCGCCATCGACTTGCTCCAGTCCATCGACACGGCGCGCGACACGGCGAATGGTTCGTGGACAATGACCAATGGCATTCTGCGCACGACGGGCGGCAAGCTCTTTCTGCCCCTCGCTGACGTGCCCGCCGAATACAACGTGCGGTTGCACGTCGAGCGCACGTCCGCGGGGAAGCTGGCGGGAAATGCGTTTGTGCTGGGTCTTGTCAGCGGTGGGCGGCGTACCGCCCTGGTCATGGACGGCTACCAGAATCGCGGCGGCTTGTGGGGGTTGGAGCAAATCGACGGCAAAGTCCCGTCGGACAACGGCACTGCGGTTCCCAACTGGCCGCTGAAGGTCAACGAAGCCGCCGAAGTGATCGTTCAAGTTCGCAAGACGGGCATCCACGTGAAGCGGTACAAAAAACAACTCATCGACTGGACCGGCTCGCCCGACCGACTCTCGCTGCACACGCTTTGGAATGACGCAGGTCCGCCCCGAATGTTCTTGGGAGCGCAAGGAGAGTTCGAGATTCGTCGCGTGACGATCGTGCCAGTCGGGAATCAGGCAACCGGCGGTGCCGTCGTTCAGCCGGAAGTCAACGCGGACGTCGCGAAGATCACTCCGCACGAAAAGTTTCCGCTGCTCAAGGGGCATGAGGGGCCAATCAAGCGGATTCGGTTTCTGCCGGATGGAAAACAGTTCGTCAGCGTGGCGTGGGATCAGACGGCTCGGCTGTGGAATGTCGAGACCGGCGAGCAAGTACGGAAGTTTGAAGGAGCGGGTGCCGACAAGACGCTTAACAATCTCGCGCTGTCGCGTGACGGGAAACGGCTGGCGGTTGGTGGGTCCAATTACCGCGTGTACTTGTTTGATGTCGCCACGGGGCAACAGGAGCGATTCATCCAGATCAAAGAACAGCCTTCGATGGGCGGGATGGCGTTCTCGCACGACGGCCAGTCTCTGTTCGTCGGAAATGAACGCGGAGTCTTGCACGAATTTCAAGCGGCGAACGGCACGGCGCTGCCGACTCAGAAGCTTTTTGAGCCGCGAGCGTCCGAGATCAAGCCGCCGCCACAAGTCATCTACGATCAAAAACTCTCCGTCATCGTGCCGTTACCTGACAACGAACGACTGCTCGTCGCCGCGTACGCCGAGAAGGAATTCTTGTTGTGGCATCGGGCGAAGAAAGAAGTCGTGAAACGCTTCGCGTGGACCGAGCCGTATCAATCGCTCCGGTCGCTCGCGCTGTTCGCGGATGGCCAGCGCATCGCGAGCACGCACGACAACAACCTCGTGCGGATTTGGTCGCTCGAAACGGGTGCGGAGTTGAAACGCTGGGCCGCTCACCCCGGCAAAGGGATCGCCACGACCAACCTCTTCCCGCTACACAACGACCGCTGGCTGCTGACGCTGGGTGATGACAAAACCATCCGTCTGTGGGACGGCTCGACCTTTGAAAAACTCGACGAAGCGACCACTGACGAATTGGGGACCGGCCAAGGGGATGTCAGCACCGACGGCCGCACGCTCGTCACCGGAGCCGGCTGGCGGCTGACCACTCAATCCGAATACGACCAGCACCACGACTTGCATGTGTGGCGCTTGCCGACGCCATAGGGTGTGCCGGCCGCGTGCGTCGCACTCTCTGATTACTCTGATGCGAAGAAGAGTTGGGCAATGACTCTGCTGACAAGAGGCTTCTACCACCGAGATCCCGTGACAGTGGCTCGTGAGTTGATCGGGAAGCATCTCGTTCGGCGAACTTCACACGGTTTGTGTTCCGGAGTCATCGTCGAGACGGAAGCCTATCTCGCGGCGGACGACCCCGCGTCGCATTCGTTTCGCGGGAGGACTCGCAAAAACGCGACGATGTTCGGCCGCGCGGGATTGTTGTACGTCTATCCGATTCACGCTCGGCATTGCCTGAACGCCGTGACGGAATCGCGCGGCATCGCCAGCGCCGTGCTCATTCGAGCGGTGATGCCGCTGCACGGGATCGAACTGATGCAGCAACGTCGTCGGTGCCAGTCGATTGATTTGGCTCGCGGACCCGCGCGACTTTGCCAAGCGTTCGACGTGGATCGACGCTTAGACGGCTGGGATCTCACGCGTGGGACTCGTATCTGGATTGAGCAGCCCGACGATGCCGTGGTCAGCGATCAACAGATCGTCGTGTCGCCGCGCATCGGGGTGACGTCGGGCCACGGCTTGGAACTGCGCTTCTTTCTGAAAGACAGCCCGTTCGTGAGCGGACCACGAAAGGTCGGCCGAGCTTCGTAGCCACGTTCGCCAGAACGTGGGCGCACCTGCGAACAACCCACGTTCTGGCGAACGTGGCTACGGGGCCATGAATCATCCGGGTGAACGCCCCAAGTCAGTGGCAACCACGCAGACTTCTTGGCGATTAAACGCCAGTTGCCGAGCACGCACGCGGCGATAGCCCCACGAGCGGATGCGTTTGTGGAACAATGGCAACTCGGCGGCCAGAGCCAAGTCGGTCAGCTTGAGCGTTAGCAGTAAACCTTCGATGCGCACTTCCGGTTGAGTCACGATCGCCTCCACCGTGTCGAGCGTGTATTTCGGAGCGACGTTCGCATCCATCGCCAGCCAGCGAAACGATTGAAAGTCGTTTCGTTCGACTTTCTTTGCACGTGACCGGAGATGCGTGAAGTTCGGATTCGCCAGCAGGAGCGGGTCCATCTCGGCGGGGTCGATGCCGGTCACGAGGCAACCGCGGTTCAATAACGCTTGGCATGAGCCTCCCGGAGAACTGCCGATCTCGACGAACCGATCGCCCGATTGAATAGGCAGCTCGGACCACCGTATTGCCTCCTCGATCTTGTAGTACGCGCGCGAGATCATGTTCTCCGGCGAGTCGATGTCCGGCACGCCTCCCGGCCAGCGAGTCTCGACGGTGCTGGCTCGATGCCAACCGAACCACCATTCGTTCGGTTCGACGATGACGCAATCCAAAACTCGATCGTCCACCTGAGCGTCTTCATTCAACGCCAGCGACCAAGTGGCGCTGGTGCTGGCGAGCCGGAGGGCGTTAGCCCCCGGACTCTGTGGCGAATCCAACCGGGGGCTAGCGCCCTCCGGCTCATTAAGTCGGTGGGCGACAGTCTGCACGTTTGGCTGATGTTCCAGGATCAGCTCGCCGATCCCCTCGGCCAGCGGGGTGATTCCCGGTTCGAAGTCGGAGTCCCCCGGCACGAAGCGATCGCGCTGCCAGACATGCAGATGCTGGAACTGAGCCAGCACGTCCGCCGGGTAACGCTCGACGTATGGCTTCCAGAAATCGAGTGCCAACTGCTGCCCATCGGTTCCGACCGCTTTGCCCAGCGAGAAACCCCAGGTCCGAGCAAACGCGCAGTTCAATTCAAACTTGCGATCGCGAGTGACCTCGTCGGGAATGCGAAACGTGAGAAACCCTCGCCGCGAAAACGAAAACCGAAAGCTGGGATACTTTCGGACCACCTCGTTTTTGACGGTGGCTTCGGAACCGACTTGGCAGACGATGAACAGAAAATGAGACGACATCGAGGCAAGAATTCTCTGGAGTTGAGAGGCCCGGCCTTTCGGAAACGCCGAGCCTCGTTGAAGACCCACGGGCAAAGGGCGGGGAATGTATCACAGTTTCGCCTGAGGGGTCGGGTGTTCGGTTTTTCGAAATTTGCGGGATTCGAGTCGATTCACGAATCACGCTTTCCTCCCGCCAATTCCGAAAAACCGAACACCCGACCCCGGCCCTATTCGCCCTCAAGCGTTTCGATCAGGAACAGGATTTCGGCGGCCATCGAGTAGTTCAACTGCGGGTCATCGGCCAGGGTGCGGTCGCGGCTGCCGGTGACGATGGCTTGGAGGGCGCGGACGAAGGTGAGACCTGGCCCAGCAGCGTCGGGATCGGCGGCGAGTTGCTGGAGGAGGGACGCGGCGGTCGGGGCGTCGTTGGCGAGCAGGGACTCGGTCACGGCAAGGGCGATGCGGCCCTCGGGGTAGTGGTTCTCGCCGCCGTCGCGGCGGTAGGCGAGGTAGCTGTCGAGGGCCTTGCGCCGCGCCTCCGCAGCGGCGGCGGGATGGCCGGCGTCTGTCTCGATGCCGGCGAGGATGTCCCAGGACTTCCACGGCTGAGAGGCGTGACCGAACTGCGTTTTGCATTCGATCGCCCGGCGGATTTCCTGCCGCGCTTCGTCCAGGCGGCGGAGCGTGCGGAGGGCGTTGGCCAGATTGCTCCGTGCGAGGCCTTCGTTTGCCGCATCCTGAAGCTCGACAAACTTGTCGGCGGCTTGCCGGAGAAAGAGGACCGCGTCTTCCGGTCGGCCAAGAACACGGTCATACAAGGTTCCAAGTTGATTGAGCGTGAGTGCCTGCCCGGCGACTTCGCCGAGTTGCACGTTAATCGCGAGCGATTTTCGATAGGCATCCTCCGCCACTTCCGGCTGGTTCGCCATCTGATACACGTTGCCGGTCTGTTGCCAGATCCCGGCTACGGTGCCCGGTTCGTTCAACTGCGTGAATCGCTCACACGCTTCGGCCAGCGCCGCCAATGCCTCCTCATAGCGGCCTTGATTCATACGTGTCGTCCCCAAGTTGCCTTTCGCAACCGCAACGCCGCGGTCGTCACCGAGTTGCTCACCGCGCCGAATCTTCTCTTCGTAGGCGGTAGCGGCTTTGTCAAAAAGTTGTAGTCTATCGAGACATTCGCCTTGCTCCGAGAAGCACACGGACGCCATCTGGTCCGCGCCGCAACCGGGCTCCCGTATTTCGAACGCCTCGAAGCGCTGGCGGGCTTCATCGAGCAGCGGCAGCGCCTGTTCCGAACCGCCGGCCGTCTTCAGCACGCGGGCCAGGAGGAAGCAAGCCGTCGCCAGATCGTACTCGGAACGGGGATAGGCATGGTTGCCCGCTGTCCGGGCGTGGTCGAGCAACTGTTGCGCGCCGACCAACGTTTCGCGCAATTGTCCGGTGGTGAGCTGCTGTTCGATGCGGGTCCGCGTCGACTCGAACCGCGCATGAGTCCAGGCGTCGCCGAGTGCCGCCGCAGCGGCGTCGCGGACCTGCCCTACACGCTCCAGCAGTCGTGGCTTACCGAGCCTTTGCAGCAGGCTGTAGAGCGACGTGGCCAGAGCGATCGTCTCCTCCGCGGCCCCCGCCGCGTAAACGAGGTCGAGCAGTACGAACAAGTTTGGCAGTTCCAATACCGTCAGCGTTGCCGCGAGTTCGGCGTTCTGGAAGCTCTGCTTCCAGAGAAACTCGGCATACGCGCGCATCGCTTCGACCCAGCGGACGGTCAGCGGCTCGCGCTCCGCCGCGTACATTCGTCCGCGCAGGTAGGGGCAGAGCGCAGGGTTGAGTGTGAGATGGTTGTAGCTATTCGGTGTCGCCAGTCCCGTGGCGACCAACTCCCCCGCCAACGCGGCGACGTCGGACTTTTCCCATTGCATCATGTGACGCAACGCGTCGAGATCGACTCCACCGTAAAACACGCCGAGCACGCTTGCTCGCTCTTGGTTGGCGGGGGACATGCGGCGGAGGGAGAGTTCGACGCTGGCGAAGAGGGATCGCTCGCGGTTGCCGGGGAATTGTTGCTCCATCTGGGTCATCAGTTCGACCAGCGCGGCGCGGGTGGATTCGACACCCTGGCTTCGCAGCGCTGGGGCCAGCAGCGCCAACGTCCGAGCGTGACCGTGGACCGCGTCGACGAGTCGCTCGATCGCTTCGCTCGCGGCATCGTCGGCTGCACTCGAATCCGCGTCAGTGGCCGGAAGCCCTCGCTCGCGCTTCGGGTTAGTGTTCAACGCGCGCTCGACCAGCTTCACGGCGTCTTCGCGGGCGAGTTGGTGTAGCTCGCGGCGCGAACACTCGGCGTCGAACGGGGCGGGCAATGGCTCGCGGCTGGTGAAGACGAGCCGCGTGTCGCCGTGCGCGTTCAACCGGGCGCAGAGTTGCAGGATCGAGGTCAACTCGCGGCGCATTTCCTCAGAGAGCGCGGACTCCGCCGTAGGATGGCCGCCCTCGGCCGTCCGTTCTTGGTCGTGAGAGACGGCCGAGGGCGGCCATCCTACGAACGGGGGGAGCAGGATGCTTTCCATGTTGTCCACGATCAGCAGCGTGGATTGCTCGGTCAGGACTCGCTCGACGGGAAGGATCGCTTGCTCGAACTCTTTGAACGTGGCGACGGAGTAACCCGGCACGAGCTGACGGCCAAGGGCATCGAGCACCGCCATCACGTTGCTGTGCGACTCGACCGAGACGAACGCCACGCGGCGTATCTGTTGCGAGCGGACCATCCAGCGGGCGAACTCGGCAGCGAGCGCGGTTTTGCCTTCGCCACCTTGGCCACGGATGACGGCGTAACGCGAGCCGACGTTTGCCGTAGCCACGTTCGCCAGAACGTGGGGGGTGGGTGACGCGGCTTCCCACGTTCTGGCGAACGTGGCTACGGGGCGGAGCAGCCGCTCGAGCGCCAGCAGCTCGCGGCTGCGACCGATGAAGCCGGTGGCCGGTTCGTCGGGGAGTTCGCCGAGTCGCTTCTTCAGCCGTCGCTGGGCATCCGCCTGCGTCTGCGGCGTTGGTGTGGTGCGGAAGAGTTGTGGGTCTTCCTTTTCTTGGAAGAGGACGGGGACGAACCAGTCGTGCAGAATCAGTTCTCCCGCGCCGAAGATGCGGCCGCGCGACTTGTTGTCGTTCAGCACTCGCTGGCCGGCGAGCATGGCGTCTCCCACGCGGGTTCCGCGAGCGAGTGCGGCGTAAAACGCGGCGACGAATCGCCGCGCGGTCTCGACCAGCACGCTGTGACTCATCGCGACGACGGAAGCGACACCGACCTTCAACAGTTCCGATGCGACCGACTCGGACGCCTTCTCGGACTGCGCGGTCTGGCAGGCTTCGAGGAAGACCAGCGGGATACGGTGATCGCGCAGCAGCGGACCGAGTTCGCTGGTGTAGACGGTGACGTGACGTCGCCGATCGAGCAGGCCGATGTCCTCCGTGTGTTCAAAGCACAGACCACCGAGTCCGACGTGACGGTCATAGACACCGTGTCCGTCGAAGTGGACGACGTGATACGGCTGACGAACGCGGCGTGCTCGATCGAGTTCGTCGCTCAAGGCGGACAGGGTCGGGGGTTTGAGGACATGAATCTTGACCAGTCCGGGGAGCGACTCCATCGCGTCGACCAGCGGCAGAGCACTCGCGCGATGGTCGATGTAGCCGCAAGCGTCATCCTCCGGCCGCGCGGTGACCAACAAGATGCGGATCGGCGTGGCGACCACCGGGACGTCGAGCACTCGCGTGTTCGGCAGCCGCCGTCGGACGCGCGTCGGCTTCGCCCCTTGAAACAGAAAGCCGTCGCCGTCGTGCAACAGTTCCCACGGCAGACCGAGCAGCAGCGTGGCCGCTTCCTTGGTGGTCGTCACGTCCGCCTCGGACGCACCCGCTTCCAGCGCCGTATCGACATGCACCGAAAACCGACGGCCCGCATGATCGCCAATGTTTGCCCAGGCATTCATGACGTTCGTCGTGTGGATGACCGGCATCGCCTTCTCATGCAAGAGCTGACCCCACTTCACGAGGTTGTCCACGATGCTCTGCGCACGGTCTTTGAAGAATTGGCTGGGCCAGACGGCGTATTTTTCGAGATACCAGCGGAGTTGGTCGGCTTCGATGGGACCGATGGGAGCAATAAGACGCCAGGACTGCACGCTGTGGACGTGCGGCTGCCCCGGCGTGGCCGGTTCATAAACGAGCCGGGCACGAGCCGACGCACGGCGGATTCCCTCGTGCTCGTGAAACTTCATGTCGATCAGTTCGAGGACGAGTTCTTCCAACGGCTCGGCCGGCGGCTGCGGCGCGTCGTATACGTCGGCAGGCAACCGAAGTCCCATCGCCACAAGAATCGCATTCAACGCCCCCTCGACCCCGCCGGCATCGCTGCTGACCGGAATGTAGATCGGCTCGTCACCGAAGAACTCTTCCAACACACCGAGCTTGGTTTTGTTGAGCGACAGCGGGATGACCGGGAAGTTGTCTTTGCCTCGTGTCTTTTGGACTTCGAGCGCGTACGTCAATTCCTTGCCGACCCATTTCGATTGCAACGACTCGGGACTGACCACGACGGCATACGCCGACGCCTCGTCGATGGCTTGTTGAATCTCCGGCCACAACGCGTCGCCGCCGCGCAGCTCGCGCGAGTCGATCCACACCTCCTGGTCCAGGTCACCGAGCGCCTGCCGGAGATCGCGCACAAAGGGGTCGTCTTGCGAGCTGTGCGAGAGGAAGAGATTGCTCATTGCCGCCCCCGTACCACGATTGCGTTCAGTAAGGTCACAACAGGCTATGCCAGATCACTGACCGAAAAAAGGCAGACGAGATACGACGCCCCCGCCATCGATCCGCAGCTCGATAGCGAAACGATTGCTGTTTTTCTCGCAATCGTCACGATTGAGCGCTCACCGAGCTGTCGCGGCTCGATGTCTTGGACCAGACCACCCCCCTCCGGGAGCAACGACATGACGAATCGACGTGACTGGCTGACTTCGCTCGGTGCGATGGCGGCAGGAGGACTCGCGGCCAGCAGTTTCGGGCCGCGATTCAACGAGGCGTTCGGCGTGGATGATTCGAACAACCCGGCGGCGAACGTCGGCGACAGGACGACGACGATCAAGATCACGAAGCTCACCGCCACGCCGATGCAGCGGAAAGTGTTTCTCAAACTGGAGACCAATCACGGCGTCACCGGCTGGGGAGAGATCGACCAGCTTGAACCGTATGTCGCAGCGCTGCTGGCGAAGTCGATGTTTGAATTGCTCGACGGCGAGAACCCGACGCGGATCGAGCATCTGTGGCAGAAGATTTATCGCTCGCATCGCGACATGCGCGGCGGGCCGTTCATGACGCACACGCTGGCCGGCATCGACATGGCCCTGTGGGACATCACCGGCAAGCTGTGGGGTGTGCCGGTCTATCGGCTGCTAGGCGGACCGACACGCGACAAGCTGCGGTTCTATCCGACGCCGAACGCCACCAAAGTCGGATGCGGGCCGCAGCCGTTCTCTGGCACTCCGCAACAGATCGAAGGGTTCGTGAAGTCGGTCGAGAACGCTCGCAAGCAAGTCGGGCCGGACGGGATCGTGATGTTCGACGCGCACTGCGCGATGCCACCGCCGTTCTTGATTCAGTTCGCCAACGCGATCAAGCCGTATGACGTGCTGTACCTCGAAGAACCGGCCGTCCCCGGCAACATCGAAGTCTTCAAGCGGCTGAAGCAACACATCAGCATCCCGCTGGCGGTCGGCGAGCAAGCTCGCACGATCTGGGACGTCATCACGTATCTGCACGAAGGCTGCGCCGACATCCTGCAAGTCGATTGCGCTCACACCGGCGGCATCACGCAGCTTCGGAAGATCGCGATTCTCGGCGAGGCGTATCACGTTCCGATTGCTCCGCATTGTGTGACGACCGATCTGGGCGCGACCGCCAGTCTGCATTGCAGCGCGGCGGTGCCGTTCTACTTGATCCACGAGTACTACCCGAGCATCTCGCCACCGGGTCTCGTGACGAAGAATTGGTCGATCGACAAAGACGGCTACGCCTCGCTGCCTCAAGGGGTCGGCCTGTGCTGCGAGATTGACGAGGCGAAGCTGGCGGAAATCGCCAAGACGCCGAGCAAACCGGAATGGCCGACTCGCGGGCGAAATCCGGATGGGTCCATCGCGGATTATTGACAGCATCTCTCAAAATGAAATCTCAGTCGCGGGAGCGACTGAGCTACGTAGGCGAGTCGCTCCTGCGACTCGCATTCGAACGCGCGAGGTCGCTTCGTATTGTTAGACGCTCGGAACGTCAGCCGAGAACCATCTGCATCAATGAGATTCTCGCAACCTCTCGGAGAAGGAGAGAAACACGCATGTTCTTCTCGATCTATCGAAGTCTTCAAAATCAACACGCTCACTGGCCCGATGCGCCGACTCGGCGCGATGTGTTGAAAGCCGCGTTGGCCTCGGCCAGTGGTTTGTTGACTCTCGATTCTTGCCGTGCCGCTCCGGCGAACGCGGACTTGCCGCGAGTCGTTGTCGTCGGCGCGGGCTTCGCCGGATTGGCCTGCTCGGACGAATTGGCAGCGGCTGGTTATCGCGTCACGGTCTTGGAGGCTCGCGATCGGGTCGGCGGTCGGGTGCTCACGTTTCGTGATCTGATCAAAGACAAAACGGTTGAAGGGGGAGGCGAACTGGTTGGCCCCAATCAGCCGACGTGGATGGCCTACGCGAAACGATTTGGGTTGCGATTCGTCGAGATGCCCTGGAATCCGTGCGATGTGATTGCGCTGGACGGCGGGTTACTCACGCCCGATTCCGCTCGAATGGTTTGGACCGAGATGCGGTCGGCCTTGGAACGCATCAACGCCGAAGCGGAAGCCATCGATCCCTTCCGGCCGTGGGCTAGTCCGAATGCGAAACAGCTTGATGCTCGGTCACTTGACGACTGGATTCGGCAGCTTGATGTTGATCGTCGGTGCCAAGAGCTGATCGAGATTCAGTGGACCGGGATCAACGGTTTGATTCCGGCGTGGCAAAGTTGGTTGGGCATCTTGGCGATCGTTCGCGGCGGCGGACTGCAAAAGTTCTGGGACGAGACCGACACGTTGCACTGCGTCGGCGGAACTCAGCAGCTTGCGGAGAAGCTCGCCGAATCGCTGGTCAGCCAGCGCGGTCAATCCGCCGTGCGGCTCGACACGCCGGTGCAGGCGATTCGGTTGCGCGACAAAATCGTGATCGTCGAATTGGCTGACGGCACGACGATCGAAGCGGATGACGTGGTGCTCACGGTGCCGCCGAGCACATGGAACAAGATCGCGTTCGATCCCCCGTTGCCACCGCAATTGACCGTGCCGATGGCTGCCAGCACGAAATACCTGGCGGTCTTCGACCAGCCGATCTGGAACGACTTGCAACGTCAGCCGAACGCGATGTGTCGCGGACCAATTCAATTGACCTGGGAGACGACCGCCGGGCAAGGGGACGCGGGTCCGCACGCACTCGTGGCCTTCGCCGGCGGCCGAGCGGCCGACGAATGTCGTGGCTGGCCGGTTGCGGAACGGGACGCTCGTTGCCGAGCCGCCTTGGATCGACTTTATCCCGGTGCGACCAAGGCCATCACATCGGGTCGGTTCGTGGATTGGGTGAGCGACGCGTGGGCACGCGGCACATATTCGTTTCCCGCTCCCGGCCAAGTCACGACCGTCGGACCTCTGTTGGATCGCGGTCACCACGACCATCTCCACTTTGCCGGCGAGCATACTTGCTACGCCTTCGTCGGTTGGATGGAAGGCGCGCTCGCATCCGGCGTTCGCACCGCTCGCCGCCTTGCGGAGCGAGACGGAATCGTGACGCCAGAAAAGTAGACGAGTCACTCCGAGGCTGTGAAGATTTAGAGCCGCGACCGTAAGGGAGTGGTGATCGATAAGGACTTAGGACCGCTCCCTGACGGTCGCGGCTCTAAAAATTCACAGCCTCTCCGTGACTCGTCTACTTTGCCGTCCTATCGGTCGAGACCACCGGTCTTGCCGCCAAAGAAACCACCGGCGGGTTCGTGGATGTGCGCGAGATCGCCAAATCGCATGGATTCACTGAGCCACGACAAGGTCACGGTGCCGATCGGCCCATTGCGGTTCTTGGCGACGATCAGGTCGGCTTCGCCGCGGCGGTCTTCGGGGTCGTACATGTCGGGGCGATGTAGAAAGATGACGACGTCGGCATCTTGTTCGATCGCGCCGCTTTCGCGGAGGTCGGCTAATCGCGGTCGCTTGTCTTCGCGGTTCTCGACTCCGCGATTGAGCTGGGCCAAGGCGATGACCGGAATGTGCAGTTCCTTGGAGAGAAACTTGAGCCGCCGCGTAATCTGAGCGATCTGCTGTTCGCGCGGTGCTTGCCGGTCTTCCGGTTCGATGAGCTGCAAATAGTCGATGATGATCAGCCCCAATCCGAAGCGGCGTTGCAGCCGCCGCGCGACCGCGCTGATCTGCGGCATCGAGCGGCCCGGTTGATCGTCGATGAACATCGGCGTCTGGCTGAGTTCCGAAGCGGCGTT